>NZ_JBPODS010000032.1:0-1446 GCF_051200995.1 Anoxybacillus eryuanensis | reverse complement strand
CACCCGTTCCCATCCCGAACACGGAAGTTAAGCTCTCCAGCGCCGATGGTAGTTGGCGGGACACCGCCTGCGAGAGTAGGACGTTGCCGGGCAAAACATGAATTATTCCGCAGTAGCTCAGTGACGAGCAATGCTTCATTGATTGAACTGCGAGTTGCCTCGACGCATCCATCATCGCTGAATATGCGAGTAGAGGAAGAGGCAGTAACCTTTGTCTTAAATAATGGTTAAGCGGTATGAAACACTTATATATTTATTCCGCAGTAGCTCAGTGGTAGAGCACTCGGCTGTTAACCGAGCGGTCGTAGGTTCGAATCCTACCTGCGGAGCCATTTACGGAGAGCTGTCCGAGTGGTCGAAGGAGCACGATTGGAAATCGTGTAGACGTGATAAGCGTCTCAAGGGTTCGAATCCCTTGCTCTCCGCCAGCCACTTAGGAAATGATATATGGCCCGTTGGTCAAGTGGTTAAGACACCGCCCTTTCACGGCGGTAACACGGGTTCGAATCCCGTACGGGTCATCTTTTATGGAGGATTAGCTCAGCTGGGAGAGCACTTGCCTTACAAGCAAGGGGTCGGCGGTTCGATCCCGTCATCCTCCACCATATAAAAGTTAAAAAGAAGTTTTTTCTCATCGTCGCGGGGTGGAGCAGCCAGGTAGCTCGTCGGGCTCATAACCCGAAGGTCGCAGGTTCAAATCCTGCCCCCGCAACCAAAATGGTCCCGTAGTGTAGTGGTTAACATGCCTGCCTGTCACGCAGGAGATCGCGGGTTCGAGTCCCGTCGGGACCGCCATGTATGGCTCGGTAGCTCAGTCGGTAGAGCAAAGGACTGAAAATCCTTGTGTCGGCGGTTCGATTCCGTCCCGAGCCACCATTTTAAAGATGCCGGCTTAGCTCAATTGGTAGAGCAACTGACTTGTAATCAGTAGGTTGCGGGTTCAAGTCCTGCAGCCGGCACCAGGTTCTTTTTTTGAGCCATTAGCCCAGCAACGAGCAAAGCTTCTTCGAATATGTTACGAGTTGTCCCGACGCACTTGACATCTTGGGTGTGCTAGTAGAGGAAGGGACAGGTAAAGGGAGATTGAGTAGGTTTTTTTGACTTATAACGAGCCATTAGCTCAGCAGGTAGAGCATCTGACTTTTAATCAGAGGGTCGGAGGTTCGAGTCCTCCATGGCTCACCATGATGCGGGTGTGGCGGAATTGGCAGACGCACCAGACTTAGGATCTGGCGCCTCTGGCGTGGGGGTTCAAGTCCCTCCACCCGCATAATGCGGAAGTAGTTCAGTGGTAGAACACCACCTTGCCAAGGTGGGGGTCGCGGGTTCGAGTCCCGTCTTCCGCTCCAACATGCCATGCCGGGGTGGCGGAATTGGCAGACGCACAGGACTTAAAATCCTGCGGTAGGTGACTACCGTGCCGGTTCGAGTCCGGCCCTCGGCACT
>NZ_JBPODS010000031.1:0-1489 GCF_051200995.1 Anoxybacillus eryuanensis | reverse complement strand
TTTTGGGTCTTCACCATTTTCTGTGATTTCCACTCAATCCCAGAAACATGTTAGCTGGATGAAATGGGTTCATCAGTCAAGATCCTTCTTCCGCATACAGACCACCAAGTTGGTAGAATGGAAACAGTCAAGCGCTTTCCTTGACGGGTTCCATTCTACCAACTATCATACCGATAGCGGAAGAAGGGAGCGCTTAAGAAGCCTGACTACCTGTAGTGTTCCCTGTACACTCCAGAAATACACGCAAACGAAACCGTTCTCGATTTCGATAGCCATATGCTCGGCGTTTGATGTTTTTGATCTTGTGATTCGTCCCCTCGATTCGGGCATTGGTATATGGGTACAAAAAGTAGGAAAGAATCGGCTCCTTCCACCTTTCAAGCGTGTTGGCTACTTCCTGAAAAGAAGCAAAAGGGCTCTGTTTGGCTAACTGAATCCATTCTTCCAAGCGTTCCTTTGCTTCGTTATATCCATCGGTTCGGTAAAAATCTCTAAACAACTCTTTCAGATAATAGGCAATGGAAAGTACCGGATACTCCTCCAAGATATCGTCTAATCGACGCCGTTGATCTTTACGAAGCTTTTCACAGCCTTTTAAGAGAAGATATCGAGCCTTCTTCAATGGAGAACATTCCTTTCTTGCTTGATCCAAGGCTTGTGTCACTTTTTGAACCACATGGTACTTATCGATGACAATCGAAGCAGATGGAAACAGGGCACGAACCGCCTTATGATAAGGTTCCCACATGTCAAGAATCACCGTTTGAACCCTTTCTCTCGACAGGACATTCTGGCTCAACAAGTGGATGGCGGAGTCACATTGGCGATCGGCATGCATTCCCATGACCGATCCAGCTTTAGCATCCATCAATACGGTTTCATACTGATGTCCCTTTTTTACCGCGATTTCATCTAAGCTAAGCACCATCCCTTCCTGACAGGATGCCTCCGTTGCGGTTTGGCGTTCTTTTGCTTTTTTTGATGCGATGGAGTAGTAGATGCGTTCCAATGTCGTATATGGGATGCGGTGCTTTCGGCTAACATCTTGAATGGTGGAGCCTTCACAAAGTTCATACAAGTGCTCACAAAATCGATTGGTGTAATGTTGATTGGGCTGAATCGATTCCAAAGAGGCAGAAAACACGTGGGAACAATTCCAGCACCGATAGCGCTTTACCTTGACGAACAAGTACACCGGCTGATGGAAAATCGCCAAATCCCGTACTTTTCTTGTCCGTCTGTCGTGGACAGTGGAAGTGGCAAACCCACAATGAGGGCAGCGTTCCTGTGTCTCTGTTTTCTCTACATGAATCGCATAACCATAGGAATGAAGTTCTTGTTTAATCACTTTCAATTCTGGCAATCCTAGTGGTATCGAAAGCACTTACGAGACCTCCTTAATGTTGATTTCACCACTAACATTATTGCCAGGATTTCGTCAGTGCTTTCTCTTTTTTGTCACTAAATCACAAAATTTGGTGATGAACCA
>NZ_JBPODS010000030.1:0-2787 GCF_051200995.1 Anoxybacillus eryuanensis | reverse complement strand
ACCGTTCTCCGCTTTTCTTATGTGTTTAGTTAAGTCCTCGATCGATTAGTATCCGTCAGCTGCACGTGTCGCCACGCTTCCACCTCGGACCTATCTACCTTGTCATCTTCAAGGGATCTTACTCGCTTGACGCGATGGGAAATCTCATCTTGAGGGGGGCTTCACGCTTAGATGCTTTCAGCGCTTATCCCTTCCGCACATAGCTACCCAGCTGTGCCCCTGGCGGGACAACTGGTACACCAGCGGTGCGTCCATCCCGGTCCTCTCGTACTAAGGACAGCTCCTCTCAAATTTCCTACGCCCGCGACGGATAGGGACCGAACTGTCTCACGACGTTCTGAACCCAGCTCGCGTACCGCTTTAATGGGCGAACAGCCCAACCCTTGGGACCGACTACAGCCCCAGGATGCGATGAGCCGACATCGAGGTGCCAAACCTCCCCGTCGATGTGGACTCTTGGGGGAGATAAGCCTGTTATCCCCGGGGTAGCTTTTATCCGTTGAGCGATGGCCCTTCCATTCGGAACCACCGGATCACTAAGCCCGACTTTCGTCCCTGCTCGACTTGTAGGTCTCGCAGTCAAGCTCCCTTCTGCCTTTACACTCTACGAATGATTTCCAACCATTCTGAGGGAACCTTTGGGCGCCTCCGTTACGCTTTGGGAGGCGACCGCCCCAGTCAAACTGCCCACCTGACACTGTCTCCCACCCCGATCAGGGGTGCGGGTTAGAATCTCAGTACGACAAGGGTGGTATCCCAACGGCGACTCCACCTAGACTGGCGTCCAGGCTTCTCAGTCTCCCACCTATGCTGTACATGTCGCACCAACATTCAATATCAGGCTGCAGTAAAGCTCCACGGGGTCTTTCCGTCCTGTCGCGGGTAACCTGCATCTTCACAGGTACTATGATTTCACCGGGTCTCTCGTTGAGACAGTGCCCAAGTCGTTACACCTTTCGTGCGGGTCGGAACTTACCCGACAAGGAATTTCGCTACCTTAGGACCGTTATAGTTACGGCCGCCGTTTACTGGGGCTTCGGTTCGCACCTTCGCTTGCGCTAAGCGCTCCCCTTAACCTTCCAGCACCGGGCAGGTGTCAGCCCCTATACTTCGCCTTACGGCTTCGCAGAGACCTGTGTTTTTGATAAACAGTCGCTTGGGCCTTTTCACTGCGGCTCCCCTGGGCTTTTCACCCGAGGGAGCACCCCTTCTCCCGAAGTTACGGGGTCATTTTGCCGAGTTCCTTAACGAGAGTTCTCCCGCGCACCTTAGGATTCTCTCCTCGCCTACCTGTGTCGGTTTGCGGTACGGGCACCTCTCACCTCGCTAGAGGCTTTTCTTGGCAGTGTGGAATCAGGCACTTCGGTACTATATTTCCCTCGCCATCACAGCTCAGCCTACTCAAGCGGATTTGCCTACTTGAGGCGCCTAACTGCTTGGACGCGCACAACCAGTCGCGCGCTGACCCTATCCTCCTGCGTCCCCCCATTGCTCAAACGGTGAGGAGGTGGTACAGGAATATCAACCTGTTGTCCATCGCCTACGCCTTTCGGCCTCGGCTTAGGTCCCGACTAACCCTGAGCGGACGAGCCTTCCTCAGGAAACCTTAGGCTTTCGGTGCAGAGGATTCTCACCTCTGTTTTCGCTACTCACACCGGCATTCTCACTTCTAAGCGCTCCACTAGTCCTTCCGGTCTAGCTTCGACGCCCTTAGAACGCTCCCCTACCGACGACGTAAGTCGTCCCACAGCTTCGGTGGTACGTTTAGCCCCGGTACATTTTCGGCGCAGAGTCACTCGACCAGTGAGCTATTACGCACTCTTTAAATGGTGGCTGCTTCTAAGCCAACATCCTGGTTGTCTAAGCAACTCCACATCCTTTTCCACTTAACGTACACTTTGGGACCTTAGCTGGTGATCTGGGCTGTTTCCCTCTTGACCACGGATCTTATCACTCGTAGTCTGACTCCCGAGTATAAGTCATTGGCATTCGGAGTTTGACTGAGTTCGGTAACCCGATGAGGGCCCCTAGCCCAATCAGTGCTCTACCTCCAAGACTCTCAACTCGAGGCTAGCCCTAAAGCTATTTCGGGGAGAACCAGCTATCTCCAAGTTCGATTGGCATTTCACCCCTACCCACACCTCATCCCCGCACTTTTCAACGTGCGTGGGTTCGGGCCTCCAGTAGGTATTACCCTACCTTCACCCTGGACATGGGTAGATCACCTGGTTTCGGGTCTACGACCTCGTACTATACGCCCTATTCAGACTCGCTTTCGCTACGGCTCCGTCTTTTCGACTTAACCTCGCACGAGATCGTAACTCGCCGGTTCATTCTACAAAAGGCACGCCATCACCCATAAACGGGCTCTGACTACTTGTAGGCACACGGTTTCAGGTTCTCTTTCACTCCCCTCCCGGGGTGCTTTTCACCTTTCCCTCACGGTACTGGTTCACTATCGGTCACTAGGGAGTATTTAGCCTTGGGAGATGGTCCTCCCTGCTTCCGACGGGATTCCTCGTGTCCCGCCGTACTCAGGATCCACTCAGGAGGGAACGAAGTTTCGACTACAGGGCTGTTACCTCCTCTGGCGGGCCTTTCCAGACCGCTTCATCTACTCCGTTCCTTTGTCACTCCGTATTGAGTGTCCTACAACCCCAAGAGGCAAGCCTCTTGGTTTGGGCTGTTCCCGTTTCGCTCGCCGCTACTTAGGGAATCGCTTTTGCTTTCTTCTCCTCCGGGTACTTAGATGTTTCAGTTCCCCGGGTATGCCCTCCATACGCTATG
>NZ_JBPODS010000029.1:0-3048 GCF_051200995.1 Anoxybacillus eryuanensis | reverse complement strand
TGTAAATTAGCACACTATTTCAGAACTACTTTTTCAAATTATTTTGGATGAAAATCGGAAATACCGTGCAAAATGTTTGCGAATTTTCTCCGATTTTGCACGCTTTTTCCGATCCTTTGCACATTATCTCAGACGAAAATCAGAAAAAGAAGAGGAGCCGTTCGGCTCCCTATGCCCCTGTTTCCTCCACCGCCATTCGAACAATCTCTTCGTCAATCACGTCCTTTTTTAGCTGGTAGCCGTATAAAAGGCACGTCGTCGTTAACGTATTGATGACTCGTGGCCATCCTTGCGACTGTAGGGCGATCGCCTCTAAAGCCGCAGGGGTAAAAATCGAGTGCTTCGCTCCTGCTTGCTTCATTCGCTGTTCAATGTACGCTGCCACTTCTTCTTTCGAGAGCGCTCCCATCCGATACCGCATGATGATGCGTTGTTGAAGCGGACGGTGGTGATTCAAGCGCAACCGTATCTGTAAGTGTGGCAGTCCTGCCAAAATCAACACAAACGGATTCGTGGAGTCCATGTGAAAATTAAACAGAATGGCGATATCTTGCAAAAACACATCTTTCGCAAGATGCATTTCATCTAGCAGAATCACTGGAGTGATTCGACGTTCCTGATACATTCGTTCGATTCCTTGTTGAATTTGGTAAAACAAGTCCACCTTTCGGTATTTCGGTTCCTCGCCTAACCCTAACGCTAATCCTCGATAAAAATCCATCACCCCGCCCGTGGATAACGGGAAATACACCACGTGATACAACGAAGGATTCAATGATTCTTTGAACGTCCGAAGGGCGAATGTTTTCCCCGCCCCCGGCTCTCCTGTCAGTAACCCTATTCCTTTCGTTCGTTTCACGTAATCCAATGCATGTAAGGCCTCTTCGTAAGAAGACCCTCGATACGCTTCCGACGGATTGGTGTCTTTCGAAAACGGCTCTCGAGAAAGGGAGTAGAACGTTTTATACATCCGTTCCTGCCTCCTTTCCTAGCCCCACAAACGGCGATCGATGTCGTTTGACGTAGGCATTATCGTGCATGCGCACCAGCGTCGCTTTCGCTGCTTCTTTGCCGTCTTCGTATACATACACCCCTTGCTCATCATACCGAATTTCCACGGATTGTCCAATAAATCGAGGCGGAACCTCATACAGCTGTTTGTTTAACGTAATCGTTCCATCCGCCTTCACTTTGCGAAACTCCCGTTTCAAAAAAATCGTGTCCAGCCAAGTCGCGTCCTCCACGAACGATACCATGTGCACTTGCGACTGAAACACTTCATGTGGCGTTTTTCCTTCTAGCGACGCATGGGGCTTCCGGTGGTAGTCTTCTTCGAGCCACTTCCAGAAGCGCTCGTTCAACGCTGGAAGCGACGTCACTGGCTCCATCTCCAACAACGGGTAAAACCGAGTTTGCACTGTCCGGAAAAATCGCTCGATTTTCCCTTTGCTTTGTGGATCATATGGCTGCGTATGAATGAGCGTGATCCCTAATTCTGCGCAAGCATATTGTAGGGGTTCCGAGCGATAAATTTTGCCGTTATCGGAGTAGATGCGCTTCGGTTTCCCGTACCGCAGGAACGCTTCTTTTGTCACGATGCGCAACCCGTCAAATTTCTCGGAAGAGAAAAACTGGGCATACGGCACGACCCGTGAACAATCATCGATGTAGGCGATCAAAAACGTTTTTTGCGCCTTTCCATTCTCTCGAATCACTGGACCATGGGATAAATCCCCTTGCCATAGCTCATTCACTCGATCGTACGCAAACCGTTTTCGTTCAGGCATCGGGGAATTTTCTTTCCCAACAAGGTTGTATTTTTTCAATAAACGATATATAGTGAAATAGGATATGTTTTGTTTTTCTATTTCCCCCTGCTCGATGAGGTGTTGGTAAAACACCGTCACCGGCGCATGGGGATATTTTTTTCGTAATGCCAATATGTGCTCCTCGTCTTCCATCGTGAGTCTTCGAGAATGGCCGCGATCCGCTCGACGTTTTGGCTTCAGTGCTTCAAATCCGCCTTTTTTATACTGGGTGCACCAGTCTAGAATCGTCTTCGCTGCGATCCGTTTTTCGCCATAGTGCGGAACGGCATGCATGCGCGTTGACACCTCCTTCACGTACGATTTCGGATCGACCTGCCCATTCACTAACGGTGCGATCAATCCATACCGAAATAGGGCGATTTCTTGTCTCATTGATTCGTCCATCAAGGTTTCCTCCTTCTCCGACGTTGCGGAAGAACCAATCGGTTCGTCCTGCCTCCATCATACCGAATCCCTTTCCCCTCGTCGACGCAAAAGGTTTGTGGAATCGATTGTTTTTGGAAATACAACCAAAAAGAAACAAATTAGGCACCGAATCTATTTGCTAAAAAATGAGTCGAATGTTCCCTCCACATCGCTTCGACGAGTTTCTCCACCCCAACTCCCTCGATGGTTTGTATCCACTCTTGGGCTTGAACGAGTGGTTTATTGGACACCCTCGGGATTCGTTTCCCTTTGGTTTGAAAAAACCAACGAAGCCACGGTAAATGAGCAAGAAATCGACGCATATAAACATCTACTCCTTGTCGGAGAGGAAAAAACTTGGACGAACCCTTCCCCTTGCCTAAGAGAGAGGAGAGGCGTTCCTTGAGCCAGTGGATAATCGTCCAAATCGTGTATTGGAAATACGGCAAGAGGAACGTGGGAAGCACGGTCACCGTCTTTTTGCATATCACGCACCGATAACGAGCAATCCAAATCCGATAGGCGTCTTGCCCCACCAATGCATTTCGTTCGTAATAGCCATGACGATAAAGATTGCGTTTCGCCTGACAATGTGGACAACGATGGATGGACGGAAACGCATTTTGTTTTCCTCGATTCGCATAGGTTTGCACATCAACCCCGAAGTTATACAACTGGATCACGATCTCATCCTCCCCCTCCGAAACAATTCACTAAAAATTTAGCATACTATTTCAGAAAGAGGGAGAAGTATATCCCGAAGGAATTTGCAAAAAAGAAGGCGTTTTATTCGGGGATAAAATGATAATTTACA
>NZ_JBPODS010000028.1:0-3438 GCF_051200995.1 Anoxybacillus eryuanensis | reverse complement strand
TGCGGAAGAAGGATCTTGACTGATGAACCCATTTCATCCAGCTAACATGTTTCTGGGATTGAGTGGAAATCACAGAAAATGGTGAAGACCCAAAATTATCAATAAAATATCAATATTAACTTAAAAGAAAAATATACCCATTTATCATAGCGTTTCTCAAGACGTCCACACGAAAAAAACATTTCAGTTGAAAAAAACAAAAAGTTCGTTTATTCTGAATTTTATACAATAACATAATAAGTTCACGCAACAGGTGGTTCACAACATGTTGTGAATCTTAAAAGGGAAGTTTGGTGAAAATCCAACACGGTCGCGCCACTGTGATGCAGAGCTGTTTATCATCATCCACTGTTTCATGCGAAATGGGAAGGAGATAAGCAGCGATGAAGCTAAGTCAGGAGACCTGCCTGTTGTATGCACTTACGACCTACGCGTCATAGGGAGGAGTGAGGACATATGATCTTGAGGCACTTCGTGTATCTCAATACGAGCTAGCTATGCCCTCCTTCTGTTTGGAAGAGGGTTTTTTTGCTTGATTGGGATATAAATAACTGGAGGTGCTTAACTTGTTCATCCGTAGTTCAAATGTAGGGTATCCGCGCATTGGTGAAAAAAGAGAATGGAAAAAAGCATTAGAATCTTTTTGGAATGGGCAAATAGACAAAGAGCAATTCGCAAAAACAATGGAAGCGATTCGACTCGATTCGATTCGTAAACAACTAGAGAAAGGAATCGATCTCATTCCAATCGGAGATTTTTCTTTATACGATCACGTGTTAGATACAGCATTTATGTTTGGGTATATTCCAGAACGATTTCAACAAATAGACGATACGCTTGAGCAATATTTTGCGATGGCACGTGGGACAAATGGGCAACATGCGCTTGAAATGACGAAATGGTTTAATACAAATTACCATTACATCGTGCCTGAAATTGGACAAACAAAGCCAAGATTAGTAGAGAATCGCCTATTGAAAGAATACAACCTTGTAAAAGAAACATTCGATTTAGAAACAAAACCTGTATTACTTGGACCGATTACGTTTCTTTTGCTTTCTAAGCAATACGAGCGAAACGAGTGGCGAAAACATCTCGCACAATTAGTTCCTGTTTATGTGGAATTGTTAAAACAACTAGGCGAAGCAGGCGTGTCATTCGTCCAAATCGATGAGCCGATTCTCGTTCAAGATATAGATGATGACATAGTCGATGCATTTCGTGATGTATATGAAGTTTTTCATCGCGATGTACCAAATATAAACCTTATTTTACAAACATATTTTGATAGCGTATCGCATTATCGTGAAATCATTGCCTTACCTGTCGCAGGCATTGGGCTTGACTTTGTACATGGTAATGGCGAAAACATGAAAAACATAAACACCTATGGATTTCCGAAAGATAAAATATTAGTTGCTGGGGTTGTAGACGGTCGAAATATATGGAAAAGCTCGCTTGCACAAAAAGCGACGCTCCTTCACCATCTAGCAAACGTTGCTGAACAACTCATTATTCAACCGTCTTGTAGCTTACTGCATGTTCCTGTCACGACAAAACATGAACATACATTGCCAACGGAGCTTGCTGGGGCTTTATCATTTGCCGATGAAAAATTAGATGAAATACGTATGTTGACAGAGTATATGAACGGAAACGTAACGATCGACGAGCTAATCAAATACGATCAACAAACAAACAGTGATTTAACTAAGTTCCGCCAACAACAAGAACAAATAAATGACATTACAACCATTCCGGTAAGCCGAACACCTTACAGCGAACGACAAAAAGCACAACAAGCCCGTTTACAGCTTCCGCTTTTGCCGACAACGACGATCGGTAGCTTCCCACAAACGAGCGACGTGCGCCAAGCTCGGATGAAGTGGAAAAAAGGTGAATGGAACGACAATCAATATAAATCGTTTATAAAAAAAGAAATCGCAAAATGGATCGACATTCAAGAACAGTTGCGGCTCGACGTGCTTGTCCATGGCGAATTTGAGCGTACAGACATGGTGGAGTTTTTCGGTGAAAAGCTACAAGGGATGGCATGCACGACAAACGGTTGGGTACAATCGTACGGCTCGCGTTGTGTGCGCCCGCCAATTATTTTTGGCGATATTGCGCATCTACATCCAATGACTGTAGAAGAAACGGTGTATGCTCAATCGTTAACGAACAAACCTGTGAAAGGAATGCTGACGGGACCTGTGACGATATTGAACTGGTCATTCGTTCGCGATGATATTTCACGCAAACATGTACTCATACAGCTTGCCCTTGCGATTCGTGAGGAAGTATTGCAGTTAGAAAAGGAAGGGATACGCATCATTCAAGTCGATGAGCCAGCGTTACGGGAAGGGTTGCCGCTTAAAAAAGAGAAACATGCATCATATTGGAAAGATGCCATCATGGCATTCCGTCTCGCTACCTCATCGGTGAAAGAGGAAACGCAAATTCATACACATATGTGCTATTCGCAGTTTGAACATATGATGCATATTATTGATGAGCTTGATGCGGATGTCATTTCCATTGAATCGTCACGAAGCCATGGCGAGCTTATTTCTGCGTTTGAGACATATGAATATAAAAAAGAAATTGGCTTAGGGGTGTATGACATTCATAGTCCGCGCATTCCGACAAAAGAAGAAATAAGCGAACAAATCGAACGGGCACTTCGCGTTCTTCGTCCAGAACAATTTTGGGTCAATCCTGATTGCGGATTAAAAACGCGAAAAGAAAAAGAAGCAATTGCCGCACTGAAAGCGATGGTGGAAGCCGCACACGAATACCGCGAACGACTTTTGGCTTACGGAGGGATGAAGTCATGGGAGTAAGCGTCGAACAGTCAAAAACGATTCAAACGCGGCTCGTTTTGCCTTCTGATACGAACCATCTTGGCACGATTTTTGGCGGTACGGTTTTAGCTTACATTGATGAAATTGCGGCAATATCCGCTATGCGCCATGCACGAAAAGCAGTCGTTACCGTTTCGATTGACAAAGTTGACTTTATTTCTTCTGCGAAAGTAGGTGACATTTTAAAGCTTGAAGCATTCGTCTACTCGACGGGACGCACATCCATGAAAGTATTCGTCAAAGTCGAAACGGAAGATTTATTTACAGGCGAGCATCACTTAACAACCACATGCTTTTTAACAATGGTCGCCATCGATCAAAACAAAAAACCGACCCCTGTTCCAAAAGTCATCATTAGCGAACAGGAGGAGCAAATTGTACAACTGTATCAGCAAAACAAACGAATCAACAAGGCATAGATATTGACACAAAAAAACCACACGTCCGATTACATACATCGTAATCGATGACGTGTGTTTTTGTTAAATTACAAAAAAGTTGGGTACTGTGAAACGATAAAGCCCACATTCTTACGTTCGATTTTACATTTCGTAAAAAATAAAGTCGGGTACCG
>NZ_JBPODS010000027.1:0-5251 GCF_051200995.1 Anoxybacillus eryuanensis | reverse complement strand
CACCACATCACAACGACGTTGGTGAAAGCCAAGCCAGCGTATGTCGTGATGGAAGACTTGAACACAAGTGGCATGTTAAAAAATCGCAAGCTATCAAAAGCGATTCAACAACAAACATTTCACGAGTTCAAGCGGAAAATGATGTACAAATGTGCGTGGCATGGCATCAAGTTGATCGTGGCAGATCGGTTTTATCCGTCAAGCAAAAAGTGCAGCCGTTGCGGTCATGTGAAAGACCGCCTTTCTTTATCGGAACGGACGTACCGTTGCGAAGTGTGTGGGTTACAAATGGATCGCGATCTCAACGCGAGCATCAACTTGAAACAATATGCCAAATCCATGATGTGACATGACTATGTACCCATACGTTAGTGGGGAAGTGAAGCCTTCGGAGCGCCAAGCAAACGAGAGTAGCTTCGGCGAAATCGGGCGCGATGAACAAGGAAAGAAACGAAAACTTTATAAATAATGAATAGATGATTTATAAAGTTTTGTAAGTTTTCTGTAACGGTAAGAGCGATGAAGACGGCGATTTTAACGGATAGTACAGCGTATATCCCGAAGCATATTCGCGAACAGTTGAATATACATATCATTCCTTTGAGTGTCGTCTTTGGCACAGAGACGTATCGGGAAGAGATCGACATGAGCGCAGCTGATTTTTTTGATAAAGTGAAAACAAGTGAACAACTGCCGACAACGTCTCAACCACCGATTGGTTTATTCGTTGAGACGTTTGAACAGCTGTCGAAACAATACGATGCGGTCATTTCGATTCATTTATCAAGCGGCATTAGCGGAACGTATCAAGGAGCGGTTGCGGCTGGTCAAATGGTCGAAGGCATCCGGGTGTATGCATATGATTCAGAAATTAGCTGCATGGTGCAAGGATTTTATGCGATGGAAGCGGCAGAAATGGCGCAAGCAGGTGCGCATCCGGAAGCGATTATAGCTCGGTTAAACGAAATGAAACAATCAGTACGTGCGTATTTTATGGTCGACGATTTATCGCATCTGCAACGTGGCGGGCGGTTAAGCGGTGCACAGGCGTTTATCGGAAGTCTCCTGCAAGTCAAGCCGATTTTGCATTTCGTTAATAAAGTCATCGTTCCGTTTGAAAAAATTCGTACACGTAAAAAAGCGTTACATCGCATAGAAGAACTATTTGCTGAAGATGCGAACCTTGGCGTTCCTATGCGTGCGGTCATTATCCATGCGAACCGTGAAGAAGAAGCACGCGCATGGAAAGAAAAGCTCGAGCAACAATATCCGCACGTTGAATTTTTCCTTAGCTATTTCGGACCTGTCATCGGCACGCATTTAGGTGAAGGAGCAATGGGATTCGGTTGGTATAAAAAATAAGCAGGAATTTTTTTAATGGGTACGAATAGAAGAAGTGGGCGAATGATCCACTTCTTTTTTTGTTGGGGGTGATTTGTTTGTATTTCGCAGGGAAACAGCTACTAAAGTCTGAACTTTCTTTTTCTCACGATGCGAAACATATTCAAATTGTTGAAAGTATCGTCAAAACGAAAAAAGGTTATCGCTGTGTGCGATGCGACAACGAGGACCAGCAACTTTTTGCGTCTTTTCCATGCGCTCGTTGTGGACGCATATGTACGTATTGTCGCAAATGTATTATGATGGGGCGATGTAGCGAATGTAATCCGCTTGTCATATGGACGGAACCAATTCCCTCCACCTCTTTTTCTTCACCGCTAAAATGGAGCGGTAAACTATCCACAGCCCAACAACTTGCTTCTGATGAAGTGTGTCAGGCGATTGATCGAAACGAATCTTTGCTTGTTTGGGCGGTATGTGGAGCCGGGAAAACAGAAGTGCTATTTGCAGGAATCGATATGGCGTTGTCGCAAGGAAAGCGCGTCTGTCTTGCTGCTCCGCGCACAGATGTCGTATTGGAGTTAGCCCCACGCCTCGCGAACGTTTTTCCGTCTGTCGATATCGCAGCGTTATACGGAGGTAGCCAAGACCGCGGCAAGCTCGCTTCGCTGACGGTATCAACGACTCATCAATTGCTTCGGTATTACCGTGCTTTTGACGTGATGATTGTGGATGAAGTCGATGCATTTCCGTATAGTGTAGACTCGATGCTTTCCTATGCGGTAGAACGGGCCCGAAAACCGAACTCCTCACTCATTTATTTAACCGCAACCCCAAACGAACAATGGCAACGTGAAGTAAAAAGCGGTCAGCGTAAAGCAGTGACGATTCCTGCACGGTATCATCGTCATCCTCTTCCTGTCCCTATATTTGAATGGTGCGGCAACTGGCAAAAAAAATGGCGCCACAAGCGGTTGCCTTCATGTGTTGTTCGATGGGTAAACGAGCATCTCGAAAGAAACAAACAAGCCTTTTTATTCGTTCCTCACATTGACTTTTTACAACAAGTTGTTCCGTACTTACAACAATTTCACCCTCGCATTGAAGGGGTACATGCTGAAGATCCGAAACGAAAGGAAAAAGTGCTTGCTTTTCGGCGTGGACAAATTCCTCTTCTTGTCACAACGACCATTTTAGAGCGCGGGGTAACGGTCCCAAACATTGACGTTGCCGTGTTAGGTGCAGAGCAACCGATTTTTACAGAGAGTGCGCTCGTGCAAATTGCAGGACGCGTCGGGCGAAGTGCTCAGTACCCGACAGGTGATGTTCGCTTTTTTCATTTTGGAAAAACGAAAGCGATGGTGTCAGCAAAGCGCCATATTATACGGATGAACGATGAAGCACGAAAGCGAGGGTTGATTGACAAATGAAGTGTCTCATTTGTCATGATGAATGGATGCCTCCGATATCGCTTGCTATGCTTTTCACGCTCCGTCAAGCGGATGTTTGTTGTCCGCGTTGTCGAGCTCGCTTTATTCGCCTTGAAGGAAATCGTTGTGAACGATGTAGCCGTTTAAGTGACGTACCGATATGTGCCGATTGTATAAAGTGGCAACAGCGTCAAAGTGCCTTGAGACAAAACTATTCTGTTTATATATACAACGACTGGATGAAAGAAGTAATCAATCGTTTTAAATTTCGTGGCGATTATGCGCTTATTGAAGCGTTTCGTTCCGATGTTCGCGCGGTTTTTTCTAAGCATTTTTCTTCCGATGTGTTCCTCGTACCGATTCCACTTAGCCCTTCTCGATTAGCTGAAAGAGGGTTTAATCAAGCGGAAGCAATCGCTTCGCTTCTATCATTGCCAATCATTTTTGCCTTGCGACGTATCGATGATGAAAAACAATCGAAAAAAACGAGACGTGAACGTTTTGTCGGGCGCAAGTTTTGTTTGACAGGAGAAGATGTAGCCGAAAAGCGCATTGTCATCGTTGATGATATTTATACGACAGGGGCAACGGTGCATGAAGCGGCCAACGTTCTTTATGCAGCAGGGGCACGTGACATTTCTTCTTTTACGCTCATCCGCTCATAGTTGGGAACAAACTCCCATTGAAAACATCGTACCGATGGTCGATATAAAAAATAGGAATATTGGAGAACGGAGATGAGTCGTTATGGAAATTCGCGGATACGGACATTATCGCTCGACATCGTCATCTTCAACGACTGTGACGTTAAAAGCAGGAGATGTGTACGAAGCGGTTGTGAAAGAGCAAGTAGGTGAGAAAGAAGCGATTGTGCAATTGCGAGGTGTCGATATTCGGTTTCGTTTTGAAGGCGATGTACCGCCGTCTGGACGAGTGAAAGTACAAGTCACTGGTAGTGATGGGGATATTGTCGAAGGAAAGATTGTGACACCACCTTCTACATCATCATCCGAAACGTTTGAAACGCCTGAACTTCGCCAGGCGGTGACGATGGTAGCACAAAAGCAATTGCCGCTCACTCGAGAAACGGTGGAGTCGTTACGCACGTTTTTAGCAGAAGGAAAAGGAACGGTTGAACAAAAGTTAGAAACGATTCAAATCGCCGCAAGCAAAAAGCTTGATATGACGATGAAGCAGTTACAAGCGGTTCATGAAGCGCTCCACGGCAAGCCGTTAAGCGAGTCGTTACATGATATCGTTCGAGCGATTGATGAACATTTTTCATTTACTCCAATCGCAAAGCAACGGTCGCAAACGGTCAGTGAGCTACGTGCACAACTGCAACGAGAGCGAAACATTGATCGTGCGATGGAATCGGCAAAGCAGTTTGCAGAGGAGAACGGACATGACGAAATCACAAAAGCCGTTCGAGAGGCGACGTTGTTAAGAGAGCGCGGACACGAGATGTTTGCTCGCAGTCGCATCATGCAAGCTGTTGCTTTGGCAGAGGCGAATGAAAAGAGAATAGATTATGTACAAACTGAACGAGCAGCAACGCAAGAGAAGCAATTGCAAATGGTACGTCAACAAATCGAACGTGAGCCGATTGTCGCAAAAGCACTTACTATCGCAAAAGGAAGCGAAGTCGTTCGTCAAACGCTAGGTCCAGCGTTACAAGAAGCAGAGCAGTTGTATCGCTCAGGTCAACCACTTAGCGCTAAACAGCGATTGCTTGAAGCGTTCGCTTCTGTTGAGAAAACAGAAGATGCGTCGGTACAGCCGTCTACAGCTACACAAAAACAAATGGTTGATGAAGCAAAGCGAATTGTTCGCAACGCTCGCAATATAGAAGATGCTGTTCGTCAGTTGAAGGAAACGGTATTGCCGCGCATGGAAGGGAATGAATTACATGAAGTGATTGAACGTGTAGAACAACTAGGAGAAAAGGCGAAAGCAGATTTGATTCAAGCATTGAGAGCAGTAGGACAAAAAATAGAGGCAGAAATGAAAGAAACACTGCGCTCGAACACGCCAATAGCGAAAGTAGACGTCCAAGAAGCCCAGCTGAAACAAGTAGCAGAGGTGCGGAAGCAAGTGGAACATGCTCCAACGGTGAAAGCGGTAGAGCCGCAAGTGAGAGAGGTGGCTCGGACATTACCAGCGGAGCAAGCAGAGAAAGTGGTGCGTGCACTTGAGCAGTCGAAACAGCAAGAGGCAATGGGGCGCAGCATGGAAGCCCGACAACAGTTGATTCAAGCATTGCGTACAGTAGAGGAAGAAGTGACAGCGGACGTGGTGCGTACAGCGAAAGAAGCTATACGAGCGAATACCCCAGCACCCAAGGTAGAAACAAAAGAAGCACAACTGAAACAAGTGGCAGAGGTGCGGAAGCAAGCAGAAAGTGCCTCGACGGTGAAAGCAGTAGAGGTGCAAGTGAGAGAGGTGACTCGTACGTTACCAGCGGAGCAAGCAGAGAAAGT
>NZ_JBPODS010000026.1:0-7386 GCF_051200995.1 Anoxybacillus eryuanensis | reverse complement strand
TCTTGCGTCATTGATCTTGATTGAACCGCCGTATACGGAACCGTACGTACGGTGGTGTGAGAGGACGGAGGTTAATCACCTCCTCCTACTCGATTTTTTGTAATTTTCGATTTGCCATTTGACTATATAGTTCAGAAAAACTGCAATGGGTGATAATCGATTCAATCAATAGTCGTTTTGTTTCTCTTTTTTGCAACTTTATATTCATTTGTGCCCCGATATGAAGCAGTTGTTCTTTTTTAAAAGACATTAAAAACGTTGTTGCTTCCTCTTTATTCATGTTTTTTATTTTTTTTATGACGTTTGCATAGTCCGTTTCTTTTGTTGCTTGTTTTTTTATCGTTTGCTTTTGTAACTTTGCAGAAAGATCATCTAACATCTCATCCACTGTGCAATGTTCGTAATGTTTTAAAATAACGAGCGCTTTTTCTAACATATGTGTTAATGTTTTTACGTTCATACGACAATTCCTCCGCCAATTCGGTTTAAAAATTCAAGCGTCATTTTTTTCACGCATTCGCTCTGTTTCGCTCGGTTGTTTTCAACGGCAAATACAGGATAACTTAGCGTCGATGCTCGCGTGATGGCATCACCGTATGGTAAATAGCTGTTAAATATCATGTCAGATGAAAGCGTGCGTTTCAATGTATTGATCATATTTTCTTGTGTTTGTTTTGGCTGATTTCCGTATTCGCGAATGAAATTGAGGACGATTCCGATGAGTTTTGTATCGCTATATTCTTTTGAACTAGATTGAAACCTTTCGTTTAATTCATCTACTTTATTTTTAATGGCCGAGATGCCGTATGAAGACAGCCGATCAGGGATAGCAGGAATTAAATAATAATCGCTCGCATAGAGCGCATTTTGCGTAATGTAATTTAAATTTGGTGGACAATCAATAAAAATAAAATCATACTCATGTTTCACTGTGTTTAAAATATGGTGAAGCATTTGAAATTTATAAATGTCCGAACCAAATAAATGGTCTTTAAAATGAGGCCGTGAATAAACAGCAATATCCATGTCTGTATGAATGAGTTCAGCGTGTGCCGGAAGCAAATCAATATGTTCATACACTTTCTCATTTTTACTTCGCACGCACGCTTTTAAAATAAAGTCGTTTACATCAATTTGTGGATATTCATTTTTTAAATAATGTTCAATTAAATCTTTCAACGTACCGATCGGTGGCGTTTCTTGATAGGCTAACTGTTCAAACCGCTCTGGTGTTAAACATGAAATGGATAGATTACATTGTGCGTCCGCATCCACCAATAACACTTTCGGTTGAGATTGTTCAAGACCGAATAGCTCTAATTCGTCAGATGATAAATGTTGTAGTCCGGTCGCTAAATGATGGGTCACAGTCGTCTTTCCCACTCCGCCTTTCCAGTTGATAATACTAATTACTTTTGCCTGTCGCTCCACGATGATCGCCTCCTGTTGTATATGGACGGTTTATTTGTATGAGAGAAGATAAAAAGTTATGACGGATTGTTTGCAGAGGAGTGATTAGAAGGGGGCTTACTTGACATATTGTTTTATGTGATAATTGTTATAGTAACAAGGATACATGTGATATGTAATCATGGGAGAGTGTGAGAGTGGAACAAAAAGAACAACGGTTATTTTCTTATGAAACGTATGAGCCGAACCACTTTGACTTGATTATATGCTGGGATGAAAGTATATTTTTGGTTACAAACGGAAAATGGTTTGGTCCCACTGCGTATCTTTTTTTTGGAGGAACGATGTATTTAAAATATCAAGCCACATCGCTTGAAGAGGTCGTTCGATTGATTCATAAACATCATGAAATAAAAGATGTGAAAAGAGGGCGGTGGACGGTTATTAAAAATATTATCAAGCTACAACTAGGCTTTTCAATCAATTGGTAAGAAAGAAGTTCATGTGGCTAAAAAGCTTCATATTTCGCTACACAATGTTTATTGATATGGTAAACAAACGAGGGAGGAATACTTTACTTATGGAAGTTTTTAAACAATATTTAGCAAGGATCGACAACGTTGACCACCGCAATCGAACAGAGGAAATTTTACGGTGGGTTTGTGATACATTTCCACAGTTAAAACCACAAATCAAATGGAATACACCTATGTTTACCAACCATGGCACATTTATTATCGGTTTTTCCACAGCAAAACATCATTTAAGTGTGTCACCCGAAGAAGCATGCATGACGCGCTTTGCCGATGAAATCGCTCAAGCTGGCTATAGCGCGACAAAAGGATTGTTTCGAATTCCGTGGAATGAACCGGTCAATTATGAATTGTTAGAGAAAATCATTGAATTTAATATTCAAGAGAAAGCAGATTGCACAACTTTTTGGCGAAAGTAACAGAAATAAGCATTTCTCAAAAAAGAGAAGTGCTTTTTTTGTTTTAAAATAAAAAAATAAATTAAAACAATAATTATTTATTGTAAAACGATAAATAATGTATTAAAATGAAGTGGAAATTATGGAAGTGAGGTGCTTGTTGTGAAGCGAGAAACACTTTTTTTAAAAATCGCTATTTTTATAATCGGCGCTCCTGTTGTTGCGCTATGTGTATTTGTCTTGCCTAAGTTTCCTAACTTTTATGCGGAGTGGTTACCGGAATTAGCGTATTTGCGCTATCCAATAGTTATCTTTTTTTATATTACCGCTATTCCGTTTTTCTTTGCGTTGTATCAAGCGTTCAACATTTTAACTTATATTGATAAAAACGAAGCGTTTTCCGATGTATCTGTAAAAGCGCTAAAGTATATAAAACATTGTGCCGCTGTCATTAGTTTATTGTATATCGCAGGCATGCCGTTCTTTTATCTCACCGCCGATTTAGACGATGCCCCAGGAATTATCATTATTGGATTAATGGTAGTTTTTGGAGCGTTAGTCGTTGCTGTGTTTGCGGCGGTGCTACAAAAGCTTTTACAAAAGGCTATCGAGATCAAATCGGAAAATGACTTAACGATTTGAGGTGAATCACATGGCGATTATTGTTAATTTAGATGTTATGCTGGCGAAGCGGAAAATGAGTGTGACCGAGTTGTCAGAAAAAGTAGGAATTACGATGGCGAATTTATCGATTTTAAAAAACGGCAAAGCAAAAGCGATTCGGTTATCGACGTTAGATGCGATTTGCAAAGCGTTACAGTGTCAACCTGGGGATATTTTAGAATATCGAAGCGATGACGAGATGTAATCGGAGGCAAAAGCGATGAGATCATTGATTCAACTCGTTCATTTTGGCTGGCAACAAGCGTTATCTTGTTTGTTTCCGGTTGTCATTTTTGCCTCGTTAGCGGTGACAAAAATGGTGCCGCTCCCTTTCTTGCCACGTTATGATTGGCTACTTATCATTTGCCTTTTCATGCAATGGTGGATGGTGCGTGTGGGACTAGAAACGCGAGATGAACTAAAAGTGATTACGTTGTTTCACCTTATTGGGCTTGCGCTTGAACTGTTTAAAGTGCATATGGGGTCTTGGGTTTATCCAGAAGAAGGGTATGCTAAAATTTTCGGTGTGCCTTTATATAGTGGCTTTATGTATGCAAGTGTGGCTAGCTATCTTTGCCAAGCGTGGCGACGGTTAAAGGTGGAGCTCCTCAAATGGCCGCCGCTTTCGCTCGTTGTTCCGCTAGCTGCAGCGATTTATTTGAATTTTTTCACCCATCATTATTGGATGGACGTTAGGTGGTGGTTAATTGGACTTGTCATCATCGTCTTTTGGTCGTCATCGGTCACATACGAGGTAAACGGCACGCGTTACCGTATGCCGCTCGTCCTTTCTTTTTTACTTATCGGATTTTTCATATGGATCGCCGAAAATATTGCCACGTTTTTTGGCGCTTGGCAATACCCGAACCAAGTGGATACATGGAGTTTTGTTCATCTTGGAAAAGTAAGTTCTTGGTTTTTATTAGTTATTGTAAGCTTTCTCATCGTTGCGACGTTAAAGCAGGTGAAAGAAAAAATTCCACAAACAACGATGATGGCGATTAGGATAAGGCAAATTAGCGAACAGTAATCGTCACTGTTCGCTAATTTTTTTTTTTCATATAATGTTCTTCAATCACCGAACGAACGATATGGAAAGAACTCCATTCGCCTAGGGAAAGAAAGGTGATTGGATATTTCTTTGGAAAAAGGGCAGATTGTATTTGTTTTAATGTCGCTCCTTTTTCATACAAATCAATAATTTTTCCTTGAAGTTCTTGTAAATAATGAAGTTTTCGTTGTAAGGCGGAGCGCCCGTCTTTTACATAACCTGCGTGGGCGCAAAACATTTCGTTAAAATCGTACGTTAATACTTTTTTTAATGATTCAATTAATGTAGGAACGCTTTCTTCGCGCAAGATGACTTTTGTTTTTTCGAGGCAGTATAAGTCTCCTGTAAAAAGTTGTCCTGTTTCGCGATGAAGAAATGCGAGATGGTCAACAGCATGACCAGGTGTATGAATGACATCCCATATCGCATGGCGTGTAGAAAACGTGTTTCCAATCGGCTTCGCTTGGAAAGGAGGGCGGTTTCCCCAAAAAAACTTGCGATATATCGGATAATCTGCCTGTTTACGACAATAATCAATCATGATCTCATTCATATAAATCGGCAGTTGTCGTTCGTTTTGGAAAAACGCAGCACATCCTGTATGATCTTCATGAAAGTGAGTAATCACCACTTGATCGATGTCTAATGACTTAAAAAACTTTTTAAATTCATTTGCTAATGAAGCTGCTCCTGTATCAATCAACACGCCGTCTGTAGCAAAGCAATGCACCGCTAATCGTACCCCTTGAAACGTTAGCGTGCCTTTGGCGATATGTACGCCAGAAACAGTTTCTTGTTCGAACCTTTTCTTTAATAGCATGTTATCTCCCCCTCGTTTTTATTATAACAAAAAAGAATGAATATTCATTCATTTCGGGTTATTTCGTAAAAATAAAAAAGAAGCTGCCTTAAAGCAGCTCTATGAATCAAGCACTTTTGATCTCGTTAAAAAACGTATCCCCTCTGATCCCTCAAGTGAAAACATACCGCCGCGACCAGGTACAACATCAATAATGAATTGTGTATGTTTCCAATATTCGTATTGAGCAGCGTGCATATAAAATGGGCATCCTCCAATTTCCCCAAGCAACACGTCTGAGTCACCGATCATAAACTCTCCTTGCGGGTAACACATCGGTGAACTTCCATCGCAACAGCCGCCCGATTGATGAAACATAAGCGGACCGTACTTTGCTTTTAATTGTTCAATAAGTTGCAGTGCAGCATCGGTCGCGATCACTTTCGGTTGCATGTGCATCATCCTTTCAAAAAAGGCAGCGCTTTGGAGACGCTGCCTGAACGATTAGAAAAATCCAAGTTTTTTCGGCGAATAGCTAACAAGCAAATTTTTCGTTTGTTGGTAATGATCGAGCATCATTTTGTGCGTTTCGCGACCGATTCCTGACATTTTATATCCGCCAAACGCTGCATGGGCCGGATAAGCGTGATAGCAATTTGTCCACACGCGTCCAGCTTGAATGCCCCGACCAAAGCGATAGGCTGTATTCATATCGCGCGTCCATACACCAGCACCTAGTCCGTATAATGTATCGTTTGCGATGGACAACGCTTCTTCTTGATCTTTAAATGTTGTGACAGATACAACCGGGCCGAAAATTTCCTCTTGGAAAATGCGCATCCGATTATGTCCCTTAAAGACGGTCGGTTTCACATAATAGCCGCCTTGTAAATCTCCTTCTAGCATATTGCGTTCGCCACCAATGAGGAGTTCAGCCCCTTCTTGTTTGCCGATATCAATGTATGACAAAATTTTCTCTAGCTGTTCGGATGAAGCTTGGGCGCCAATCATTGTACTCGTATCGAGCGGATTGCCTTGTTTAATTTGCTTCACTCGTTCTAAAGCCCGTTCCATAAACACATCGTAAATGGATTCTTCGATTAACGCGCGTGAAGGGCATGTACAAACTTCTCCTTGATTTAAAGCGAACATCGTAAACCCTTCAAGCGCTTTATCGAAAAATTCGTCATCTTTTGCAGCGACGTCAGCGAAGAAAATGTTTGGTGATTTTCCGCCAAGCTCAAGTGTGACCGGAATTAAATTTTGAGATGCATATTGCATAATGAGACGTCCTGTTGTCGTTTCGCCGGTAAAGGCAACTTTCGCAATTCGCGGGTTCGAAGCGAGCGGTTTGCCAGCTTCAAGACCGAATCCGTTGACGACGTTGACAACGCCTTTTGGTAATAAGTCTTGAATTAACTCGATTAGCACAAGAATCGATGTTGGAGTTTGTTCTGCTGGCTTTAATACGACGCAGTTACCAGCAGCTAAAGCAGGTGCAAGTTTCCAAGCGGCCATTAAAATCGGGAAATTCCACGGAATAATTTGTCCGACAACTCCGAGCGGCTCCTTAAAATGATAAGCAACGGTATCGTCGTCAAGCTCCGCTAATGTGCCTTCCTCAGCGCGAATGCAACCAGCAAAGTAACGGAAATGATCAATGGCTAAAGGAATGTCAGCGGCACGCGTTTCACGAATGGGCTTTCCGTTTTCCCACGTTTCCGCTACAGCAAGCATGTCTAAGTTTTCTTCCATTCGGTCTGCGATTTTGTTTAACAGACGTGCACGTTCAGCGACAGATGTGCGGCCCCATGTTTCTTTCGCCGCATGAGCAGCATCGAGCGCTAATTCAATATCGGCTGCTTTCGAGCGAGGAACTTCGCAATATACTTGTCCAGTAACGGGCGAAATATTTTCAAAATATTCACCGTCAATGGGAGGTACCCATTCTCCTCCGATGAAATTTTCGTATCTTTTCTTGAAAGTAATGAGCGAACCAGGTTGTCCAGGTTGGGCGTAAATCATTTGAATTCCTCCTTTTGTATCCGTTTTCAAAAAAAACGATAGATGACCGAGTCTGATACAAATGATATGTGTCGATTTGGCGAAATATGATATGTTTTTTACTAGAGAAAATTCGAGTGGACTTTGTATTGTGGATTTTAGGAAACAAGTATATTTCAAATGGTAGATTAGGGGAAAATAAAAAAGGGGGAGCCCCCTTTTTATCTTACAAAACGAATCCAATATTCATGATTACGTTGTTCGAGAGCGATGCCACGCCATCCGTCCGTAAGTAATGTTTGTTGTTGAGAAATATCATCCATGCGCACCGAAATGTATTCGCGCCACGTTCGTTTCGTTTCATTGCGCGTTTTGACAAAAATATAGCGAAGACGGTGACCGTATTTTTGTTTTAGAGCGGCAATTTCCATTCCTGTTGAATGACAAAAAAGTCGGGTACTTGACAAAAAAGTCGGGAACCGGACAAAAAAGTTGGGTACCGAACAAAAAAGCCGGGAACTGAAAGCC
>NZ_JBPODS010000025.1:0-8802 GCF_051200995.1 Anoxybacillus eryuanensis | reverse complement strand
TACGGGTCATCTTTTATGGAGGATTAGCTCAGCTGGGAGAGCACTTGCCTTACAAGCAAGGGGTCGGCGGTTCGATCCCGTCATCCTCCACCATACATTTGTATGAAATAATAAGAAGTTGGATAACATAACGTAGTTGATAAAAAACAACTGCCGGCTTAGCTCAATTGGTAGAGCAACTGACTTGTAATCAGTAGGTTGCGGGTTCAAGTCCTGCAGCCGGCACCATCTGCGGAGGGGTAGCGAAGTGGCTAAACGCGGCGGACTGTAAATCCGCTCCCTTTGGGTTCGGCGGTTCGAATCCGTCCCCCTCCACCATGATTTTTGTTTCATCAATGGGCTATAGCCAAGCGGTAAGGCAACGGACTTTGACTCCGTGATGCGCTGGTTCGAATCCAGCTAGCCCAGCCATTCATATGATGAGCCATTAGCTCAGCAGGTAGAGCATCTGACTTTTAATCAGAGGGTCGGAGGTTCGAGTCCTCCATGGCTCACTGTTTGCGGAAGTAGTTCAGTGGTAGAACACCACCTTGCCAAGGTGGGGGTCGCGGGTTCGAGTCCCGTCTTCCGCTCCATGGGGCCTTAGCTCAGCTGGGAGAGCGCCTGCTTTGCACGCAGGAGGTCATCGGTTCGATCCCGATAGGCTCCATAACCATACTATTTAAAACCTTAGGTAGTACCTAAGGTTTTTTCTTTTTACTCTTTTTACTATAGAATAAATATTCAAAAAGTTGTCGAGTTGAGCCAACTGTTTCTCCTCATGTACAATAAACATTAGATACAGCAAGGGGAGGAGATCAAGATGAACATCTCTATTATTGGTGTGCCAATGGACTTAGGACAAACACGTCGTGGCGTTGATATGGGACCAAGCGCAATTCGCTATGCGGGTGTAGTAGAGCGTTTGGAAAACTTAAATCATGATATTGAAGATTTAGGTGATATTCAAATTGGTCGCGCTGAGCGCGTTCAAGATGTAACAAATCCAAAATTACGAAACTTGAAAGCGGTTGCTGAAGCAAATGAAAAGCTAGCTAATACAGTAGATGAAGTTGTAACAAGAGGTCGCTTTCCACTTGTTCTCGGTGGTGATCATAGTATTGCGATTGGGACACTTGCAGGAGTGGCTAAACATTACAAAAATTTAGGCGTTATTTGGTATGATGCGCATGGGGATTTAAACACGGAAGAAACTTCGCCTTCAGGGAATATTCACGGTATGCCGCTTGCTGCAAGCTTAGGACTTGGTCATCCAGCTTTAACGATGATTGGTGGATATAGCCCAAAAGTGAAACCAGAAAATATTGTGATCATCGGTGCTCGTTCACTTGATGAAGGTGAAAAACAACTCATTAAGGAAAAAGGAATTAAAATATATACAATGCATGAGATCGATCGTCTAGGCATGACGAAAGTGATGGAAGAGACGATTGCGTATTTAAAAGAACGAACAGACGGTGTACATTTGTCTCTTGACTTAGATGGACTTGATCCACACGATGCACCGGGAGTTGGAACACCTGTAATTGGTGGACTGACGTATCGTGAAAGTCACTTAGCGATGGAAATGTTAGCTGAAGCACAAATTATCACGTCAGCAGAGTTTGTTGAAGTCAATCCCATTTTAGATGAACGAAATAAAACAGCTGCAACCGCTGTTGCTTTAATGGGCTCGTTGTTTGGTGAGAAGCTCGTATGAGAGGTGGCATGATGCCCCCTCTCGATTTTTTTAAAAAAAATTAACATATTCGTTGCGATTTATGGAACTTTGCTTTATGTTATTCGTATAAAATAGTAGCCCCCATGTGGAGGTAAATATTGAATGGATATGTTTATTAGGCAACGCATTAAAGCAGTAAAAAAAGGAGATCAAAATGCTTTTGCTGACATTGTCGAAATGTACAAAGATAAAATTTATCAACTATGCTATCGGATGTTAGGAAACCGTCATGAGGCAGAAGACGCTGCCCAAGAAGCGTTTATTCGGGCGTATGTCAACATTCATACATACGATCCAAACATGAAATTTTCTTCTTGGCTATATCGTATTGCAACAAATTTATCGATTGATCGCATGCGTAAAAAAAAGCCGGATGTTTATTTAGATGCAGAAGTATCAGGGACAGACGGGCTAACGATGTACTCCCAGCTCGCAGGCGAAGGAACTTCCCCGGAAGATGCGTTAGAAAGTTTAGAGTTACAACAAATGGTACAAGAAGCGATTTTAAAACTACCGGAAAAATATCGCGCTGTCATCGTCTTAAAATATATTGATGAATTATCGTTACAAGAGATTAGTGATATTTTAAACTTGCCGATTGGCACGGTAAAAACGCGCATTCATCGTGGTCGTGAAGCATTGCGCAAACATTTAGACCATTTATGATCAGAAGGAGTGAGACAGATGCCATGCTCTAAAAAAATTGTTCAATGGATGCATGACTACTTAGACGGAGATATTCAAAAAGAAGAAGAGCAACAATTACGTAGCCATATTCAACAATGTGAAGCATGTCGAGAGCATTTTTATGCATTGAAAAAAACAGTGGCGTTTGTCGAAAATGTTTCCCACTTCACCCCTTCCGACGATTTTATTAAAAAAGTGATGTACAATTTACCTCGTGAAAAACGGCGTGTACGTTGGAAACGATGGCTGACTCATCATCCGTTTTTAACGGCTGCATCATTATTTCTCCTATTAAGCATGAGCAGTTTGTGGGCAGTTTGGCAAGAGGATAATGAATTTTCATTTTCTAAGCAAGAACATTTAATTGTTCAAAACCATACCGTCATTGTACCAGAAGGAAAAGTCGTGGAAGGTGATATTGTTGTTCGAAACGGCGATATTAAAATTGAAGGAGAAGTGCATGGCAATGTTACCGTCATTAACGGCCATAAATATTTAGCTTCTGCTGGTGAAGTAACTGGACAAATTGAAGAAGTTAATGAAGTGTTTGATTGGATTTGGTATAATGTAAAAAGAGTCGGTTACAATATCGCCAAAACATTAACGAAATAGCCATCCATATTGATGGCTTTTTTACATGTGAGAGCAATTAGAATGAGTGAAGGAAGTGTAAGAATGCCATTTGGAGAGCTCCCAACATTTGTGAATTACCTCATTAAGTTTGTAGACATTCTTGTCGTTTGGTTTGTCATTTATAAGCTCATTATGGTTGTGCGCGGCACGAAAGCGGTGCAACTGCTTAAAGGGATTATTGTCATTATTCTTGTTCGAATTGTAAGTAGCTTCATGGGGTTGAGCACGTTACAATGGTTGATGGATCAAGCGATTACATGGGGCTTTTTAGCTATCATTATCATTTTTCAACCAGAATTGCGCCGAGCACTTGAACAATTAGGGAGAGGGAAACTGTTTTCACGAAGTACGACTCCTGAAGAGGAAGAACAAACGCATATGATCGAAGCGATCGTAAAAGCGACAGAGTATATGGCAAAACGACGAATCGGGGCCCTTATTTCTATCGAACGAGAAACAGGAATGGGCGATTATATTGAAACCGGCATTCCATTACACGCGCACGTTTCATCAGAGTTGCTCATTAACATTTTTATTCCAAATACACCACTTCACGATGGAGCGGTCATTATACAAAAAAATCAAATTGCTGCAGCATCATGTTATTTGCCGTTGTCGGAAAGCCCGTTTATTTCCAAGGAGCTCGGTACGCGACATCGCGCGGCATTAGGTATTAGCGAAGTAACAGACAGCATTACTGTTGTTGTGTCCGAAGAAACAGGGGCGATTTCTGTTGCGAAAAATGGGGAGCTTTACCGAGATTTAAAATTAGATGTATTACGAGAATTGCTGACGAAGGAGCTCATTCAACCGAAAGCAACTTCTTCATCTCGTTGGCAGTGGAGGGCGAAAAAAAGTGGATAAATGGATGAATAGCCCATGGTTTATACGCATCTTTTCTTTATTGTTAGCACTTATGATTTACGTTTCAGTTAATATCGAAACACAATCTAATAGTACGTCACGAAATACGGTTGGACAAACGGATATTGAAACGGTGACGGACGTACCGGTTGTAGCGTATTACGATCAAGAAAACCTTGTTGTTTCTGGTATTCCTCAATCGGTCAACGTCATGCTTGAAGGACCAAAAAGTATTGTCACGCCAACGAAGCTGCAACGGGATTTTGAAGTGTACGTTGATTTATCTAAATTACCAATTGGTACGCATACCGTCCCTTTGAAATACCGAAATATTTCTGAAAAATTACGCGTCACCATTGATCCAGCGACAATTACTGTAACTATCGATGAACGAGTGTCAAAAGACTTTCCGGTGGAAGTCGACTTTATTAACAAATCGCAAATTGCAGATGGTTATTCACCGGAACAACCAATTGTTAAACCAAATATTGTGAAAGTGACGGGAGCAAAAACATTAATTGATAAAGTGGCATTAGTAAAGGCGCGCGTCGATTTAAAAGGAGTCGAAGAAACGATTGAACGAGAATCGAAAGTGACGGTATATGATAAAGAAGGAAATGTATTACCACTTGATGTAGAACCATCTATTGTCGATATTACCGTACCGATTAAAAGCCCAAGCAAGACCGTTCCCCTAAAAATTGAACGAAAAGGAACGTTACGAGAAGGATTAAGCATCGTCAAAATGGAAGTCATTCCGAGTGAGGTAACGATTTTTGGACCAAAGGCAAAAATCGACGAAATCGAATTTATTACTGGCATTGAAATTGATTTAAGCGGTATTACAAGCAATACGACTTTACAAGTCGATGTACCTGTTCCAAAAGGGGTGAAAGCTGTAGACCCAGCGAAAGTTACAATTTTAATTGAAGTGGAACAAGAAAAAGAGAGAACGTTTTATAATGTTCCAATTGAAATCATTGGACTAAACGATGCATATAAGGCTGAGTTGATAAATCCTATCGATCAAAATATGACGCTCACGGCATTAGGAGCTCAACGTGTACTGAATGCTATTCAGTTGCAGGATATTGAGGTATACTTAAACGTTAGTGAATTAGGTATTGGTGAGCATAATGTGCCAATTGAAGTCAACGGGCCTCAAAACGTTCGATGGAAACTACCGCAAAAAGAAGCAACCATTCGTATCACAAGAAATGAGTCATGATAAAAGGAGCGATAGCATGGGTAAGTATTTCGGAACAGACGGTGTTCGAGGGATTGCCAATAGTGAATTAACACCAGAATTAGCTTTTAAAATTGGCCGCTTTGGCGGTTACGTATTAACGAAAGATAAAGAACGTCCGAAAGTGCTAATCGGGCGCGATACGCGCATTTCTGGTCATATGCTTGAAGGGGCGCTTGTAGCTGGACTGCTCTCCATCGGGGCAGAAGTGATGCGCCTCGGCGTGATTTCTACACCAGGTGTAGCTTATTTAACAAAAGTATTAGGGGCGCAAGCGGGGGTTATGATCTCCGCTTCGCATAACCCTGTTCAAGACAACGGCATTAAGTTTTTCGGACCAGATGGTTTTAAGCTGTCCGATGAACAAGAACAAGAAATTGAAGCTCTTCTCGATAGTGAAGAAGATACGTTGCCACGTCCAATCGGCAAAGATTTAGGGCAAGTAAACGACTATTTTGAAGGCGGACAAAAATATTTACAATATTTAAAGCAAACAGTAGACGAGGATTTTTCCGGCATTCACGTAGCGCTTGATTGCGCGCACGGTGCGACATCGTCATTAGCGACGCACTTATTTGCCGATTTAGATGCCGATGTGTCGACAATGGGGGCATCACCGAATGGGTTAAATATTAACGACGGTGTCGGCTCAACACATCCGGAGGCGTTAGCTGCATTTGTGAAGGAAAAAGGGGCAGATGTAGGATTAGCGTTTGATGGAGATGGCGACCGATTAATTGCGGTTGATGAAAATGGTGAAATTGTTGACGGTGACCAAATTATGTACATTTGCGCAAAATATTTACATGAACAAGGGCGTTTGAAACATCAAACGGTCGTCTCAACCGTCATGAGCAACCTTGGTTTTTATAAAGCGCTTGAAGCGCAAGGGATCAAAAGTGTGCAAACAGCCGTTGGTGACCGCTATGTTGTGGAGGAAATGAAAAAGAACGGCTATAATTTAGGTGGAGAACAATCAGGGCATATTATTTTCTTAGATTACAACACGACAGGAGACGGGTTGTTGACAGCGTTACAGCTTGTCAACATTATGAAAGTAACGAAAAAGCCGCTTTCTGAGCTAGCAGGGGAAATGAAAAAATACCCACAAAAATTAGTGAACGTCAAAGTAAAGGATAAACATGAAGCAATCGAAAGCGAAGAAGTGCAACGAGTCATTCGTGAAGTCGAAGAAGAAATGGCTGGAAATGGTCGTATTCTCGTTCGTCCGTCTGGTACGGAGCCACTCGTTCGTGTCATGGCAGAAGCGCCGACAAACGAGCTTTGCGATCAATACGTTGAGCGAATTGCAGCTGTTATTCGTGAGCGCTTTGGCACACAATAATGTTTTCGGTAAACAATATGCATAAATGGAACGGTTTATTCCATTTATGCATATTTTGTTTATACAGGGGTAAGCGATACACATTGACGTTTGCCTCTTTGTTGTTGTAAACTATTGTTGTTTGACATCTTACATGAAAGGAGGATAGCGGAAAACAACAGTTATTAAAGCGCCTGGACTAAGCTTTGGACGGGAAGAAAGCTTAGTTGACGAGGAGGAGGTTTATCGAGTGTTCGGCGGATGCCTCCCGGCTGATGCGATGACAGCCGCAAGTTCTTTCTTAAAACAAAGAGGCGACTCTTTGCACAAAGGAAAGAACGTTCATCGCACATACGAATCAAGGGGCAAGAGCCCCTTCTTGCCCCTATTATTAGGGAGGACTTGTTATGTGCGGAATCGTTGGTTATATTGGTGAACAACCATCAAAGGAAATTTTATTGTACGGATTAGAGAAATTAGAGTATCGTGGATATGACTCTGCAGGTATTGCGTTATTAAACGAACAAGGTGTACATGTGTTTAAAGAAAAAGGACGCATTGCTGATTTGCGTGCCATTGTCGCAGAAGATGTAGACGCGCCGCTTGGCATCGGTCATACACGTTGGGCGACACACGGCGTGCCAAACCGCGTCAATGCCCATCCACACCAAAGTGCATCAGGTCGTTTTACTCTTGTGCATAATGGTGTAATCGAAAACTATGAATTGCTAAAACGTGATTATTTAGCACACGTGTCGTTCAAAAGTGATACAGATACAGAAGTCATTGTGCAGTTAATTGAAACATTCGTGAACGACGGATTGGCGGTAGAAGAAGCGTTTCGTAAGACGCTTTCGCTCTTGAAAGGTTCCTATGCGATCGCTTTAATTGATGCAGAAAATGATGGCGTCATTTACGCAGCGAAAAATAAAAGCCCGCTTTTAGCTGGATTAGGCAAAGGGTTCAACGTTGTCGCAAGCGATGCATTAGCGATGCTGCAAGTGACAAACGAATATGTCGAGTTAATGGATAAAGAAATCGTCATCGTCACAAAGGAAAGTGTCACGATTAAAAAGTTAAATGGTGAAGTCGTAGAGCGCGCGCCGTATGTAGCGGAGTTGGATGCAAGCGACATTGAAAAAGGAACGTATCCTTACTACATGTTAAAAGAAATTGACGAACAACCGCTTGTCATTCGCCGTTTGATTGAAAAATATCGCAACGAACAAGGTGAATTGGCGATTGACGAAAACATTGTTCAAGCAGTCAAAGAAGCGGATCGTTTATATATTGTCGCATGCGGCACGAGCTATCATGCGGGTTTAGTCGGTAAACAATTGATCGAAAACTGGGCGAAAATCCCTGTCGAAGTGCATATCGCAAGCGAATTTTCATACAACATGCCGCTTTTATCAGAAAAACCGCTATTTATTTATATTTCACAAAGTGGGGAAACAGCGGACAGCCGTGCGGTGCTTGTACGTACGAAAGAGCTTGGTCATAAATCATTAACGATTACGAACGTGCCAGGTTCGACATTATCGCGCGAAGCAGATTATACGCTTCTTCTTCACGCTGGACCAGAAATCGCCGTTGCATCAACGAAAGCATATACAGCACAAATTGCAGTGCTTGCGATGTTAGCAGCGGTTGCCGCAAAAGCAAAAGGCATCGAGTTGAATGTTGACGTCACAAAAGAACTCGGCATTGTTGCGAATGCGATGGAAACACTTTGTGATGCAAAGCATGAAATGGAACAAATCGCGCGCGAATATTTAGCGACAACACGCAATTGCTTCTTTATCGGTCGTGCAGTTGACTATTATGTCGTATTAGAAGGTGCACTAAAGTTAAAAGAAATTTCTTACATTCAAGCAGAAGGCTTTGCGGGTGGAGAATTGAAGCACGGTACGATCGCTTTAATTGAAAACGGCACACCAGTGATCGCATTAGCGACACAAGAACATGTCAACTTAAGCATTCGCGGGAACGTCAAAGAAGTTGTCGCTCGCGGCGCTAATCCGTGCATCATCTCGATGAAAGGATTAGACATGGAGGACGACCGTTTCGTCATCCCAGCTGTTCATCCGATGCTTACACCGCTTGCGTCTGTCGTGCCATTGCAATTAATTGCTTACTATGCAGCCTTACACCGTGGCTGCGACGTCGACAAACCGCGCAACTTAGCGAAGTCAGTAACGGTGGAGTAAAGCTTAGAAGGAATGATAAAAAACTGTTGAATGACAAAAAAGTCGGGTACTTGACAAAAAAGTCGGGAACCGGACAAAAAAGTTGGGTACCGAACAAAAAAGCCGGGAACTGAAAGCC
>NZ_JBPODS010000024.1:0-10369 GCF_051200995.1 Anoxybacillus eryuanensis | reverse complement strand
TATCCTGTTATCCTCACTCCCTGGTGCCGCTGTAACATCTGTTCAAATAGATGGTGTATTGCACGAGTTTTCAACAATTGATGGCGTCGTGGAAGATGTAACAACAATTATTTTAAACATTAAAAAACTAGCGCTAAAAATTTATTCGGACGAAGAAAAGACGCTTGAGATTGATGTACAGGGTGAAGGAGTCGTTACAGCTGCCGATATTACTCACGATAGCGACGTAGAAATTCTCAATCCAGACCTTCATATCGCTACATTAGCAAAAGACGGTCGCTTACGGATGAGAATGACAGCAAAACGCGGACGTGGGTATACACCAGCTGACGCTAACAAGCGCGAGGATCAACCGATAGGTGTTATCCCGATCGATTCCATTTATACGCCGGTATCGCGCGTATCGTACCAAGTCGAAAATACGCGCGTCGGTCAAATGACAAATTACGACAAGTTAACGATCGACGTGTGGACAGATGGTAGCATCGGCCCGAAAGAAGCAATCTCACTAGGGGCAAAAATTTTAACAGAGCACTTGAATATTTTTGTGAACTTAACAGATGAAGCGCAACACGCTGAAATCATGATCGAAAAAGAAGAAGATCAAAAAGAAAAAGTGCTCGAGATGACAATTGAAGAGCTTGATCTTTCTGTTCGTTCGTACAACTGCTTAAAGCGTGCTGGCATTAACACAGTACAAGAGCTTGCGCAAAAAACAGAAGAAGATATGATGAAAGTGCGCAACTTAGGCCGCAAGTCGCTTGAAGAAGTAAAGGCGAAGTTAGAAGAGTTAGGATTAAGCTTACGTAAAGATGACTAGTTAAGCGTTTGGTTAACTAGGCATTTTCATGTTAAAAGTGAAATAAAGGAGGGACATCACATGTCTTACAGAAAATTAGGACGCACAAGCTCTCAACGTAAAGCATTGCTTCGTGACTTAGTGACAGACTTAATCATTAATGAGCGAATCGAAACAACAGAAGCTCGTGCAAAAGAGTTGCGTTCTGTTGTAGAAAAAATGATTACATTAGGAAAGCGCGGCGATTTGCATGCACGTCGCCAAGCTGCTGCATTCGTACGCAAAGAAGTCGCAAACACAGAAACAGGTCAAGATGCGATTCAAAAATTGTTTAGCGATATCGCACCACGTTACCAAGACCGTCAAGGCGGTTACACACGCATTATGAAACTTGGACCACGCCGCGGCGACGGTGCGCCAATGGTCATTATTGAACTAGTTTAATACGTTTTTACAAGGGCGAGACAGTTTTTGAACTGGATCTATGCCCTTTTTTTGTTTTCCTTTTTGTAGTAGAGTAGAGAGTAAGAAAATTCAGAAGAGATGAGGAGAGAGTTGTGGAAGTTGTAGTACGTGTAGAAAATATAAGTTTTCAATATGTAAACGAACAAACATATGCTTTACAACATGTATCGTTTCAAGTATATAAGGGCGAATGGGTAACCATTGTAGGGCATAACGGATCAGGAAAATCGACGCTTGCAAAGTTGTTAATTGGGTTATTGCCAGCTACAAGCGGTACGATTCACGTATGTGGGATTCCATTAAATGAACAAACGGTGTGGGATGTTCGGGAGCGATTAGGGATTGTATTTCAAAATCCAGATAACCAGTTTGTTGGAACGACTGTTCAAGATGATGTTGCCTTTGGTCTTGAAAATCGTGGCGTACCAAAAAATGAAATGGTAAAGCGTATAAACGAAGCGCTAAAAAAAGTAGGTATGGAAAATTTTATTAATGACGAACCGCATCGTCTGTCAGGTGGACAAAAACAACGTGTGGCGATCGCGAGTGCCATTGCTCTTCAACCGAATATTATCATTTTAGACGAAGCAACATCAATGCTTGATCCGAGCGGAAAAAAAGAAGTTCTTCAAGTGATGCAATCACTTCGTCGTGAACGCGATATGACTGTTATTTCAATTACCCATGATTTAAATGAAGTGGCAAAAGCTGATCGGGTGATTGTCATGAATAAGGGGAAAATTGCATTAGAAGGAACACCTAAACATATTTTTGCGCATGGGTCAAAGTTGGAAGAGATGGGATTAGACTTACCATTTCCGCTCCAACTCAGTCAACGGTTGAAGGAAAATCACATTCCAATTACAACCGATCATTTGACAATAGAGGGGTTGGTGAGTGAATTATGGACATTGTATTCCGCGATGTCGAACACCGCTACCAAATGAATACCCCTTTCGAGAAGCGGGCGCTGTACGATATTCATATGGATATCCCCAACGGTTCATACGTAGCTGTTGTGGGTCATACAGGATCGGGAAAGTCAACCCTTTTGCAACATTTAAACGGCTTACTTCAACCGACAAAAGGGACGATCCATCTGGGCAATTATACAATTACAGCAGGAAAAAAAGAAAAACATTTAAAGCCTTTACGAAAAAAAGTAGGTATCGTTTTTCAATTTCCTGAACATCAACTATTTGAAGAAACAGTAGAAAAAGATATTTGTTTTGGACCGATAAATTTTGGTATGAACGCAGAAGAAGCGAAAGCTCGTGTGGGAGAATGGTTAGCACTCGTCGGATTGCCAGAAGAAGTGCGACATAAATCTCCATTTGCGTTAAGTGGTGGGCAAATGAGACGTGTGGCTATTGCTGGTGTGTTAGCCATGGATCCGGAAGTGCTCGTGTTAGATGAACCTACTGCGGGCTTAGATCCTCGTGGGCGAAAAGAAATGATGGACATGTTTGCAAAGCTTCAACGGAAAAAACATATGACGATTGTACTTGTTACACATAGTATGGAAGAGGCAGCACGTTATGCGGATGACATTATCGTGATGCATCAAGGAACGATTGTGCGAAGGGGAGCACCAGAACATATTTTCCGTCATGTCGATGATTTAATAAGTCTCGGACTAGATGTCCCTGAGCCAGTTTTGTTTCAACGGGCAATCGAACAAAAATTTGGCGTGCAATTTCATGCCCCGTGTTTGACGATGGAAGACGTTATCAAAAACTTACAAACGTTATTTACTAGGGTGAAACGTATATGATGAACAGTATGATTATCGGAAAGTATGTTCCTGGAGATTCTCTCATTCATCGTCTCGATCCACGCACAAAATTGTTGCTCATGTTTATATATGTATTTATTGTGTTTCTTGCTAATAATGAATGGGCGTATGGGGTGTTGACTTTTTTTACATGTGCATTGTTGTTTTTATCGCGCATACCGTTTTCGTTCATGATTAAAGGATTAAAGCCAGTTTTATGGGTCATTGTGTTTACGTTTCTTCTTCATGTATTGCTAACAAAAGACGGGGATGTCGTTTTTCAATGGATCGGGATCGAAGTGTACGACAAGGCGATCCAACAAGGAGCGTTTATTTCTTTACGCTTTTTGCTTCTTATCGTTGTTACAACGCTAGTGACGTTAACAACGACGCCGATTGAAGTGACTGATGGGATGGAATCATTGCTTTCACCATTAAAAAAATGGAATATACCTGTTCATGAGCTAGCCTTAATGATGTCGATTTCTCTTCGCTTTATTCCAACATTGATGGAAGAAACAGAGAAAATTATGAAAGCTCAAATGGCTCGCGGTGTCGATTTTTCAAGCGGATCGCTATCAGAACGAATGAAAGCGATGACGGCATTGCTTGTTCCGCTATTCATTAGCGCATTCAAACGAGCAGAAGAGCTAGCCGTTGCCATGGAAGTGCGCGGATACCGTGGTGGGAACGGTCGAACGAAATGGCGCGAGTTGACGTGGAGGCGCATGGATACGGCTTTTATGCTTTTACTTGGCTTATTGACTGTTTTGCTATGGTTACTTCGTTCATAAAAAGGAGCGAACAGCATGAGAAGGATCAAATGCGTCATTGCTTATGATGGCACGCATTTTGCAGGATACCAAATTCAACAAAAAAAGCGAACTGTACAAGGAGAGCTTGAGCGTGCGCTCTCAACCATTCACAAAGGGGAATTTGTTCGCGTATATGCGTCAGGACGAACAGATGCAACCGTTCATGCATGTGGACAAGTGATTCACTTTGATACGCCACTTGCGATTCCTGATGAAAGATGGCCTAAAGCGTTAAATGCGCTTCTTCCTGATGACATCATTGCCAAAGAGGCAAGTGAGGTTTCGCCTTCCTTTCATGCGCGATTTAGTGTGAAAAAGAAAGAGTATCGTTACCGTGTCTGGACGGGAGAGAAAAACGTGTTTTTGCGTCATTATGTATATCACTATCCGCATCAACTTGATGTAACGAATATGAACGAAGCGCTTCGCTATTTAATCGGGACGCATGATTTCACAAGTTTTTGCTCGGCAAAAACGGAAATTGATGATAAAGTTCGTACCATTTATGAAGCGGAAGTGATTCAAGAAGGAGAAGAGCTAATCTTCCGTCTTGTTGGCAACGGTTTTTTGTACAATATGGTTCGCATTATCGTTGGAACAGTGCTAGAAGTTGGACGGGGGAAACGGCGTGCTGAAGAGATGAAGGCGATTTTGGAACAAAAAAATCGCGATGCTGCGGGAAAGACAGCACCGGGTCACGGTCTTTATTTGTGGCACGTTTCGTATGACAACTAATCCAGGTGTAACATTTTCTTGACATTGGGTTGTAGAAGAGATATTATATCATATGGTATGTATTTTAAACCCACGATTAGCCCCGGAAATTAATCGTGTTGAAATAAATATCGCTTGTTCATTTTTTATTTTAGGAGGGAAAACAAATGCGTACGTATATGGCGAAGCCAAATGAAGTAGAACGTAAATGGTACGTTGTTGATGCAGAAGGCAAAACGTTAGGACGTCTTGCTAGTGAAGTTGCTGCGATTTTACGCGGTAAACATAAACCAACTTACACACCGCATGTTGATACTGGTGATCATGTGATCATCATCAACGCAGAAAAAGTTGAGTTAACAGGGAAAAAATTAACAAACAAATTATACTACCGTCACAGCTTACATCCAGGTGGATTAAAAGTAAGAACAGCGCTTGAAATGCGTACAAATTACCCAGAGCAAATGCTTGAAAGAGCAATTCGCGGCATGCTTCCAAAAGGTAGTCTTGGTCGTCAAATGTTCAAAAAATTGCACGTTTATCGCGGAAGTGAACATCCGCATCAAGCACAAAAACCAGAAGTTTATGAACTTCGCGGATAATTGATCAAAGGAGGGCATTATTTTGGCACAGGTACAATACTACGGCACAGGCCGTCGCAAAAGTTCAGTTGCGCGTGTGCGTCTCGTTCCAGGTGAAGGACGCATTATCGTAAATGGTCGTGACATTCGTGATTATGTTCCATATGAATCTTTAGTTGAAGTTGTCAAACAACCGCTTGTTTTAACAGAAACATTCGGTAGCTACGATGTATTAGTAAACGTAAGCGGCGGTGGATTCACAGGTCAAGCAGGTGCAATTCGTCACGGTATCGCTCGCGCGTTGTTACAAGTTGACCCAGAATATCGTCAAACATTAAAACGTGCAGGATTATTAACGCGCGACTCTCGTGTGAAAGAGCGTAAAAAATACGGTCTTAAAGGCGCTCGTCGTGCACCACAATTCTCAAAACGTTAATTTCAACAAATCTCGGCAATTATTTGCCGAGATTTTTTTGTATGTCCCTCTTGTTCATGCGAACAATATATATAAGGAGGGACAGCCAAGTGGGAATACTTACATCGTTTACAATAAAAAAGTTAGAAAAACAGCTTGCTTATGAGCGAAATGTATTGAAGGATCTTTCTTATCGTGAGTTATGTAGACGTGTGCGCACGTATTGGCAACAATACATGATTGTTTCCGAAGTCATGGAAACGATATGCATCGATATAGCCATTGAAGCATATTTGCTTGGGGCACATTATAGTCGGTTTACATATTATGGTGAGTCAATAGAAACAGTGAAAAGTCGTTGTATAAACGAATACGAACAACTTATACATGAACTGTATGAACATATGAAGCTATGCAGAGATGGTATGTACGACACGTGTGCTCGTTACGTAGATGTTTGGTGGAGAGAAGGAATCGAAAAAGGGCTTCGTCGTCAACGTCTTCGTTGGAAGTAATCGTTCTAAATTCTCCTCTTGTCCCATATAACATAAATAGTGGGGAGGAGAAGGAATGAAAGTACGTATTATTATTCTTTTCATTGTTTTTGTCCTTTTTTTACAGTTTTACGTACTTCATGATCGCTCATGGAAAGCGTGGAGTTTACCGTTATCAGGGAAGATTATCATCCTTGATCCAGGGCATGGGGGGCCTGACGGGGGAGCGGTTAGAGGAGACGTTCTTGAGAAAGACATAGCGCTAAATGTTGCATTAAAATTGCGCGATTATTTGCAACAACAAGGTGCACTCGTTCAAATGACGAGGGAAGGAGACTACGATTTAGCGAATGAACAAACGAGGGGATATAGCCGAAGAAAAATAGAAGACTTACAACAGCGAGTCCAGCTTGTGAATGATTCAGAGGCAGATTTTTTTATTAGTATTCATTTGAACGCCATCCCTTCACCAAAATGGAGAGGGGCACAAGTGTTTTATTATTCCTCATTAGAAGAAAATAAACGATTAGCGAAGTTTATTCAACAAGAACTGCGTGTCAATTTAGAGAATACACATCGCTTAGCAAAGCCTATTCAAACGGTATATTTATTAAAAATGGCGAAAAAGCCTGGGGCTTTAGTTGAGATTGGTTTTTTATCAAACGAGGAAGAACGAAAACTACTAGCGTCTTCGGTGTATCAAGAAAAGCTGGCGGCTTCGATTTATAAGGGCATTTTACGTTACGTATCAAACGAACGCGATCCTTCTGAATGAGGAAGGATTCATTTTTTTATGCAGAAAATTATGTTATATTGAAAGTGTGAAATCGAATACATGAATACATAAGGATTGGTGAGGCGCGATGTTGACAGAAAAACAAGTTGTGGAGCTGCTCGAAACGATTTACGACCCTTTTTTGAAAAAAACGTTTAAAGAAACAGGCGCAATTCAAGAAGTCAAAATAAATGAAGAAAAAGGACTAGTAAGTGTAAAAATTGCTTTAGCGAAAACAGGAACGGCAGAACAACTTCAAGTGCAACAAACTGTTGTACAACGTTTAAAAGACGCAGGAGCATCTTCTGTTGGGCTCCGTTTTGCTCAATTGCCGTTAGAAGAAGAACGTACAACAAATGAACCCATTTACTTAGCGATTGCAAGTGGAAAAGGTGGAGTAGGGAAGTCGACTGTATCAGTTAATTTAGCCGTTTCACTTGCTCGACTTGGGAAAAAAGTTGGGTTAATTGACGCTGACATTTATGGATTTAGTGTACCAGACATGATGGGTATTACGGAACGTCCAGTTGTTCGTGGGGAGAAAATTATTCCGGTTGAACGTTTCGGTGTGAAAGTGATTTCGATGGGATTTTTTGTAGAAGATAACTCACCGGTTATTTGGCGTGGACCGATGCTTGGCAAAATGCTAAAAAACTTTTTTGATGAAGTGGAATGGGGCGAATTAGATTATTTATTACTAGACTTACCTCCAGGCACAGGTGATGTGGCATTAGATGTGCATACAATGCTTCCAACATCGAAAGAAATCATTGTGACAACCCCTCATCCAACCGCTGCTTTTGTTGCCGCAAGAGCGGGGGCGATGGCTGTTCGGACGAATCACGAAGTTGTTGGTGTCATTGAAAATATGTCATATTTTGAAAGCAAAACAACAGGTGAAAAGGAATATATTTTTGGAAAAGGCGGTGGCCAAAAATTAGCCCAAGAATTACAAACGGATTTACTTGGACAATTACCGCTTGGACAACCGGATTGGAACGATGACGATTTCGCACCTTCTGTATATGGAGAAGATCATCCAATTGGAAAAGTATATATGGATATTGCTAAAAAAATTATTGCAAAGTTACGATGAGGGGCTTGTTCGCCCCTCAAGCTGTTTGATCTTCACTTGATGTTTCTTGATCGGATTTTTTCTTACCGCCTTGCATTTCCTCTGCTGCTTTAATGAGAATGTCTTCGATTTTCGCTTTGAACAACGGACTGCTGAATGTTTCTGTAATGACTTTTTGTAAGTGTGCCCGAAAATCTTTGTTTTTCATTTCTGTTTGTATTAATTTTTTCATTTCTGGATTTTGCATAATATCTACGATCATTGCTTGATATTCAGGATCCTTCATTAATGCTTTTAATAATTTTTCATGTTCTTCTTTCATACTTTTTGCAAAGCTTTGGGCAAACTTTGCATCTTCAAATGCCTTTTTCCAAAACGTTTTTCCTTTGTCTGATGTCAACGTTTCTTCAATCGTTTTTTTAACAATTTGCTGATCCATAACGAGTTGTTGTTTGACTTTTTCATCACCCATCACTTCTTGAATCGCTTTTTTTCCTTCATCTGTTTTTAAAATGTCAACGACCATTTTTTTCGTTTGGTCGTAATCAGGTTGCGCAGGGGTTTTTTCTTGCTGAGCACACCCTGTCAGCATTAATGTGTAGCTAATCACGAGGAGCAAAAATATTCGATTCATAACTAAGGGCCCCTTTCAACAAGTTTCCTTACTGTTAATATTCAATGTTCTCCGCAAAAATATTCGCTAGCATTTTTCTTATTTCGTTGATAGAATTTTGAAAGGGATATTGAGAAGTGGAGGGTGCATAAGTGAATAGTCGAAAGTGGGTTCAATTGTTTTTTTCTACATTGTTTGTCGGTGGAGTAAGTACGGGAGTCGTTGGGTTCGCTGTGAAATGGAATGAATACGCACATCTTTTCACATCGTTTGAGATAAAAGAAATTTTATCTGTTCTCGTTTGGCTCATTGGTGTTGGCTTCATTTTTAGCGTCATTAGTCAAATGGGATTTTTTGCATATTTAACGATTCATCGTTTTGGTCTCGGAGTTTTCCGTTCTGTCGGGCTATGGAATGCGGTGCAAGTTGTTCTTATCGCTTTTGTTTTATTTGATCTCGTTTATTTTCGTTATCAACTGTTTGCTGAAGAGGGCGAATCGATCGTCAGCTATGTGCTCGTTGCTTTATTTATTTTTCTGTTTGGGCTTATTGTTGCTTACGTAAAAATGCGTGAGACGAATAAAGAAGCGTTTGTTCCTGCGTTATTTTTTATGATTGTTGTGACGGTCATTGAGTGGTTTCCGGTATTACGAATTAACGAAGAAAATTGGTTGTATTTAATGCTGTTCCCTTTATTAATTTGTAACGCGTATCAATTGCTTATTTTGCATAAGCTTTTACGTAAATAAAATGAGGCTGCAAGCCTCATTTTATTTCTTTGCTTTTTATATCAGCATTGTTTACAAGGTCAGATATTCGCACGCTTTTATATCCTTCTTTTTTCATCCATATGATAATTTGTTCTAATGCTTGAGTGGTTTGTTTGGCTGAGTCTGATGCATGAAGTAACACAATATCTCCGCCTTTTGCATTTTGGGTCACATTTTCAACAATTGTGTTCACCCCAGGATTGAGCCAGTCTTTTGAATCAATACTCCAATGAACGACAGTATGACCGAAGGAATGAACAACTTTTAAGACGTCCTTATTAAAATTTCCTGTCGGTACACGAAGAAAAGGGATATGTTTAATACCTAATGTATCAAACACTTTTTTAGCTTGTGCTAAGTCACGAACAATTTTCCCCCTCTCTAGTTCAGTGTAGTTTTTATATTCATAACCCATGCTTCCAATCTCGTGTCCATCGTCCACGATTTTTTTTACGATGCGTGGATGGCGTTCAGCCCAAGAAGCAGATAGAAAAAATGTAGCTTTCACCCCATGTTTTTTTAACACATTTAAAACGGGTATAGCATTTGTTTCTCCCCAACTAATATCAAATGTTAAAGCAAGTTCATTTTTTTTGTTTTCAACTTTGTAAATGGCTTTCGATCCAAGATCAGTAGAGAATACGGATTCGCTTGCAAGTTGTTGAATATACAAAATAGAAGCGGTGACGAAGGCAATGGATATGATGAGAAGCCATTTTTTTATTGTTTTTCCGTCGAGTATATAGAAAAACTTCAATGTTTGTCCCCCCCTTGTGCTTTTTATGACCATCTTATGCAAGAAATAACATGATATGATCAATGAATAAACGAGAACATTTTTAAAAAAATATTATTGACAACAAAATGAAACGTGTGTTAAATTAATAATCGTCGTTAGCGGCGAAAAAAATCATCGTTGGCGACGAAAAATATAGTTGACGACAGTCGAAAGAAATGATAAACTGTTAGAGCTGTTGTTTGATGGAGATGTTCCTTGAAAACTGAACGAAGCGAAAAGCGTACAAAAGCTAAGGATAACTTTTCTATGGAGAGTTTGATCCTGGCTCAGGACGAACGCT
>NZ_JBPODS010000023.1:0-10602 GCF_051200995.1 Anoxybacillus eryuanensis | reverse complement strand
CTGTTGAATGACAAAAAAGTCGGGTACTTGACAAAAAAGTCGGGAACCGGACAAAAAAGTTGGGTACCGAACAAAAAAGCCGGGAACTGAAAGCCTGTTGGTGAATCCAGCAGGCTTTGGTTTTTCCTATTACTGTTATTTGACAAAAAAGTCTTGTCCTGTAAAACTCGATCCGATTTTTACTAACGGGTTCGGATTTGAATTACAAAATAATAAATAACTATTTAAAAAGAGGTGCAATTCGCACCTCTCTTATACATATATTAACAAGCAAATTAACTTTTTAAATAAATGTATTTATAAACAATTTCTTTTTTACTAATTCGCTTTTATCACATTTTGCAATTTTTCCATCACTCGTGATAAAGATGAGATTGAATTTATTGTCTCGAATCCTTCAATATCTAAAGAATGATTTGCATTTTGAATAATCTCTAAATTTAAATTTGTCTTTCTCAATTGTTCAAGTTTATTTGAATCGTAATGCGGGTCTTTATCTCCAATAACAAGAAGTCCTTGATGCTTACTGTTCTGTATAGATTCGAAAATTAAATCAAATTTTAATAATGGGGTAAGTAATATCATTTTCGACTCTAAATAAGACTCTCTTTTCATTATTTCATTAGCAATAGGAATTGTGCCGAGTGATTTACCTAAGAAAATTGTTTCGGTATATTGTCCATTTTTAAGTACGTCCAAAATAACAGGATTTACATCATTCATAATCGTTTGTGTTATATTTTCAAGAGGCTGTTTAAATAAATCTTCATTATATGAATAATGAATATGGACGACATCAATTTTATTTTGAAGCATCGTCATTGTTGCATAATAAAATAGTGGTTTATCATATGTGTATCCTGCACCAGAAAACATAAAACAAATAATTTTAGAACCTGTTTCAATATGTGTATAACTAATTTTTTTATCCTTTGTTTGTAAAGACTTTTTATTAACTTTCACCGATTTCCCCTCCCGATTATTTTTATTATTTTAACACCATTTACCATTTTTGTTTTTAATACTCATTTACTGTCTTATTGAACTAACACATCAGTTAGTTAGAAATTATGACTTTAATACTTTAATTGTAATAGCTAATGCACCCACTGTTTTTCTTGTTCTGGTGAATATATCTTATATGTTGCTTCTAACATTTCCTCCATTGTCCATCCTTCACAGCCAAAGTCTTTAAACGGAATATCTTCATACAGTTCTTTGAATGTATCGTAATTTCTTAATTCCAATACTTCAATTTTTAACACTTCGTTTTCTTCAGGCACTTTAATAAATTCAATTGTATCTCTAATTTTAATCTTTCTTCTTTTCTCATCGTTTAATCGCACCTCAACGGTATTCTCACCTGTTTTAATTAATCGAAAGGGTTCTTCATATAATCCCATTTTGTGTAGCATTATTACTTCACCCCAATAGAAAATTCGATACTTTCACTTATACTTTCTTCTTAAACTATTCTGCCTCTTTGGTTAAATAATCCTCTACAAATATATTAACATAAAATTCCATATAACCTTAAAAAAATCATCCCATTTTGGCAAAAATATGAATTGATGAACATGAAAGATTAAATATTCAACAATGAAACACTTTGAACACAAGCGGATTCCGTAAATGCTTTACGGATTATGTTGTTGAGGGTTTTGAAAAGAACCAAGGATTTTTTGGGAAAATCTTAAAAGATGATATATTCTATGAACAGATTGAAGGGTACATAGCAGAACATATTTATTTTATTTTGTTTTGTTTTGTTTTGGATTTGCTAATCTGGGCGGACTATTGTTCGTGAAAAATAAAGTTGTATAAGGTTTTACCCATTTCTGAGTTTATACTTAGAAATGGGTTTTATTTTTATTATCTTTTAAGTATTTTCTGAAAATAAAACGGAAATGACTGATAGTAAAAAAATTGGTGAGGGGAGAAACATGTATGTAAATAATGTGCGTGAGGCTTTGGATCGACTAACTGAGGATGAATTCGAGGAATATTTAAAGAGATTGCGGTTAGTATTGAGAAAAAGGTACAAGAAGAATGTAAAGCCATCGGACTTAAGAAATCGAGTTAAAGAATTCATTAGCGGAAAAGATCCAAAAATTGATTATTTTGAATCATATTTATTAACATTCGATGAGCTTTCAGTAAATGGAGCGATAAATGCATTACATAATAAAAAAATAAAAATACCAAAAACATGGAGACAACTGCTATTAAGTGTAACAGAAGATCGGACATTATCACCTGAAGTTGTAAAACATTTGGAGGACGAACAAATATTATCAGAGATAAAGGCATTGTTTTATAATTCCATTGAATATTGCAAAAACGAAAATAGGGATCAATTTTTTACAAATTTGTATATCTTTAATAATTTTTTGAAAATAAAATGATTTATCAACTGACCTGTTCAAGACAACAGGTCATTTTTTTGAAATTTTTGTTGTTTAAAAATGACGTTTTTTGTAAATAATGATAGAAAAATGTCATTTTGAAATTACCTAAAAACAATTTTATTTCATAAATCAATCATTTACCGCATTTAAAGATACACAAAAAAATATTTCTTTAAATTATTTTTTCTAAAAAATATTTTTTGTCTAAAAATGGGAACTGGGAAATTTTATGGCATGTATAAGGAAACTTGTCTGTCTATGATAGGAACGTGAAGGTTTTGCATCAAAGGAGTGGCATAGATGGCGAAAAGGAAAACAGAATTAACCGAAAAGAAAATCGCTGAAATGGAAAAAGAAGGTCGTGGTCAAGGCAAGGGAGAGAATTATAAACCTTGGATATATATTCAGGATTTTCCTTCAAGTGGTCTAGTGACTAGGGGGAAAGGATGGAAAACCAATCGAATCCATCACTTTTTATCCAAATTAGAACGGGATTATTTCTATGTATTGGAATGGAATCGTTCTGTTGTTGATATACGAGAACAGTTTCCATTAAATCGCGAAGATACATTGTTTATTGCCACAAACAAAGGCATTAAACATCCAACAGATCCGAAATCCCAAATACCAATTGTCATGACCACTGATTTTCTTATCACGGTAACCACTTCAGCAGGCACAAAACATTATGCCCGGACAATAAAACCATCAAAAGAACTGGAGAACAAACGAACCATTGAGAAATTAGAAATTGAACGTTCCTATTGGGAAGATCGTGGGGTTGATTGGGGAATTGTCACGGAAAAAGAAATGCCTAGGAACCTGATTGAAAATGTTGAATGGTTACATTCGTCCTATTTTGGTATAGAAGGTTTGCCTACATCAGCACTTCATACTTATGCTCAACAAATGAAATCATTCATTAAGAAATATAATACCTCGATTATAGAAGTGGTAACAGAATTTGATAACACATTTCAATTAGAAAATGGAATGGGATTAGAAATCCTTAAGTATTTAATTGCTCGCCGAGAAATACGTGTAGATATTAATCAAAAGATTCACACACACCTTTGGGTGGAAGATGTTTTCAAACTAGACTTTATATAAGAAAGAAGGGATCAAATGTTTGTAATAAATGACATCATCAGTATTGAAGAAGCTAGCGGCAAGAAACAATTGGAGCGTATCCTTTGGATTGATGAAGGTAATGTAATCTGTTACACCATCGATATTGAAAAAGAAAAAGCACTGCCCATCAAGCGGAAAATCTCTGATTTGCAGCAATTACACGCGGAACAATTATTATCGTTTATCGATAATGATCCTTATGGTTTTATCTATCAAGATGAGGAACAACTTCCTGAAAAAAATAAAATGTTGAGAGATGAACGTTGGGAATGCATCAAAGACATGGTTTTACAAGAGCCGGAAATATATGAAAGCGAAACAAGGGGTTATCTCATTCGAATGGCGATGGAAAAGACGGGCAAAACCAAACGGTTACTTTATAAGTACATGGTTCAATATTGGCAAAGAGGTAAAGTGAAGAACGCTTTGTTGCCCGATTATAAAAATTCTGGCGGGAAAGGGAAGGAAAAGACTTGCACAGATAAGAAAAAAGGACGACCACGAAAATTTGCTACAATAACCGGCGAAGGTATTGTAATAACCGATGAGATTAAAAGAATTTTTGAGGTTAGTGTGAAGAGGTTTTATCATACTGCGAAGAAAAATCCTCTAGCAACGACCTATGAACAAATGCTTAAAACCTTCTTTGTGGTGGATTATCGATATGATAATGGCATAAAAAAGCCCATTCTCCTAGAACAAGATAAACTTCCGACACTAAGGCAGTTCCGATACTGGTACGAAAAGACCTATCAATCGGAAGAAAAACTTCGAAAAAGAAAAGGTAATCGGAGATACGAATTAGAGGATCGGGCAGTGTTAGGAACTTCCGTTGGTGAATTGTATGGACCTGGAACAAAATATCAGATTGATGCAACGATTGCAGATGTTTATCTTGTCAGTTCTTTTAATCGAAATTGGATCATCGGTCGTCCTGTCATTTATGTAGTGATCGATGTATTTAGCCGTATGGTTGTGGGGTTGTATGTAGGACTAGAGGGACCATCATGGCTTGGGGCAATGATGGCACTTGCCAATACTGCCAGCGATAAAGTTTCCTATTGTAAGCAATACGGTATTGAAATAACAAAAGACGAATGGGATTGTCATTACCTTCCTCAAACGCTATTAGCCGACCGGGGAGAATTAGAAGGATACAATATCGAACGACTTATTTCTGTTTTTAATATGAAAGTAGAAAATACACCACCGTACCGAGCGGATTGGAAAGGAATTGTCGAACAGCACTTTAAGACCATTCATACAAAAGTCAAACCATTTTTACCTGGCATCGTGGATAGGGATGCCATGGTACGAGGTGATAGGGATTATCGTTTAGATGCCACGTTAACATTGGAAGAATTCACAAGTGTGATTATCCGATGTGTCCTCTATCACAATAATCACCATTGGTTGAAACACTATAATCAAGATGAAATGATGATTCAAGATGAGGTCCCACTGATTCCTCGCGAATTATGGAAGTGGGGTATAAAAAATCGTTCCGGCAAACTCCGTTCTTATTCAGAAGATATCGTAAAACTTAACCTCCTTCCAAGGGCAAAAGCTAGAGTGACGTATAAAGGAATTGAGTTTAAGAAAATGCGTTACAGCAGTGAAAGGGCATTAAAAGAAGGTTGGTTTGAAGAAGCCAGACAAAAGAGTTGGCAAATCCCTATTTGTTATGATCCAAGAAACATGTCACACATTTATTTGCCTAGCGAAGACGGTCGAAGCTATGAAGTAGCTACTTTGCTTGATCATCAAAAGAAATATCATGGAAAAACAATCGAAGAAGTAGAATATTTGTTTGCTTATGAAACGTTGAAACACCAAGAATATGCTCATGAAGAAATTCAACAAAAGGTGGATTTGGCAAGCGACATCGAACACATTGTTCAAAAAGCAAAAAAGTTAGTTGATCAAGAAAAAATAGAAATGAGTAATGCCCAAAAAGTCAAAGGAATTCGTGGGAATCGTTCAATGGAAAAAGAAGAGAGAAGGAAAGAAGAAGCCTTTTTATTAGCGGATTCTGACCAATCGACTCAAAGAACTATTTCAGAAGAACATGTCGAAGACACGCAGCCGAAAAAGAGCGTTTCCAGAATCGAGTTATTACGACAAAAACAAAAGGAGAAGTTGATGCATGCAAAAAACAGTCAATGAAACACAGATTCTGCATGGTAAAACAGTAGTTGATGCGATTTATAGCCCTCAGATCGTTCAAGATTATGAAAACAATCCATTGATTGAAGCACTTCCTCCTATTCTTACGGAGGAAGAAGTAATTGAACAAATATCCGTATTCCCTCCATTTAATGAAAAAGAACGTTCGTTGAATGCTAATTATCGATTTCATTGTGTGCAGAGGCTGTTTCAATACTTTCAACCATTTGAAAAACATTTAGACCTTGAACAACGAATTTCAAGAGCCATCCGTCAAGGGTATCTGCACCGAAATCCAATGCAAAAAGAAGAAGTCATGAGAATTCATGAAAGTTACCAAGCGATAAAAGAGGGGAAATTTTTAAAGAGCTATCAAACAGAAACAAAACGAACAGCAGCTGGCTTTACGCTTATTGGTCTTTCAGGAATCGGAAAATCGACCGCAATTGAAAGAGTGTTATCTTTTTATCCGCAAATTATTAAGCATCATGAGTATCAAGGGAAACCATTTATTTTTACTCAGATTAGCTGGATGAAGCTGGACTGTCCGTTCGATGGTTCATTAAAAGGCTTATGTATAAGCTTTTTTGCAGAATTGGATCGATTGCTGGGGTCCAACTATCTAAACAAATTTGGATCGCAAAAAAATACCACAGATTTAATGTTACAACGAATGGCTCATCTGGCAAGTCTCCATGGGATAGGCTTACTCATTATCGATGAGATTCAGCACCTCAGTCTTAGTAAGAGTGGCGGATCGGACAAAATGCTGAACTTTTTCGTCACATTGGTTAACACCATTGGTATTCCTGTTTTGCTGGTTGGAACAAATAAAGCTGTTTCGGTTTTACAAAGTGAATTCCGGCAAGCAAGACGGGGAAGCGGACAAGGGGATATGGTTTGGTCCCAGATGCCAAAAGATGAGTCATGGGAGTTATTTGTCGAAGGTATGTGGGAATATCAGTGGACAACCAATTATACACCGCTAACCAGTGAATTCAGTGATTTGATTTATGAGGAAAGCCAAGGAATCCTCGATATTGCTGTCAAACTCTTCATGCTATCACAGGTAAGAGCGATTGCAACAGGGGAAGAAAAATTAAGCAAACAAATCATCAAACAAGTGGCAAACGATAGCTTAAGGTTGGTTCGACCGATGTTAAAGGCATTGAGATCAGGAATTCCAAGTGAGATTGCCAAATACGAAGATATTCGTCCCATTGATATTGATGAGGAAATTGAAAAATATAAAGCCTCCATTGATTTGCAAGAAAAGATTCGCATTCAAAAGAAGATACAAGAACAAAAACGTCAAAAAAGGGAGCAATCCCTTTTAGAAGAGGTGACACTGCAACTGTTAGCTATGGACTTTGAGCCCAAAGAAGCCCAGACTGCCCTAAAGAAAGTCTTTAAAAAGTTTGGCGAAGATATTGAAAAACCAATGGTGATAAAAGAAGCGATAAAACTCCTTATTGAAAAGGATGAGAAGAAAGACAATGCTCAAATCAAAACCAAGAAAGCCAAATCAAAATCGGAAAATTATTTGGGTCACTTAATGGAAGAAGCAAGGAATAAGAAAAAATCAGTTCACGAATGGTTTCTTGATAAAAACATTGTCAAACAACCTTTAGATGATTTTTGGGAGGAAGATGACCATGCTACTTTGGTTTCCAACGCCGTATCCTGATGAGCTTCTATATAGCGTATTCGCGAGGTATCATGTGCGGTCCGGAAATACAAGTCCTAAAATGACGACCGAAGAATTGTTTGGAAAACGGACCATCCGATCAGTTTGGGACTTACCAGCCAATTTGAATACTTTGTTGAGTCGAATGGGTCCTTATTGGGATGCAGATAACCTAATTTTTAACCATACGATGTATTCGTATTATGCAGCCTTTTTGCTTCCAAAGCAGGCAGATCAAGTAAAAAAATCCATGATGGATGATAAAGGGAGTACCATTCACACCCGTATCGGAGTTTCAGCAAGTAATGTGAAAACAAAAACGAACCTTTGGGTGTGTAGTGACTGTATCAAAGAGGACATGGACACGTATGGCGAAACGTATTGGCATCGTATCCATCAAGCTCCTGGCGTGTTTATTTGTCCAAAACATGAAACGATATTGGAAGAAACAGCGGTATCTACAAAAACTGAAAACCAACATGAATATGTAATCGCAACCCCTTTTATTGAAAGAAAACGGATGAACCTGGATGGGTTGCAAAAAGAAGAACTTCAGTTGCTTTTAAAAATTGCTCAAATAACGGAGTCCCTGCTAACAAATAGGCATCTCCAGACACAAGATAATACCGTTAGGGAAAAGTATGTTGAGCTTTTAAAACAAAAAGAATTTGCTAGTCCTAATGGATTTGTAAAACGTGATAAATTATATCAGAGCTTTACTTCAAAGTTTTCCGACCGCTGTTTGGAACTTTTACAGTCTCCAGCATTGTTCGAAGAAACCAATTGGTTAACGATGATATTTCAAAAACACCGGAAGTCCTTTCATCCGATACGGCATATACTAGTCATGCTGTTTTTAGAAACCGACTTGAATCATTTGTTTAATAAAGAGCAGTATCATCCTTTTGGTAAAGGTCCTTGGCTATGCTTAAATGTCGCATGCCCCAATTATCATAAACCAGTTGTTACATCTTTAACGATAACCAGATGTTATGATACAGGGAAACCGGTTGGAACATTTCGTTGTGACTGTGGGTTTGTTTTTTCAAGGAGAGGACCTGACAAAAACAGGAATGATCGGTATCGTATTGGTACGATAAAGGAATACGGTAAGGTTTGGAAGGATAAACTGACCGAATTAGTGAACGAAGGGTATTCACTTACAGATATATCAAAAGAATTACAGGCGGACCGAGCAACAATCAAAAAGTACGCTGCCGAATTAGGATTAAAAGTACCATGGAAATTACTGAAAATCGAAAAGGAAAACCAAAAAGATCCACTGGAACGATACGAAGCCCAATTAGCCGAAAGAAAAAATAAATGGTTTGAGCTACAAAAGTTATACCCTGAAAAATCAAAGACGGAATTACGAAAAATGGCACCTGATGTTTATGCGTTTTTGTACCGAAATGATCGTGATTGGCTTAATAAATATTCTCCTTCAAAGAAAAGAATTCAACCCTCTAAGCAACGTGTAAATTGGGACAAGCGAGATGAAGAAATCTTAAAAATGGTCAAGGAAGCTGTTCGGACATGGGATTTGGGAGCTGAGAAGCCAACAAGGATTACAAAGACAGCCATTGGCAAGAAAATCAACTACTTGTCCTTACTTGAGAAAAAAGGTGATAAATTACCCAAAACCATGAATTATATTTCTCAAGTAGAAGAAAGTTTAGAATTGTTTCAAATGAGACGGGTGGAATTTGTAATCGAGAAATTAAAACAAGAGGGACAACCTATCATTGAATGGCAAATTTACAAAAAGGCGGGGCTTCGACCGACTGTTTCAAATGAAGTGAAAAGGTTTATCTCATTAAAAGTAACGGAGTATGAAACTGTAAAATAATATACGACAACAAATAGGACTTCTTCATCATAAACAGTGAAGGGTCCTTTTTTAATTAAAGATTAGATTAAAATAATTGAATTTATTCATCAGAAATATAAAAAAAGAAGGAAAAATGTTCTTTATTGTCGAATATTGACTTGTTATATAAAGGAAAAGTGGGATATATTTTGAAAAACGTAATTGTATATGTTGATTATGAAAATATTCATTTAATTCTTAAAAAGTATTATACAAATGCTCAAGAAAAGGATTTGTTTAATAAAATTAGAAATTATTGTAATGAAAACTCGCTAAATATTTTGGATATAATTGTTTATGCCAACTTTGATCTTAATGACTTACATTTATCTCATCATCAAACATGGTTGCTACAACATAACGTAGAAGTAAGACATACTTCAAACAAAAGTAAAAACTATGCAGATATTCAAATTGCAGTGGATGTTTTGGAACAAGTATATACCAATGAGATTGTTGATGGTGTTGTTATTATCTCGAGTGACAAGGATATGATCCCTTTGGTAAAAGCAACTAGGAAAAGAAACAAAGATGTTTTTCTTATTACAACTATCAAGGACTACGATTATGGTGTAGATGTTTTTCCGACAAAACATGAGTTTTTAGAGAAAATACTTGACATAAAGGATGAAACAACGGGTCAACCTATTAGTGAACCAATACCAAAAAACATTAAAGACGAGATATACAGCAGTTTTAGTTCTTATGCAAGAAAGAATTACTCCGACTTCTCTGCGGGGAAACCTTACAAGCACATCGAATTAGATTTTTATATTCAGGATTCCTCGGCATGGTACAAGTTATTCACATATGAATTTGCTCGATATCTGAAAGCATTAGAGGAAGAAAACAAATTGGTTGTTTATCAATATAATCATTATGGTAAAAAATGTTATGGTATTACAATCAAGGAACTAATATCGGAATTAGTGAACGAATCGATTATTCAAGCTACTGATATTCAAACTTCATATATAAATGACGAGTTTATAAAAAGCCTTTACGAAAAAAAATAAAATTTATTGACTTTTTTTATAAAACCTGCATATAATACAACTAAAGAAAGAAGTTGTTTAAGAAAAAAGCAACGAAGATAAAAGTAGTTGAGAAAAAAGTAGCTGAGAAAAAAATTTCTGAGATAAAATCCCTTATGGGAAACAAAAAGGTGACTTTTTAGTCACCTTTTTGTTTTATAATTAATTCAAGTTTTGAGTACCCGACTTTTTTGTCACGCAAAAAAAGTCGCGGTACCCGACTTTATTTTTTACGAAATGTAAAATCGAACGTAAGAATGTGGGCTTTATCGTTTCACAGTACCCAACTTTTTTGTAATTTAACAA
>NZ_JBPODS010000022.1:0-13224 GCF_051200995.1 Anoxybacillus eryuanensis | reverse complement strand
CTCCAGCGCCGATGGTAGTTGGCGGGACACCGCCTGCGAGAGTAGGACGTTGCCGGGCAAACAAAAAGACCAAGACGGTTTAGTCTTGGTCTTTTTTGTATAACAAATAATCATGTAAGTATTTTGGTACTTTTCGTTCAGTTACGTCCAAAAACTGCACGATAAAAGGATATGCGTCATTGGAATAACTGTGAAGAAGATCGTACCACCATTCCGTTTCATAACGACAAATCATACTTAAATTGTATAGTAATAAATAGTGGGCAATGATTTTATGAATACGCTTGTTTTGTCCATTTGTTTGTTTAAAATATAGATCAAATAAAGGGGTTAGTTCCTCTATTTGCTCTAACAACTGTTTCATACAAAATTTTTCACCATATGCATGTTTCACATGAAACATTTTTTCAGAAAAATAAGTAAACAAACCGTGTTTTTGAATTTTTACCTCATCTTTAAAAAAATCATAGTTTTGTTTTTTTCTTTTCCTCGTCGATACTCCATGTGCCAAAACAGTTGAGGATTCAGGATAGTCAGCATGAATCGTTAATAAACATGCTTTAAGAAGCTGGACATTCCCATAAAATAACAAAACAGGTTTAATCGCTAATGGTGCTTGGCGAGCTGTGTCATAAAATTTTTTTCCATGTTGTAAGTAGTACATAAATGGATAACAATTATCATAGCTTTTCTTTTCTGCATCTTCTCTCCCTTCTTGTTTATAGCGTTCAAGTAAAAATTGATGTACAAAATTTGATGAATAAAATACTTCCCACATCGTACGCTCTCCTTATTTAATTGATCGAATTATCTAACATTTTTATGTTTTCTTGACAGAAAAAAGCGAAGTTGATACTCTACTAATTAATATTTCCAAAGTGAGGGGGAAAAACAATGTGGGAAACAAAATTTGCGAAAGAAGGATTGACGTTTGATGACGTCCTCTTGATTCCAGCAAAGTCAGAAGTGTTACCTCGTGATGTCGATTTAACAGTTGAACTAAGTAAAACGTTAAAATTGAACATCCCGATTATTAGTGCAGGAATGGATACGGTAACCGAAGCGGAAATGGCGATCGCAATGGCACGCCAAGGAGGATTAGGAATTATTCATAAAAACATGTCAATTGAACAACAGGCGGAACAAGTCGATAAAGTAAAACGGTCAGAAAGCGGGGTAATTACCGATCCATTCTTTTTGACCCCTGAACATCAAGTATATGATGCAGAACATTTAATGAGTAAATATCGGATTTCAGGTGTTCCGATCGTGAATAACGCTGAAGAACAAAAACTTGTTGGAATTATTACGAATCGCGATTTACGCTTCATTCAAGATTACTCAATGAAAATTTCTGATGTGATGACAAAAGAAAACTTGATTACAGCCCCTGTGGGAACGACATTAGCAGAAGCTGAAAAAATTTTGCAAAAGTATAAAATTGAAAAACTCCCTCTCGTTGACGATCAAGGTGTGTTAAAAGGACTTATTACTATTAAAGATATTGAAAAAGTTATCGAATTTCCAAACGCAGCAAAAGACGACAAAGGACGTCTTCTTGTTGGAGCAGCTGTTGGGGTTACATCAGATACGATGTTGCGCGTGAAAAAGCTTGTGGAAGCAAATGTTGACGTCATTGTAGTTGATACAGCTCATGGTCACTCAAAAGGAGTGCTTGAAACGGTACGGAAAATTCGCGACACTTATCCAACATTGAACATTATTGCGGGAAATGTCGCGACAGCGGAGGCGACAAGAGATTTAATTGAAGCAGGAGCAAATATCATTAAAGTTGGTATCGGTCCAGGATCCATTTGTACGACACGAGTTGTCGCAGGTGTCGGCGTTCCTCAAATTACGGCCATTTATGACTGTGCAACAGAAGCGAGAAAATATGGTGTTTCGATCATTGCTGATGGAGGAATTAAATATTCTGGTGACATTGTAAAAGCTTTAGCAGCTGGAGGACATGCGGTTATGCTTGGCAGTCTCCTTGCGGGCGTATCTGAAAGCCCAGGGGAAACGGAAATTTATCAAGGTAGACGATTTAAAGTATATCGTGGCATGGGATCAGTTGGAGCAATGGAAAAAGGAAGTAAAGATCGTTATTTCCAAGAAGATAATAAAAAATTTGTTCCAGAAGGCATTGAAGGACGCGTACCTTATAAAGGGCCGCTTGCTGATACGATTTATCAACTTGTTGGTGGATTGCGTGCAGGAATGGGCTATTGCGGAACGAAAAACTTAGAAGAATTGCGAGAAAAAACTCAATTTGTGCGCATGACGGGAGCAGGATTAAGAGAAAGCCATCCACATGATGTTCAAATTACGAAAGAAGCTCCGAACTACTCGCTCATCTAGTAAACAAATAGGCGGAGGTGGAAGATTCCTCTGTCTATTTTTTTTTACAAGAGTATGTTAAAATAACGGTTATGTAAAACAGAGTTGGAGGGTTTGAGCGTGAAAACATGGTACAAGAGCTTCATCATTTCCATTGTAGCAATGTTCTTGTTTCTGGTGACGTTACCGCAAAATACAAAAGCCGAAGAAGACGTGCTCAATATTGAAGCCGATGCTGCTATTCTTGTTGAAGCGGAAACGGGAAAAATTTTATATCAAAAAAATATTGATGCGGTTTTAGGAATTGCTAGTATGACAAAAATGATGACGGAATACTTGTTGCTAGAAGCGATTCATGAAGGACGCGTCAAATGGGATCAAGAATACACAGTAAGTGAGTATGTATATCAAATTTCGCAAAAGCGAGACTTATCGAACGTTCCGTTGAGAAAAGACGGAAAATATACAGTACGTGAACTGTATGAGGCGATGGCTATCTACTCAGCCAACGGAGCGACGGTTGCAATTGCAGAAATTGTTGGTGGTTCGGAAACGAATTTCGTGAAGATGATGAATGAAAAAGCTAAAGAGTTAGGATTAAAAGATTATAAGTTTGTGAATGCAACTGGACTAAATAACAAAGATTTAGGAGGACTGCACCCAGCAGGGAGTGGAGATAACGACGAAAACGTGATGTCTGCTCGTGCTGTGGCAACATTAGCATATCATTTATATCACGAGTTCCCGGAAATTTTAGAAACGGCAAGCATTCCTCGAAAGTATTTCCGAGAAGGAACAGATGACCAAATTAAAATGGATAACTGGAACTGGATGCTCCCAGGACTTGTCGCAGCATATGAAGGTGTAGATGGTATTAAAACGGGATATACAGAGTTTGCGGGGTATTGCTTTACAGGTACAGCAGAGCGAAATGGCATGCGTTTTATCACCGTTGTCATGAATGCCAAAACGAACGGCAAAGGTACGCATTTATCACGTTTTGAACAGACGAGAAAAATGTTAGACTATGCGTTTAGCAACTATACTGTACAACAATTATATCCAAAAGGCTATACGACGAAAAAATATAAAACGATAACTGTAAAAAAAGGAAAAGAAAAAGAAGTTGCGATTGCAACAAAACAACCATTGTCGCTTGTCATCAAGCGCGGGGAAGAAAAAAAATATAAGCCTGTTGTTGTCATTGAAAAAGAAACGTTAACAGCTCCTGTGAAAAAAGGTCAAAAAGTCGGGTATATGTATGTGAAATATGAAGGAACAGACTACGGATATTTAACGAAAGAAGGGGAAAAGGCAGCACAAGTTGACGTCGTAACAAAACAAGCTGTAGAGAAAGCAAATGGCTTTGTTTTAGCGATGCGCGCCATTGGCGAACTGTTTAGCGACATTTGGCACGGTGCTTCAAACGCAATCAAAGGGTTGTTTTAAAGCTCTCTTTTTAGAGAGCTTTAAAATTTTTATTGTGATTTTTTAAAAAATTGAGTTAAAATAAAAAAATGTAGCTAGTGTTTCTACACTTTTACCTAGTAAAAACGTATGCTAGAATATGGATAGTGTACTGAAGTGATGAATAGTTGTCGTGAAACTTATTTTTCAGTACAATATCACAATAACGATATACATAATGGGAGGAATGAACGGTGGCGGTTACAGGTACAGAACGTGTAAAACGCGGGATGGCGGAAATGCAAAAAGGTGGCGTCATTATGGACGTTGTGAACGCAGAACAAGCAAAAATTGCAGAAGCAGCAGGTGCAGTCGCTGTGATGGCTCTTGAGCGCGTTCCAGCTGATATTCGTGCAGCTGGTGGCGTTGCTCGCATGGCTGATCCAACTGTAATTGAAGAAGTGATGAAGGCAGTATCTATTCCAGTGATGGCGAAAGCGCGTATCGGTCACTATGTGGAAGCGCGTGTATTAGAGGCGCTCGGCGTAGACTATATTGATGAGAGTGAAGTGTTAACGCCAGCAGACGAAGAGTTTCATATCGATAAACGTCAATTTACTGTGCCGTTTGTATGCGGTTGTCGTGATTTAGGTGAAGCAGCTCGTCGTATTGCTGAAGGTGCCTCCATGCTTCGTACGAAAGGTGAACCGGGTACAGGGAATATTGTCGAAGCAGTTCGCCATATGCGTAAAGTAAACGCGCAAGTGCGCAAAGTCGTCAGCATGAGCGAAGACGAATTAATGACAGAGGCGAAAAACTTAGGTGCTCCGTTTGAGGTACTATTAGAGATTAAACGTCTTGGTCGTCTTCCTGTCGTTAACTTCGCAGCTGGTGGTGTCGCGACACCAGCCGATGCAGCGTTGATGATGTATTTAGGTGCTGATGGTGTATTTGTCGGTTCAGGTATTTTCAAATCAGAAAACCCTGAAAAATATGCACGTGCTATCGTAGAGGCTACAACTCATTATGAAGATTACGAATTAATTGCTCACTTATCGAAAGGATTAGGTGGAGCGATGAGAGGGATTGATATTTCTTCGTTGCTTCCTGAACAACGAATGCAAGAACGCGGATGGTAATGTAAAGGAGCAATGAATATGGTGAGAATAGGAGTACTAGGGTTACAAGGGGCTGTACGTGAACATGTACGTTCAATTGAAGCGTGTGGTGTAGAAGCTGTTGTTGTTAAAAAAGTAGAACAACTTGCACATATTGACGGCCTCATCATTCCAGGCGGGGAAAGCACGACCATGCGTCGCTTGATGGATAAATATGGATTTATTGAACCACTGAAGCAATTTGCAAGCGAAGGGAAGCCGATGTTTGGAACGTGTGCTGGCTTAATCATTTTAGCTAAAAAAATTGTTGGTTATGATGAGCCACACCTTGGTTTAATGGATATTACGGTTGAGCGCAACTCGTTTGGTCGTCAACGTGAAAGTTTTGAAGCATCTTTAGCAATTAAAGGTGTTGCCGACGATTTTATTGGTGTATTTATTCGCGCTCCGCACATTGTATCTGTAGGGGGCGATGTTGACGTGCTCGCGACGTATGAGGGTCGCATTGTCGCGGCAAGACAAGGACAGTTTTTAGGATGTTCGTTTCACCCAGAATTAACAGATGACAATCGTATGACGCAATACTTTATCAACATGGTGAAAGAGACAAAAGAATAAACGAGTTGCATTTTGTTTAAACTTATAGTACATTATTTCCAAGAAAATGATATGAAGAAAAAGCGATGACAGGAACTAGTAGCAAGCCCTCTTCCTTTCAGAGAGCCGGTGGTCGGTGCGAATCGGCAGGAATGACTTGTGAATCCATCCTGGAGCGAAATGCTGAACGCGTTAGTCAGTAGGCATTTCCGGTGAGAACCGTTATATCTCTCGAGTGGGAGACGTACGTCTTCAACTAGGGTGGCAACGCGGGAGCACTCTCGTCCCTTTCTTTCGGGACGAGAGTTTTTTATTTCATAAATCAAAAAGGAGGAATGATGATGTTAGACTTAAAATTTTTACGTAACAATTTTGAAGAAGTAAAACAAAAGCTTCAACATCGTGGTGAGGATTTAGCAGATTTTGAACGATTCGAGCAGCTCGATCGTCGTCGTCGAGAACTAATTGCACAAGCGGAAGAATTAAAAAATAAGCGAAACGATGTGTCGCAACAAATTGCTTTATTAAAGCGCGAAAAAAAAGATGCAGATCATCTCATTGTTGAAATGCGCCAAGTTGGTGATCGTATTAAAGTACTTGACGATGAATTACGTGAAGTGGAACAACAGCTTGAAACGTTACTTTTATCGATTCCAAATGTTCCGCATGAATCTGTTCCAATTGGTGAATCAGAAGATGATAATGTAGAAATTCGTAAATGGGGTGAACCGCGTTCTTTTCCTTTCGAACCGAAGCCGCACTGGGAAGTTGCTGATCAACTTGGTATTTTAGACTTTGAACGTGCAGCGAAAGTAACAGGAAGTCGATTTGTATTTTATAAAGGACTTGGGGCGCGCTTAGAACGTGCATTAATTAACTTTATGTTAGATGTACATGTGGAACAACACGGATATGAAGAAGTTTTACCACCGTACATCGTCAATCGAGCGAGCATGACGGGAACGGGACAGCTTCCGAAGTTTGAGGAAGATGCGTTTCGTATTGAGAGCGAAGATTACTTTTTAATTCCAACAGCAGAAGTCCCTGTAACAAACTTACATCGTGATGAAATTTTATCAGCAGATGATTTACCGATTAAATATGCCGCTTATAGTGCATGTTTCCGTTCAGAAGCTGGTTCAGCAGGAAGAGATACACGTGGATTAATTCGTCAACATCAGTTCAATAAAGTAGAACTTGTCAAATTTGTCAAGCCAGAAGATTCTTATGAAGAACTCGAAAAACTAACAAATGATGCAGAACGTATTTTACAACTACTAGGTTTGCCGTATCGTGTGATGAGCATGTGTACAGCTGATTTAGGTTTTACTGCTGCGAAAAAATATGACATTGAAGTATGGTTACCAAGCTATGGCACATACCGAGAAATTTCTTCTTGCAGCAATTTTGAAGCGTTTCAAGCTCGTCGTGCAAACATTCGTTTCCGCCGTGATCCGAAAGCGAAACCAGAACATGTGCATACGTTAAATGGGTCTGGCTTAGCGATTGGACGAACAGTGGCAGCGATTTTGGAGAATTATCAACAAGAAGATGGAACGGTCGTTATTCCAGAAGTACTTCGACCATACATGGGAGGCAAAGAGGTGATTTCATAGGGGGGACTTGCTCCCCTTTTTTATATAAAAAATATTGACATGCGATGATGATTATGATAAATTAGTACATGTCGATACGGAGGAGTACCCAAGTCTGGCTGAAGGGGTCGGTCTTGAAAACCGAGAGGCGTCGAAAGGCGCGCGGGGGTTCGAATCCCTCCTCCTCCGCCATCATTTGGATGTTTACAAACCACAGCGCATAAAATGGAGATTGTTTATTGAAATAATTCGTTACGATATGTAACGAATTTTTGTTTTATGTAAAAATAAGGATGCCCAAACTAGGCATCCTTATTTTTTTAACTTACGATATTGTTCGATCATATACCCAATTTTTGCGACAATCGGTTCGATTGATTGAGCATCACCAATAATATCATACTCATTAATGTTAATACGCAAAACAGGACAAGCGTTGAAGCTATTAATCCATCTTTCATACCTTTCATACATTTCTTTCCAATATTCAATTGGTGTCTGCTGTTCCATTGGGCGACCGCGTTCACGAATACGTTTAATAATTTCCTCAAAACTTCCTTCTAAATAAATAAGTAAATCAGGATGAGGAAAATATGGTGTCATAACCATCGCTTCGAATAAACTTGTATACGTTTCATAGTCGACTTTCGACATTGTTCCTTTTTCAAAATGCATTTTTGCAAAAATGCCTGTATCTTCATAAATGGAACGATCTTGAACAAATCCTCCTCCGTATTCGAAAATACGTTTTTGTTCTTTAAACCGTTCTGCAAGAAAATAAATTTGAAGATGAAAACTCCAACGTTTAAAATCGGCATAAAATTTATCTAAATACGGGTTTGTGTCTACTTTTTCAAAAGAAGTGCGAAATTGAAGTGCATCAGCTAATGCTTTTGTCATCGTCGACTTCCCTACACCGACCGTTCCAGCAATGGTAATGACAGCATCGCTTGGAATATGATATTTTTCTCGTAAGTTCATTGTTCTAAGCTCCTTTTAAGAACAGATTGTAGTTCATTTAAAATATAAAATCGATCTTGATCACGACGAACGAAGTCGAGTTCGTCCCCGTTAAATCGCAATACAGGAATATGGGGATGGGCTTGTTCAAATTGTTCCATTGCTTGTTCATAAGCATGAGACAGTTGTTGTAAATAGTTCGGGTCAATGTTTTTTTCGAATTCGCGACCACGCATAGCGATACGCTCTAACAACGTGTGTAATGAAGCGTGTAAATAAATGACGACATTTGGTTTTGGCATGTCGTTTGTTAAAATGTCATAAATTCGTACATACTTTTCGTATTGCTTTCCTTTTAACGTTTGCTTAGCGAATATTAAGTTTTTGAAAATATGATAGTCAGCTACAACCGGTTTCCCATTGTTTAAAAACTTTTTCTCGACATCTTCTAGCTGTTTATAGCGATTACATAGAAAAAACATCTCCGTTTGGAAACTCCATTCTTCGATGTTTTCATAAAATTTACCTAAAAAAGGATTTTCATCAACGATTTCTTTTAACAATTCATATTGAAAATAGTCTGAAATGACCTTAGCTAACGATGTTTTTCCAACACCGATTGGACCTTCAACAGTAATAAAGGGCACGCGGGACATTGTGTAACCTCCTTTAGGTGAAACCGTCTGTGTAGACAGACAAAATTTATTTTAACATAAAATGATTAGTCTGTATGTTGCTTTTTTGTTTTGATATACTCTATAGATGATAAAAAGGTACGGGAGTTTCAAAAGATGAAAAATGATGAGTACTACATGCATTTAGCGATTGAAGAAGCAAAGAAGGCAGAAGAAATAGGAGAAGTGCCTATCGGTGCTGTTATTGTATATAACGATCAAATCATTGCGCGAGCTCATAATTTGCGCGAACGGGATCAACGCTCGATTGCTCATGCAGAGCTTTTAGCTATTGATGAAGCATGTAAAAAACTAGGGACGTGGCGACTAGAACAAGCAACGTTGTATGTGACGTTAGAACCTTGTGCGATGTGTGCTGGGGCCATTGTTCTTTCTCGCATAAAACGAGTTGTGTTTGGAGCTAGTGACCCAAAAGGAGGGTGTGCTGGAACATTAATGAATTTATTGCAAGAGAAGCGATTTAATCATCAAGCAGAAGTTGTTAGTGGGGTATTAGCTGAACAATGTGGCCATATGCTAAGCGAGTTTTTTCGACGATTGCGTCAACGAAAAAAAGAAGAAAAAAATAGTTTTTATTCCAATTAAATTCCATTGTGTAGACATTGCAATTTATACAAAAAAGAGATATACTTATACTTGCGTTAGAGATAACGCATTGCCGTGCTAAGCGGGGAGGTAGCGGTGCCCTGTACTCGCAATCCGCTCTAGCGAGGCTGAATTCCTTCTTTAGGCTAGTTTGCTGTAGAGTCTGCCTAGAGTAAGTGGTGTTGACGTTTGGGTCCTGCGCAATGGGAATCCGTGAACCCTGTCAGGTCCGGAAGGAAGCAGCAGTAAGCGGACAATCCCATGTGCCGCAGGGGTGCCTGAACTGAGCTAACTACTCTAGTAACGTTTATGGCAGCTAGTCGACGGAAGGTGCACGGCAATTTACATAGGTAGGATACAAGCACTTGCTTAGACGGCAAGTGCTTTTTTCATGTGTTTTTTAATGATATAATGAATAAGATACGAGCAAAGAGGAGGGCAGTTTCGTGAGTTATAAAGCTTTATATCGTGTTTTTCGACCACAGAGCTTTAAAGATGTTGTCGGTCAAGAACACGTCACAAAAACGTTGCAAAATGCCCTGCTTCAACAAAAGATTTCACATGCATATTTATTTTCAGGTCCACGTGGGACAGGGAAAACAAGTATAGCTAAAATTTTTGCTAAAGCGATAAACTGCGAGCATCGTCCAACAGCAGAGCCATGCAACGAATGTCCGACTTGCTTAGGCATTATGAACGGTTCGATTTCGGATGTGTTAGAGATTGACGCAGCATCAAATAACGGGGTAGATGAAATTCGCGATATTCGCGATAAGGTGAAATTTGCTCCAACCTCAGCACCGTATAAAGTGTATATTATTGATGAAGTGCATATGTTATCCATTGGGGCGTTTAATGCGTTATTAAAGACATTAGAAGAACCACCGAAACATGTCATTTTCATTTTAGCGACAACAGAGCCACATAAAATTCCGTTAACGATCGTTTCTCGATGTCAGCGTTTTGATTTTCGGCGCATCGAGCTGAAGTCTATCGTTTCGCGCTTGAAAACGGTTGTTGCAGAAGAAGGGATAGATGTAGAGGAAGAAGCATTATTTGCGATTGCGCGTGCTGCCGATGGCGGAATGCGTGACGCTTTAAGTTTGCTTGATCAAGCCATTTCTTTTAGTGATGATCGGGTTTTGCTTGAAGATGTGTTAGCAGTTACAGGTGCGGTTTCGCAGCGAAAGATTGCTGATTTAATTGGCGCGATGTACGAAAAAAAGACGGTTGAAGCGTTACGTCTTTTTCAAAATTTAATGGAGCAAGGGAAAGACCCGAATCGTCTTGTCGAAGATTTAATTTACTATTATCGAGATATGCTTTTATATAAAGCAGCGCCGCAGCTTGAGGATGTGACACATCGTGTGCTTGTTGATGAGCGCTTTCGAGAGCTTTCTGACATAGTTCCAACATCGTTTATATATGAAGCAATCGATTTGTTAAGTAAAAGTCAACATGATATGCGTCTAACGAATCACCCGCGCGTTCATATGGAAGTGGCAATTGTGAAACTTTGTTACGAAGAGGAGCGCGTGACTAAAACTTCGATTTCTCCGGTGTTAGAGGAGAAGTTGAAACAACTTGAAGAAGAATTAGCGAAACTAAAGGAAACTGGTGTGAAGCCCTCTGCTCCAGAAACAAGTGAATCGGTGAAAAAAACAGGAAAAAGTATTCGTACAGACTATAAAATACCAGTAGGGCGCATTCATGAAGTACTTCGTCAAGCAACGCATCAACATTTGTCCCTTGTTAAAGGGAATTGGGGACATGTGCTCGAGCTGTTGAAAAAGCAAAATAAAGTTTCGCATGCAGCATTATTACAAGAAAGTGAGCCTGTAGCAGCAAGTAGCACAGCTTTTGTGTTAAAATTTAAATATGAAATTCATTGTAAGATGGTTGCTGATAATAGCAACTATGTCAAAGATAATTTAGAGCAAGTGTTATTCGAGCTAACAGGGAAAAAACTCGATACGATCCCTGTTCCTGAAAATGAATGGTTTCAAATTCGTGAGCAGTTCATTCGTCAACAAACAAATGAGGATGAACAACACGAGCAGGAAGACCCATTTATTTTGGAAGCGAAAAAATGGTTTGGTGAAAATTTAATCGAAATTAAAGAGTAATGGAGGAATGATGAACATGATGCGTGGAATGGGAAATATGCAAAAAATGATGAAACAAATGCAAAAAATGCAAAAAGATATGGAGAAAGCGCAAGCAGAATTAGCGGAAAAAACAGTTGAAGGTACAGCAGGAGGCGGAATGGTGACGGTTATTGCTAACGGTCACAAGCAAATTTTAGAAGTGAAAATTAAAGAGGAAGTTGTCGATCCAGAAGATATCGACATGTTGCAAGATTTAGTGCTTGCTGCAACAAATGATGCGTTAAAAAAGGTAGATGAATTAACAGCAGAAACAATGGGGCAGTTTACAAAAGGATTGAACATACCAGGGTTATTCTAGGGGGTTCGTATGTATTATCCAGAGCCAATATCGAAGTTAATCGACAGTTTTATGAAATTGCCAGGCATCGGTCCGAAAACGGCCGTCCGTCTGGCGTTTTTTGTGCTAAACATGAAAGAAGACATAGTACTGGATTTCGCAAAAGCGCTTGTAAATGCGAAAAGAAATTTAACATATTGTTCATCATGTGGTCATATTACCGATAAAGACCCTTGTTATATTTGTGAAGACGACAAACGAGATCGTTCGATTATTTGCGTTGTTCAAGATCCGAAAGACGTTATCGCTATGGAAAAAATGAAGGAATATAATGGGTTGTACCATGTGTTACATGGAGCGATTTCTCCTATGGAAGGAATCGGTCCAGAGGATATTAAAATTGCTGAATTGCTTAGACGTCTTCAAGATGAAACGGTTCAAGAAGTCATTTTAGCAACGAATCCAAATATTGAAGGTGAAGCAACAGCCATGTATATTTCACGGTTGTTGAAGCCAACAGGTGTTAAAATTACGCGCATTGCTCATGGATTGCCGGTTGGTGGTGATTTAGAATACGCGGATGAAGTGACGCTATCGAAAGCTCTTGAAGGAAGAAGGGAATTGTAGTGTTTTGGAAACGAAAAGGGTGGCTACGCAAACAATTTAATGACCAACTCATTGAACGGTTGCAACATTATCGGGATGAGTGGATGGGAAAAAAGCAATTAATAGAAAAAAGTGTTGAGCCGTCTGAAAAAGTTATATTTGATTTAAAAATCGCTGAAGCAAAATATTTATTTCTCCTTCGAGAAGCAAAAAAGCGCAAAGTAACAATTGGGAAGGGATGATCCCCTTCCCTTTTTACGTGGGCTTGTCATATAGAAAAGAGGCGAACATATATTTAAAAATAAAACAGACGGGAGGAGAGGAAAGGATGAATGAAACAGTCGTCATTGTGTCGATCGTGAGTCTTATTGTTATTATTTTGCTTATCGGTATTCCGATACGATTGACCCGATTTATTGGTGAAGGAATTGCTCGTTTTGTGATTGGAGCTTTATTTATTTTTTTAATTAATATTGTTGGTGATGTATCAGGTATTCATTTGCCAATTAATTTGTTCACAGTAACTGTGACGGGTTTTCTAGGCATCCCTGGTGTTGTAGCCCTTATTTTTATTCAACAATATGTCATTTCATAAACGGACATATCCGTTTATTTTTTTGTTGACGAATATGTACATTCATGATATATTAATAAATGTCGTTGTTAATAAAAAAAGATGTTGACAAGTAATTGTTTTTTATGGTACTATTATTCATGTCTTTGTTGTTCTTTGAAAACTGAACAAAACAGCAGCGTAAAAGCTAGAGATATAAACTTTCTATGGAGAGTTTGATCCTGGCTCAGGACGAACGCTGGCGGCGTGCCTAATACATGCAAGTCGAGCGGACCAAATAGAAGCTTGCTTCTATTTGGTTA
>NZ_JBPODS010000021.1:0-13421 GCF_051200995.1 Anoxybacillus eryuanensis | reverse complement strand
AAACTCTCCATAAAAAAGTTATCCTTAGCTTTCGTACGCTTTTCGCTTCGTTCAGTTTTCAAGGAACATCTTTGCCGCTCTTTGAGCGACTTTTTAAGTATAACATTTACTGTTTTCTTTGTCAACACTTTTTTATCTTTCATAAATTACTTGTTTCAATCAGCAATAAGTATATTATCAAAAACCAATTTACTCGTCAACTGTTTTTTAAAAAAAATAAGGCTTGGAAGTAATAACCCAAGCCTCTCAATCTGTCACTATAGTAGTTACTCAACTAAAAACGCAAAATATAGAATGAAAACAACAAATAAACCGTACATAATTGGATGAATTTCTTTCGCTTTACCTTTCGCAATCATTGTAATTGGGTAAAAAATAAACCCAATCGCAATTCCTGTTGCAATACTATACGTTAAAGGCATTGAAATTAATGTTAGAAATGAAGGAACAGCAATTTCAAAACGAGTCCATTCAATTTTTCCAAGCGATGATACCATTAGTACACCAACAATAATCAATGCCGGTGCTGTGACTGGTGCTGTCACAACCGATAACAGTGGAGAGAAAAATAACGCAAGCAAAAATAAAATTGCTGTTACGACAGAAGTAAAACCTGTACGTCCACCAGCCGCTACCCCAGCTGAGGATTCAATGTACGATGTTGTTGTAGACGTCCCTAAAATTGCTCCAACAACCGTTGCACAAGAATCAGCAAAAAGCGCTTTCCCGGCTCGTGGCAATTTATTATCTTTTAATAACCCTGCTTGATTCGCGACCGCCACTAGCGTTCCTGCGGTATCAAAGAAATCGACAAATAAAAATGTTAGCACAACAGCTAGCATTTTAATATTGAAAATTTGGTCAAGATGTTCAAAAGCTACTCCAAATGTAGGTGCTAAACTCGGTACAGAACCAACTACTTTTGTTGGTACATCGATTAATCCTGCAATCATTCCAACGACAGCTGTAACCACCATTCCAATGAAGATTCCGCCGTTTACACGACGAACCATTAAAATAACGGTAATGATTACTCCGAAAATAGCCAACAATGTATTCCCATTTGTTAAATGACCTAAACCAACAAGAACTGCGTCGTTATTAACAATAATACCTGCGTTTTGGAATCCAATAAACGTAATAAATAACCCGATTCCTGCACCAACTGCATATTTTAAATCTTCTGGAATTGAGTTAATGATTTTTTCACGAATACCACTTAGCGTAAGTAAGATAAAAATCATTCCAGACATAAGAACGCCAGATAACGCTGTTTGCCAAGGAATACCCATCGTTAATACAACAGTAAAAGCAAAGAAAGCATTCAACCCCATCCCCGGTGCAAGCGCAATAGGATAGCGCGCAATTAATCCCATTAATAAGGATCCAACAGCTGCCGCAATAGCCGTCGCCGTAAATACTGCACCTTGATCCATTCTCATTTCATTCGGTAAATCTGGTACAGCACTTAATGATAAAACAGCTGGATTAACAAATAAAATATAAGCCATCGATAAGAAAGTTGTTAAACCTGCAACAATCTCTCTCCTGTAATTTGTACCAAACTCATCAAATTGAAAATACTTCTTAATCACTTCAAGTCCCTCCATATGTTGTAATAAAAAGAAAAACGCTTCTAGCAAACTACCAGAAGCGTTGACTATGATGCATAATGCACAGAACATAGAGAGGAACCAAGCAGATTCCTCTCCCCCACATTACACATCGTAGTCAAGCTATTTACGGTAGCTTGGTAGAGACTCCCGAGCCATATTCTCGAGATTATACGATGTATCCTCTATTTACTTTACACATACATTCTACCAACCAAAAAGAGCACAGTCAATATAAAAAACGAACATTTTTTATATATTTTAATTTTTCGTTCGTTTTTTATTCCCATTCAATCGTTGCCGGTGGCTTGCTTGTAATATCGTAAACAACGCGATTAACATGAGGCACTTCGTTTACAATACGTGTTGAAATGACTTCCAGTACATCCCAAGGAATACGTGCCCAGTCCGCTGTCATCCCATCAATCGACGTTACAGCACGGATGCCGACCGTATAATCATACGTGCGAGCATCTCCCATCACCCCAACGCTACGAATGTCAGGGAGTACAGTGAAGTATTGCCAAATGTCACGATCAAGTCCTGCTCTCTTTATTTCTTCACGCAAAATCGCATCCGATTCACGAACGATTTCTAACTTCTCCTCTGTCACTTCACCTAATACACGAATGCCAAGTCCTGGACCCGGAAACGGCTGACGCCATACAATCTCGTCTGGAATACCTAACTCTGTACCGAGTGCACGCACTTCATCTTTAAAAAGCGTATTCAAAGGTTCAATTAACTTAAACTTCATATCTTCAGGTAAGCCGCCAACATTATGATGCGATTTAATCGTTTGAGCCGTTGCAGTGCCGCTTTCAATAATGTCAGTATAAAGCGTACCTTGTACTAAAAATTCGATGCCGTCAAGCTTTGCTGCTTCATCGTCAAAAACGTAAATGAACTCATTTCCGATAATTTTTCGTTTTTGCTCTGGATCACTTACACCTTTTAATTTATTTAAAAACCGTTCTTTTGCATCCACTTTAATGACGTTCATATGGAAACCTTCACGGAACGTTTTCATGACACTTTCTGCTTCCCCCTTGCGAAGCAAACCGTGGTCAACAAAAATGCACGTTAACTGATCGCCAATCGCACGATGAACGAGAACAGCTGCTACCGACGAATCAACACCACCACTTAAAGCACAAAGCACTTTTTTATCGCCGACAAGTTCACGAATTTTACGAACTTCGTGCTCAATAAAGCTTCCCATCGTCCAATCGCCTTTACACTTACAAATGTGAAACACGAATCGTTTTAACAATTCATTTCCATATACTGAGTGGCGCACTTCTGGGTGAAACTGAACGGCATAAAACTTTCTCGTTTCATCGCTCATCGCGGCAATCGGACAAGATGGGCTTGTCGCATCAACGATAAACCCTTCTGGCGTTTTTGTCACTAAGTCGCCATGACTCATCCAAACAATTTGCTCTGTCGGTAAGTCACCAAACAGTTGCGACGCACGTTGTACCGTAATCGTTGCTTTCCCATATTCCCGATGAGTCGCTTTTTCAACTTTCCCACCTAAATGATGCGTCATTAGCTGCATGCCGTAACAAATACCTAAAATCGGAATGCCTAACTGAAAAAGTGCTGGATCGCACGTCAATGCTTGTTCGTCATATACACTATTTGGACCACCCGAAAAAACAATGCCTTTTACATTCATTTGTTGAATTTGCTCTGCTGTAATCGTATGTGGATGTAGCTCGCTGTACACACCAAATTCACGAATACGGCGCGTAATTAACTGATTATACTGGCTACCAAAATCTAAAACGACGATCATTTCCTGCTGACTCAAACGAAATCACCCCATCTACATATAATAAAAAAGCTAGCATTCATACCCTCGCATAAAAAAACGAAGGCAGAATTCTAGCAATATAGAACACTGCCTTCGTAGTCGGGTCATTTACGGTGTCCCGGTAGAGACTCTCGAACCATATTATCGAGGATATACGAAGGTAAGCATCTTAAATTTTAATTCATTCTACCAACTTCATTCCTCATCGGTCAAGATACCTTCGTTTTTATTAAATTTTCTAACAATTAACAATACTATCTCATGTGCATATAATTTATAAACGAAATGGATCGCAGGAGAATAGCTATGGATCTTCAAACGAAAGCACTTATCGGTTCATTTACCCAAGCTGTAGGTACTGTTACTTCGGCCGTTGGAAGCACTCCTTTTTTCAGTAATAGGAAACAGTTTGCTCTTGATTTATGGGGAAACGTATTGCAAGCGACGGGAAACGCTTTAGAGGCAGATGCTGAGATCCCTGATACATTAGGTATATATGGAAATCAAATTCAAGCTATCGGTAACGTAACCGTTGTTGCTGGGCTATTAAACAAAGAGGGAAGTCAACAGGAGATTACAGGAAATTGGTTACAATCATTAGGCGGACTCATTTCATTTGCAGATAATTGGGAGGATAGGCAACCATCTGTATTAACTCCAATTGGAAATTTACTACAAGCCATTGGCAATGCTCTACAAGCCATTGGTGGCATATACGCGGAACGAGGAAATAAAGAAGAAGGACAATCGATCAGTATCGCTGGAGCATGGATTCAAGCTGTCGGCTCTGTTCTTTGTTTTTTAAGTCAGTTAAAAGAAAAACTACCCCGTTGAAACAGGGGTAGTTTTTGTATTACATCATGCCGCCCATGTCAGGCATGCCTGGTGTATTTTTGTTTTCTTCTGGTTTGTCAGCAACTACTGCCTCTGTTGTTAAGAACATGGCGGCAACAGATGCTGCGTTTTGAAGCGCGGAACGAGTAACTTTTGTTGGGTCAACGATACCCGCTTCGATCATGTCAACCCATTCTCCAGTTGCTGCGTTGAAACCAATGCCAGGCTTTTCTGTTTTTAAACGCTCCACGATGACAGAGCCCTCTAAGCCAGCGTTTTGTGCGATTTGACGAACTGGCTCCTCGATTGCACGAAGAACGATTTTCACACCAGTTGCTTCGTCGCCTTCCGCTTCAATTGCTGCAACTTTATTGTACACGTTCACTAACGCAGTACCACCGCCGGCAACGATACCTTCTTCAACTGCCGCACGTGTTGCATTCAATGCGTCTTCAATGCGTAATTTGCGCTCTTTCAACTCTGTTTCTGTTGCAGCACCAACTTTGATTACCGCAACACCGCCAGCTAATTTTGCTAAACGTTCTTGTAATTTTTCACGATCAAACTCAGAAGTAGTTTCTTCTAATTGAGCACGGATTTGATTGATGCGTGCTTGAATGTCTTCTGCGCGACCAGCGCCGCCAACAATTGTTGTATGTTCTTTCGTTACAACAACTTTCGCCGCACGACCAAGTGAAGCAATTGTTGTTGATTTCAATTCGCGACCTAACTCTTCTGTGATCACTTCACCGCCTGTTAAAATCGCGATATCTTGAAGCATTGCTTTACGACGATCACCGAAGCCAGGCGCTTTAACTGCAACAGCTGTGAATGTACCACGGAGTTTGTTCACAACTAATGTTGCAAGCGCTTCGCCTTCTACATCTTCAGCAATGATTAATAACGGCTTACCTTGTTGAACAACTTGCTCTAACACAGGAAGAAGTTCTTGAATGCTTGAAACTTTTTTATCTGTAATTAAGATGTATGGATTGTCTAATACAGCTTCCATTTTATCAGAGTCTGTAATCATGTATGGAGATACATAACCACGGTCAAATTGCATACCTTCCACAACATCTAATTCTGTTGTGAAGCCTTTAGACTCTTCTAATGTAATGACACCATCTTTACCAACACGCTCCATTGCTTCTGCGATTAATTGACCAACTTCTTCGTCAGCCGCAGAAATTGCTGCAACTTGAGCGATAGAATCTTTACCTTCGATTGGTTTAGAGATCGCTTTTAATTCTTCTACCGCAACAGCAACAGCTTTTTCAATACCTTTGCGAATGCCCATTGGGTTTGCACCAGCTGTTACGTTTTTCAAACCTTCACGAATCATCGCTTGTGCTAATACAGTCGCTGTTGTTGTACCGTCACCAGCAACATCGTTTGTTTTGCTTGCTACTTCCGCAACAAGCTTCGCACCCATATTTTCAAACGGATCTTCTAATTCAATTTCTTTTGCAATCGTTACACCGTCATTTGTAATTAATGGAGAACCGAACTTTTTCTCTAATACAACGTTACGACCTTTTGGACCTAATGTGACTTTTACTGCGTCAGCTAATTTATCTACACCGCGTAACATCGCACGACGAGCTTCTTCGCTGAATTTAATTTCTTTTGCCATACATCTTACCCCCTTGATAATCATTTTTGTTAAGTATTTTTGTATGCTTTATATGTTATCAGGCGAACGATTAACCAATCACAGCTAAAATGTCGCTTTCACGTAAGATTAAGTACTCTTTTCCATCATATTTCACTTCTGTACCCGCATATTTTGAGAAGATGATGCGGTCACCAACGCTCACTTCTGGAGCTACACGCTCACCATTGTCAAGAACACGGCCTGAACCAACCGCAACAACTTTTCCTTCTTGTGGTTTTTCTTTCGCTGTGTCTGGTAAAACAATTCCGCTCGCTGTTTTCTCTTCAGTTTGGATTAATTCAATGACAATGCGATCACCTAGTGGCTTCAACACGGCAAACGACCTCCTTAATTAGATTTTCGTACCGTTATTAGCACTCGTTATTATTGAGTGCTAACACACTTATTATATTAATGAACTTTTTTCAATTTTGCAAGTAGGAAGTTAAAAATTTTTCACTAAATGTTTCCCTTTTTCATTATGTCTTTCCTTTCGAAATTCATACAAAAAATATGGTAAAATGAAAAAGTACTCATTTTGCAAAAAGGGGTTGAACATGTGAAAAAGCAATATTGGTTTGTCATCATTACATACATTGCTATGCAACTATCCAGTTTAGTTGGCGTTCCTTTGCTCGCACATAGCGGATTTATTAACGCATCAAATAAAGAAGTAGCTTTTTCGATCGCCTCTGGTTACTGGGCTGTTATTAGTTTTTCGATTGCTCTTTTTTTCGTTCTTTATTTCATGAAAGAAGATATGAAGTATTCGTACGATCGCCATCAAGCATCAATTGGAACGTCGATCTTTTGGGCAATTGGGGGGTTTTTGCTCGCTCTTTTCGCTCAAGGCATTGCAGCAAACATCGAAGTACACCTCTTTGGTGTCGAAATGGGATCCGAAAACACACGACGCATCGTCGAAATGGTAAAGCTCACACCAGCACTTATGCTTGTCACTTCGATCGTTGGACCAATCTTAGAAGAAATCATCTTTCGAAAAATTATTTTTGGGACGTTGTATGAAAAATATAACTTTCTTTTATCAGCCCTTGTCAGTTCACTTTTATTTGCTGTTGTTCATTTAGAATTCGAGCATTTGCTTCTTTATGCAACAATGGGATTTGTATTTGCGTTCTTATATGTCAAAACAAAACGTATTCTCGTACCCATTGTGGCCCATGTGCTCATGAACACCTTTGTCGTCGCCATTCAAACATTATTCGCTGAAGAAATTGAAAAAATGATGCGCGAAGCAGAACAAATGCAATTCGTGATTTGGAGGCTGTTTTCATGAAATCCGAACCGTTGTTTTATTTTCTAATGGGAATTTTATTTACTTATTTTGCTGTGGATAGTGCCGATGATGGTATTTGGGATGTAACGACGATGTTATTCATCCTAATTGCAACATTTGATTTTGGAACAGCGATTCGCTCTTTATTGAAAAAAACCTCCCGCTCATAAACGGGAGGTTTACTCATTTCCGTAATGTTTTAAAAAGTAAACGAGTGATTGCAATTCGACCGCTAAATCAATATGATGAACACGAATGTGCTCTGGCACATGCAGACGAGCAGGCGTAAAGTTTAAAATTCCTTTAATGCCTTTTTGAACAAGTCGGTCAGTAATCGGCTGAGCAACCTGAGCAGGAACAGTTAAAATCGCTACCGTAATTCCACCGAGTTTTTCTTCCAATTCATTTAAATGATAAACTGGAACTCCTCCGACTTCTGTTCCGACTTTATCTGGATCTACATCGAACGCCATCACAATTTTCGTATTATTGTTTTTGCTAAAATTGTAGTTCAAAAATGCCGTCCCTAAATTACCGACTCCAAATAACGCGACTTCTGTCGTTTCATCTTGATCTAACGTTTTACGGAAAAACGACAGCAAATAATTCACATTATATCCGTATCCTTTTTTTCCAAGCGCACCAAAGTATGAAAAATCACGGCGAATCGTTGCTGAATCGACTTTTACAGCTTCACTTAACTCCGCTGAAGATACACGCTGCTTTCCTGATGCATGCAAGTTTTTCAAAAAACGATAATACAACGGTAGTCGCTTTGCGGTCGCCTGCGGAATTTTTGGTTGTTCATTGTTCACGAGTCAATCCCCCACATTTCCTTTCACAAATAGTTAGCGCTTTCATTTTTCTCTCCTATACATCGAAAAAGTTCTCTCCACTTTTAAACTATACACTATTTTTTTCATTCTGTCTTTCCTTTGTACCCTTTATTATTATTTTTGTCAAATTTGTTATTCACACACTAGTATTGCCGAACATGAAGAAAGTGCGTTACACTATCAAAAGAAGATTGAGGTGAGAAATGATGATCATTTTACAAATAAACCAACTATCCAAATCATATGGAGCTGAACAAGTTTTATCAGACATAAAACTTGAAATACAAGAAAAAGATCGCATTGCTCTAGTTGGGAGAAACGGCGCAGGAAAATCAACATTATTAAAAATCATTGCTGGCCAATTGTCATACGATACAGGTGAAATTATAAAGCCGAAACATGTGACAATCGGCTATTTAGATCAATATACAGGTTTGCAAGCTCATCGCTCTATTTGGGACGAAATGCTCGATGTTTTTGCCCCGCTTCAACAAATGGAAAAGCAATTGCGTGAACTAGAACAACAAATGAGCTTGCATAATGCTGACTACGAAAGACTATTAGAGCAATATGATCGTTTACAAACGGAATTTAAGGAAAAAGGCGGTTATCAATATGAAGCAGATATTCGTTCTGTTCTTCATGGCCTTCGCTTTTCCCAGTACGATTATACAACAAAAGTATCAACATTAAGCGGCGGACAGCGGACGAGACTAGCGCTAGGAAAACTACTTCTGACTAAGCCAAATTTACTTATTTTAGACGAACCAACGAACCATTTAGATATGGAAACATTACAATGGCTTGAACAGTATTTAAAAAACTATACAGGAGCCATTCTCATCGTCTCGCACGACCGCTATTTTCTTGATCAAATCGTCACACAAGTGTACGAATTGTCGCGCACAAAAATAAAAAAATATGTCGGCAACTATACAAGCTACTTACATCAACGGGCGGAGCAATTTGAACAACAACTGAAATTGTACGAAAAACAACAAGAGGAAATCACAAAATTAAAAGATTTTATTCAACGAAATATCGCTCGCGCCTCAACAACAAAGCGGGCACAAAGCCGTAGAAAGCAACTAGAAAAAATGAACATCATCGAAAAGCCGCTTGGTGATGAGAAATCGGCATCATTTCGTTTCGAAATCGAACGGCCAAGCGGAAATGATGTGCTAACAGCCAACAATTTAGCGATCGGTTACGATCACATCATCGCAAAAAATCTTTCATTTCGCATCACTCGCGGGGATAGTATTGCACTGATTGGACCGAACGGCATTGGAAAATCGACTCTTCTAAAAACGATCGTCAAACGACTTCCTATAAAACAAGGGGAGCTGCGTTACGGAACAAACGTACAAATCGGTTATTATGATCAAGAACAAGCCGAGTTAACGTCTAATAAACGCGTTATCGACGAGCTGTGGGATGAAGATCGATTAAAAACAGAGAAAGAAATTCGGACCATTCTCGGAAACTTTTTATTTTCTGGTGACGACGTATTGAAGCCTGTTCAGACGTTAAGCGGTGGAGAAAAAGCGCGGCTCGCTCTCGCTAAGCTAATGATGAAAAAAGCGAACGTATTAGTTTTAGATGAACCCACAAACCATTTGGATTTAGATAGCAAAGAAGTGCTAGAACAAGCACTCATTGAATATCCTGGGACCATTATATTCGTCTCTCATGACCGTTATTTTATTAACAGGATCGCAACCAAAATATATGAGTTATCCACAGATGGACTTGTGGAATATTTGGGAGACTACGATTATTATGTGGCAAAAAAAGCAGAGTTGCTTGAACTTGGACAACTCAATGAAAAGACGATAACAGAAGAACGATCTTCACCAAAGCGTTCATACGAAGAAGAAAAAGAGCGAAAAAAGCTTGAACGACAGCGAAAACGAAAACTAGAACAACTAGAGCTGGAAATGGAGCAACTGGAGCAACAAATTGCTGCATATGAACAACAATTATATGATCCTTCCTGTTACAATGACTATGAAAAAGCTCGGGATACTCAAGCAAAGATCGAAGAACTAAAGAAAAAATTCGACGAACTATTTGAGCAATGGGAACTTTTACAACAATAATAATGAGCTAGCCCCATTTGTGGACTAGCTCATTTTTTACACAAATATATCCACAGAAAAAACACCTAAATATAAGTTATTCACCTACTTTTCCACATTATCCACAAGAAAATCAAAAAATCCACATATATCATTGTGGTTAACTCGTTATGATAAAATAACATATAATCAACGTTTTCCACATTATTCACATATATGTGGATAAAATAATCCACAAAAAAGGTTCGGTTTTTCTTCAAGGAAATTTATACGATTATAAGAAAGGGTGCCCGGTTACTTTTAGGGCACCCTCTTGCTATAACAGTAAACTTGGGCTGGCATTTAACGCCATTGTCGCTCGCTTTCCTTGTTGAAATAGTACCGTTCCCGCTGCCGCAATCATCGCCGCATTATCTGTGCAAAGCGACAACGGCGGGATAACTAACTCGACTTCAGGCAGCTGCTTCATTTGTTTTTGTAATTGCGTACGCAGTCCTTCATTTGCTGCCACACCGCCAGCTAGCAATATTTGTTTCACGTCGTAATGCGTGGCTGCTTGAATTGTTTTTTCAACTAACACCTCAACAACACTTGCCTGAAAACTTGCCGCCATATCTTCAGGACGAATCGTCTCTCCACGCTGTTTTGCATTGTGCAACGCATTAATAACCGCTGATTTTAATCCGCTAAAACTAAAATCATATGAACCTTCTTCAAGCCATGCGCGCGGTAAATCAATAGTTGGTTTTCCCTGTTTCGCTAAGCGATCAATGTGAGGTCCCCCTGGATAAGGTAGTTGTAACGCTCGGGCAACTTTGTCATACGCTTCCCCTGCCGCATCATCGCGCGTCTCGCCAATCACTTCAAATACACCATGCTCCTTCATGTAAACGAGTTCCGTATGACCTCCTGATACAACAAGGGCTAAAAGTGGAAATTTCATTTCTTGCACAAGCTGATTCGCATAAATATGCCCTGCGATATGATGCACATTAACAAGAGGAATGCTGTGTGCAAAAGCTAATGCTTTTGCCGCATTTACGCCAATTAATAGAGCACCTACTAACCCAGGACCTTCTGTCACCGCAATAGCATCCATTTGGCTCATATCCATATTTGCCTGTTTCATCGTTTCTTCTAACACGAGCGTCATTTGTTCAACATGATGACGTGAGGCAATTTCAGGAACGACTCCTCCAAATCGTTGGTGACTTTCCATTTGTGAAGCGACAACGTTAGCTACAATTTCGCGTCCGTTTTTCACAATGGCTGCAGCCGTTTCATCGCAACTTGTTTCAATTCCAAGTACAAATATATCCTTTTTATTCATAATTTCACCCACATGACTAATGCATCTTCTTGATTATCCGAGTAGTACCGTTTACGAATGCCCCCATTTAAAAAACCAAGTTTCCGATACAATGATTGTGCAACGATATTCGATACTCTCACTTCTAAAGTCATTGTTTGCGCTCCTTCTTTTCTTGCCAACTCCATCGCCTGTTTCATCAGTGCTTCTCCTAACTTTTTGCCTCGAAACTCCGGCAATACCGCAATATTTGTAATATGTGCCTCATCCATGACCAGCCACATACCACAATAACCGATAATTTGTCCATCATACTCCATCACAATGTAACGAGCATACGGATTGTTTGTCAATTCTTGATAAAAGGAAGAACGGCTCCACGGAAGTGTAAATGAACGTTGCTCAATTTCTATAATACGATCAAGATCTTGAAGCGTCATAAAACGAAAAAAAACATCCACTTAACCTTCCGCCCTTTCTTGTTGACGAGCGAGCCAATTCACTTCGGCCTCTGCTAAACGAATATAGTTTGGGACAAATGTATGAACATCTTCTGGTTGACGATTCATTCCTAACCATGCAAGTTCGCTTGGGCGCGGATTGTGAAGGGTCGCTGAGGCTAATTGGACAGAACGACCTAGCGCTTCAACAAACACTGCTTCGTGTAGCACACTATCATTTCCAACTAATAAAATTGGTTCATTGTACGATTTTAATTCATTTGCCCAATCTGTCGCCAAAATAACTTGATCAGCTACAATGGATTGAATGTTGCCCCCTTCAGCTTTATAAAGACCTGTATAAATTTGTCCACGCCGAGCGTCCATTAATGGAACAATAAGCCCATCAAAATACTTCGCATTTGCTGCCATCACTTCTAAACTCGATATACCGACAAGCGGAATGTTTAGCGTCCAAGCAAGCGTTTTGGCAATCGTCACACCAATGCGAACACCTGTGTATGATCCAGGTCCTTTCGCAACAACAATACGGGCAAGATCTTGAGGGCTTACCTCACATTCTTGAAGAAGCGCCTCAATCGCAGGCATTACTCGTATCGAATGATTTTTTTTCAAATTCGTAATCATTTCGCCTTTAACGACTTGTCCATCAACGATAGCGATCCCCATAACAAATGTAGATGTATCAATGGCTAACACTTTCATCACTAAAAATCTCCTTACATAGCTGTTTATAACGTTCACCAATCGGTGAAAAACGAATGATTCGATTTTCTCCATCCGCATGGTGAATCGTAATATGTAAACGCTCAGATGGCAAATATGGTTCAATTAAATGTGCCCATTCGACAACTGTTACACCATCACCAAAAAAATATTCATCAAACCCTAAATCTTCTTCGCTTTCATCTAAACGATATACATCCATATGATACAAAGGTAAGCGCCCTTCATACTGCTTTATAATAGTGAAAGTTGGGCTGTTCACATTACGGTCAATTCCTAAACCTTTTGCTAATCCTTTTGTAAACGTTGTTTTTCCTGCTCCCAAATCACCTTCTAACGTAATAACGTCTTTAGGTTGAACATATCGAGCAAGTTTCATCGCTAATGCTAACGTATCTTCAGGATGATGTGATACATATTCATATGTTTTCATCGTTCATTCCCCTAATTGAATAAAATCAATATACAAAAAAGACCTTAGGATCACTCTCCTAAGGAAATGCTACACATATAAGTGTACACGAAAACAAATCATAACGCAAAAAAGGCATAAAAAAATACGAAACTTACACCGTTTCGTTGTTTCGTTTCATTGGTTGCGGGGGCAGGATTTGAACCTGCGACCTTCGGGTTATGAGCCCGACGAGCTACCTGGCTGCTCCACCCCGCGACAATAGAAAATAAACATAATAATGCCCGGCAACGTCCTACTCTCGCAGGCGGTGTCCCGCCAACTACCATCGGCGCTGGAGAGCTTAACTTCCGTGTTCGGGATGGGAACGGGTGTG
>NZ_JBPODS010000020.1:0-18904 GCF_051200995.1 Anoxybacillus eryuanensis | reverse complement strand
TTTACTTCATTTATTCACTTTGTTCACTTTTTACCTGAAATAACCATTTTTCTCCGCTGATGCAACCAAAATCCAAACAAAGGGAGTCGTTTTTTCCCGACTTCTTTTTTTCTGTTTTTGATGCGGTTCATTTTTTTCAGGAAAAGGGTTCGAATCTGATTTTTTGAGCGGGTACAATGTTTCAAATTGCAGGAAAGGTGTGCATGAGTTGCAACCTGACAAAACCTGGCTTCAAAACTGGAGAAAACTTGAGTTTTACAAAACAAAACACAAAAAGTACTACAAACCTTTTACAAAACAACTCGAATTCATAGCTGAGTAGTTCAAGCCTTCATTTGCCATCATACTTTTTTGGTGAAAAAGCGGCTTTCATATTTGCCCTCTACGGCGTTTTAAATGCCTTCCTAATGGTGTTTTGTCTTGGAAAACAAAAAAAAACGCTATACAAGCCAAATATGAGCGCCTGACGAGGTGTCATTTAAAAGCCTAGGGGATAACGCAAATTTGCGTTATCCAGCCGCTTATCAAATTGATAAGCTGTTCACCAAAATGATGAATACCCTAATAAAACCTAATGTACGAAAGGTAACGTGAAAGGTAACGCGTTCCTTTTCGTTTGCAGTACTTTTTCGGAGTACAACAAACAGAAACAGTGTCAGAAGCCGCGCGGGACAATGGTTGTACAAAAATCATATAAAGATCATACAAAGAAACAGTGCGAAAACTGTGCGGAAACAACATGCTAACAAATGCTAATATTTTTTCGGAGTACAAGGGATTGCTCAAATATGAGCGGTGGGGTAACGGTCGGCGAGGGCATCCGTGGACGGCGGAGGCGTCGTAAATTCCACGACGTCGCGGAAATGAAGATCGTCGAAAGGGCGTCCCAAGTTGGGGTGTCCTCTACATTGAGGAAGCCGCTTGCTTTTGGACATTTCTGTCCAAAAGGGTGTGCGTTGAAATCACACCCTTGGCAGGAAATTCCCTCATAAATGAGGACATCGATTTTAAGGCCTCTAACAGCCTCATATAGACGTTTTCCTGCAAAGGGATATAAACCATACCATGCTGTTTAAAACGCGTTATACGCCAATTTTAGCGGTCGTTTTTGATAAAGGATACTAAAAACGATTATGTTTTCACCAAAATCAAGGAAAAGTGAGTAACGAATCGTGGCGGGGTAAATTTTGTTTACCCCATCATGCTTTATTCTTCAATTCTGGAATTTTCGGACGCATAAAAAAGCGCGACGTCGCGTCGATTTTCTGTGAATGTTGCCTCAGCGCATCATATGAACTTATCGGCGGAATTTCCGAAGGTAAAAACAAGTTGCAAAGGGTGTCGCTATTCCCGACATCCTTTTTTAACGCTCCATTTCGCCTTATTTTGCGTTTTTATCTACTACCTAATGGTTTTTGTATATATATAGATTAAAACGTCTATACGAGCCCGCTAGGCGCCTTAAAATCGATGATGATGTTTTTGGTCGACGTTGCCCCGACTTTTTAAGGATTTAAACGCGTCGCCGACGGCGCATTGATTAAAGGTATTTTCGTCAGACGCAAAATAAAATTCCACGACATCGTGGAATTTGAGGTGTCTTAAAATCTCATGATACCGTCTAACCCCAGGATTATGTTACGTTCAATGGTAACGTCGAGTGGTAACGTTGAAATGAAACCTAAATCAAATTGATGTTGATGCAGCTGGCAAAACGAAGAGAGGGTGCTCAACTTTGAGCAGACCCATATTAAGGGGGAGATAATTTATCGCCCCCCTCGTGTTTTGCGAGATCATTACGAGCAGGCTTAATTCCGGTCACAGATTCATAGACTTAATTGGGTATGGCTAGGGTGTACCCAATTAAGTCTATGAACCAATTCATAGGTCTGCGCCGCAATAATTTAGTATTATCAAGGGTTCTATGGTCTAAAAACTGCCCCTTCCAAGCCGACTATTATACATTTTTCGGTCCTGTTTTCGATCTGTTTGTGATATAAAAAGATGCGCTCAAATTTGAGCGCGTTAATGAAACACAATCTAAACAACGGACACAGCGGCGGCAAGTTCAACAGCCGGCACCATCGAAGTTAGGCGGTAACAGCGTTATTAGCTGGAAGATACCGCAGTGAGTGAGATAAAGTGTAGGGTGTCCCCAAAGTTGAGGACACCCCTTTAATTGTGTCGCTTATAGCGTTATGTCGCCGTTATGGTATTTAATGCGAGTCCGCAATTTGCGGATTCCAGACTCTAACTATTCATCAAATTGATGAATAGACTTATTTACCAAACAGACGGGACCAAAAACCTTTTTTCTTCTTTTCCTCTTCCTCTTTTGCTGCCGCGATCATCTTGCGTGTCTCCATGGATTCTTTCAAGGACTGCATGAGAAGTTCATCCCTTTTGTTCATGCGTTCTTCTATGTATTTTTGTTGTTCCTCTAAACGCTGCAGCAATTCTTGGTTAAACCTCAATAATTCCTGATTAAATTGCTCTTGCTTTTCGAACCTCTCCAGCAATTCCTGAAGAATCTCATCAGAACGCTTAAAATCACGCTTTTCCATTTCGTTTTGAGAGAGAACGCTAGGCGTTCCCGTTTCGGACGCTTCACCTTTATACTTTGATGTAACAACCTTTGCGGCGTTCTCCAATGAAAAATTCTCACCTTGAACTAACTTCTGGAAGTATCTCAGAGCAACTAGATCCCGCTCCACAAACAAACGCTTTTGATTATCCGTTCTCAAAAACTGATACCCGTTCTCCTCGAGAGCGAGACACCATTTTCTAAGCGTGCTGGTTCCTATATCAAGAGTCAAACTTACTTCCTTTGTTGTATATGCTTTTTCAAATTCGTTCATTGTGCCGGCCACCTTTTCAAATCGTTCTTCAAGACGTTCTTTTATGAAATTTGATATCTATTTTGATTTTCCTTCTTTTTTCTCATCATCACAACCATCATTTTTCGGAATAAAATTTTAAATAAAATATATAAAAATAAAGGATTTTGATGGAATTTTATTAAAAGTATTTACAATTACTTTTAATATATGGTACTCTTTTAACAAGAAAAAAACGGAAATAAATGGGGGAGGATAATGGTTAGAGTCGAAATAAAAAAGGTCGTCGGTTACGCTCGTATTAGTTCAGATTCCCAAATAGAAAATACATCTATAACGGAACAAAAAGAACGTATTGAGGCTTACGCAAAAAGCCAGGGATGGAAGTTAGAACGTATTTTTGTAGATGAAGGTTTTACAGGTTCAACTGATGATCGTGATGGATACAAAGAAATGTTGGAATACATTAAAAAACCTGACAACGAAGTGTCAGCAATAATCGTGGTTAAAGCAGATCGTATTCATCGGAGTTTAAAAAATTTGCTTATTTTAATTGAAGATGTACTGGAACCGAACGGAATTGCTTTTATTTCTGTTTCAGAGCGTTTTGATACCTCGACACCTCAGGGGATGCTTTTTCTTCAAATGATAGGTGGTTTTGCGGAATTTGAACGTTCTATTATAAACGAACGTACTAAGGGAGGCCGCTTGGCTACAGCAAAGAAGAATAAGTATGCGGGGGGACAAGTCCCTTATGGCTATGAGGTAATAAAAGGAGAAATTCAAGTTGTTGATAGTCAGGCTTTAGTTGTGAAACGAATTTTTCAGGAATTTATTGACGGTTCGAGTTACTACAAAATTGCAAAAATGCTTAATAAAGAAGGAATTCCAACGAAAACTGGTAAGAATTGGACTCCTCAAACCGTAAAAAATGTCATAAATACAGAAACTTATACAGGATTCAATACTTATAACGGAGAAAAGGAGAAAAATGGAATAAAGCAAAAAGGAGTATTTCCTCGGATTATAAGTCGTCAAATGTGGAATAAAGCACAATCTCGTTTAAAAGAAGGGGATAATAAATGATTAAAATTGATGTTCCAAAAGAGGATATTGCGGTTCGGGTAAACAATATCGAATTAATACCTAGAAAAAGCGGAATATACCTTTTGTATGGGGAAGACAAGAATCTCCTCTACATAGGGAAGGCTGAGAATTTGCGGGATAGGGTAAAGGTTCATGTTAGTGGCCAAGACTTTTCGTCTCGTAAATTTTCAAGATTAATCCAGTCTATTTCATGTATTTTTGTTTCTTGTCCAATGGAACGTGATATTTACGAAACGTACATGATTAATGTATTAAAACCTTCGTTTAATACCAAAAAAGTATATCTATATGAGTCGGAAATAATGAAAAACAGGCGTTTAAAACGAAGAAAAAAGATTGAGGAAGAAAATCCATTAAGATTCGAAAAAAATGTGATTGATATAAATATTCCAGACGATTTCAGTTTATAGGAGGAAAAAGAATGTCTGTAAACGACCCATTCAAAATCGTTGTCGGGAATTTTGTGGGCGACGCTTTTTATATGCGCAGTATTGCCGGATTTATGTTAGAAGGCCGCTTCAAAGCTGCTGGACTAAGTTCGATAGCACGACTTATTGACGAAAATGAGCCTTTCTCGTTCATCATTGACAAAAAAAACGACAGTACATGTCCCGATTGAGTTAAATAAGCAGATCAAGCAAGAACTGTTCGCGATCGCGGACAAGTTGGAAGGGAAAACGAATAAAACGTAAAAAGCCGTCCACAAACGGGACGGCTTTTCCTTTTAGGCCGCTAAGGGCAATATTATTAAATTCAAGTCGGCGCAAAGGCCTTTAAAATTCAAGTCGGCGTTAGAGCCTTCATTTATTCTTATGTCCATATTGTAATAAAATATTACTGAAAAAGCAATACGTTTTAATCGTTTTAAGTAATTTTAAGTAACTTTGAGTAGCTTTGAGTAGCTTTAAGTAGCTTTAAGTGCGTTTTAATTGTACTTATAATCAATCCTTCTGATCCTGCAAATTTGTTTTATCCTTCGTCTCTTCTTTTTTATTCTTTGTACATAACTTGATGATTGCTTCGTCAATTTTGTCCATTTGATCGTCAGTGAGTTTTAACTTAACGAATTCTTTTGTTTCTGGATGCCTATAATCGCTTAAACGTTGTTTGCTAACCTCTCTCATTTTACCAACTAAAGCGTAAGTTTTCGGCTTTTCGAATGGGAGGTCCTTAATTTCTCCTATCTCAACGCACATATTTTCTTCATCGAGTTTCCAGCTTTGTGTATCATCTTCATCCAGACTGGAGAGTGGAACTACGAGCGCGTGATATTTAAACTCTTTTACTACAACGCAAAAATGAGGATAATTGAATTCAGAACCGACATTTACGCCAAAATCGATGTAATATACCCTAGCACGTCTTCTTCGTACCATTTCCTTGTCTTTTTTGCTTGGATCGTTTTTATACCGATGGATAATATGGTTTTTAATCGCCACTTCTAGAAACCAATCCACCATTTTCTCCGCATATTCCGGATCTTTATCGTGGAAATACATAAGTTCCGGCTTTAATGCTGCAAATACTGTATCAATTTTGTCGGATAGCCTTTCTTTGTCGGATTGTTTTTCTTTCTCTGACACTAAATTCATCCCCCTAGACCTATTTTTTGATTTTAATTTACCATATAACGACATATTTCGTGGTTATTTGAAATTAAAAAAACATTCTTGTCAGACACAAAATAAAAACCATCCTTTACATGGGGTACGGAGGATGGTTTTTATGATTCTTTTTCATCAGGTATATATTCAATAAGATCGCCAGGTTGACAGTCAAGGACAGCACAGATTCGATCTATGACCTCTAAAGAAACATATTCATCTTTGTTGAACTTGGCCATTGTAGACCATGATATATTGGCTGCTTTCTGTAGATCCTGTTTCTTTATACCGCGATCAATTAACAACTTTAGCAATGGTTTATAGCTGATCATTTTTACACCTTCCCTTCTTTATCGCTTAGTCATCTCTAATTATACAGATAAATCTTTTAGATACCAAAGAAATATATTGACAAAAAATGATAATACGTTACAATAATCTACAAAAAGACAAAAAAATCTTCGATAAGTAAAAGAAAAAAGGAGGCTTTATTATGAGTACCATGGTCACAGCCTACAAGATTGCAGAAATCGCAAAATCGCATCGAGTAAGTCTTGATTATGCTCTTGAATTTGGAGCGGCTTGTTACGATGCCGGTATGGTGGAAGTGCTTAAAGGTGTTGCTATTGAGGTTTTAGCGCGTGAAGGTAGTAATATTGTGACTTCCAAGTACACAAAGGAGAAGCGTTCGATCATTGAGAAAAAGTATAAAGCATTGAAAAATGTGCTAAACGAAGAAGAAAAGCAACTTCTTGAAGACTTTAACGATGAGTTTCATGATCTTGTATATGCTGAAGCGGAAAATTACTTCATTGAGGGATTCATCCAAGGTTATCGCTATTTGAAATTACTCTCTTACTCTGGTTATGCGGATTATATGGAGGAATGATGGGAAATGGGGAATCTATTTGTTTTACACGTAACTGATGATCAAATGGCTCCGACGATATTAGCCGGTGATACGGCAATAGTGGATACGAGTGTTAAGCCGCTGCCAAACGGGAAAGATGTTGCGGTGTTAGCGGTGGATGGAAAGATTCATGTTTGCCGCTTCACTCGGCGCGAAAATCGGATTGTGATGGCGTATGACAATGGCACAACTCGAATCATTCCAGAAAGACAGGTCGAAGTCATCGGCAAAGTCATTCTTGTATCATTCAATCCAGAGATCAAACCGCTTGAAAATGAATAAAGCCACCGTGCGGCTACACGATGGCTTCTTAAAAAAACAGGCTAATCCATTATAACATACAGAAAGGGGATTACGCAAAGTGGCGTTCCCCTTCTTTTCGTTTTCAACCCTAAGTTGTAGATTTGTGTCAAAGTTTGATAGAATAACAGACAGATAGAGAGAACGGAAAAAATAAAAAAGTGGCTGCATCCCTCTCAGTGCTGGCAACACTGAGAAGCAACCACCCCAAACGAAATCAACCTATCAAAAATAATAAACTAAGTGAAGGCACATTTCAACAATGATGTGTCCTGTTTTTCCATACATTTTTTGGGGGATGTTGCTAAAAACGGAGATGCAGTCACGTTGAAAGGAGTTTTCGACGTGGCTTTTTTGTTGCAAGTCCAAGAAACATACATTGAAGAATGGCATGATTGTTATTTATCAGAATCGAAGAAAACAGGCTTTGTTTGTACGCTACAATTAGCTAACAAAAAACACCGCTTCTATGGGCTTAACGATTTAGATGCACTTCTCAAAGAGGCGAAAAAACGAAAAACAGATGTGTATTTAAGCCTAAACGCTTTCGAGTACGGTTCGCGTACAACAAAAACATTAAAACAAATTCGAAATATAGGCGTTGATCTTGACTGCTACAAAGTGAATGTCTCCGTTCCGAAGGCTTTAGAAGAGATCAAGCAGCTGATTATCAAAGGGAAAATCCCAAATCCAAATTTGGTCATTTTCTCTGGACGCGGCTTGCAGTTGATCTATTCCATTAGCGGCGGAGCGGCGCCGGCAATGGCTTTTCTCACGCAATACATTACCACTCAATATATTGCCGAATTAAAACATTTAGGAGCGGACACAGCCGCTACTGATGTGACTCGTGTGTTCCGCTTGCCTTACAGCATTAATGGCCGAAATGGAAAACAAGTTACCGTGGAGATATGGAGAACATTAGAGTACAGTTTAGAAGAATTATATAGTTATTGCACGCCGCTAGAACGCCGTAGAAAGCCTGTAAAGCGCCGAAAAGGAACGGTTAGTATACTTACCCCTAAAAGTGGATTAAAAACGCTGTACAGCCTAAATACGGCGCGTAAAAACGATTTAGAATTACTCGTTACCCTTCGAAATGGAGATATAGAAAAACGAAATGTTCTAACCTACATATACGCTTATACAGTGGCGTTAATCCTGAAAAACAAGCAAGCCACGATTGATTTTGCTCTGCAGCTCAATGATCGTTTCCAAGAACCACAGAAAGCAAGTGAAGTCAAACGGACCGCTGGCAATGCCTACGACGATGCCATGGAGTTCTTTGACGAGTTCCAGAAGCGGGATTTTAGAATGTGGTACAGCACAAGGGACGGAATTAAGCGGCCGATGAAAAACGAGACGATCATCGAGGAATTGGAGATTACGCCGGAAGAAATGCAACAGATGACCACTCTTATCGATGATAATGAGAAACAAAAACGTGACACAGAGCGTAAACGCAAAAAACGTCGTGAAAAAGGTATGTTGCAACGCGACGAATATATTAAACAGCAGCATGATAAGACGGATGACAAATTATTTAAATTACAAGAGTTGCTGGAGAAGAACCCAAAGGCAACAAATAAAGAACTAGCCGCTATTCTTGGTGTTTCAATCAGACGTGTTCAGCAATTAAAAAAGGAACTATAAGAACGAACTATAAGAACATATATTCCCGTGAAATGGTTTGTCTCTTTAAACCGTACTTATAAATGGACATGTGCTGTTTGCTCTTTGATCTTTGATAACGATGTCCTAGTGGATCACGCGGTCATCTAACGCTCTAAGTATTGCTTAGGGCGTTTTTCTTTTACTTATTTTTGAGTATTTTAGTGATCTATGAGCGGATGCTCTATCCAGTCATTTTTGAGAAGGGGGGCAGTCCAAACTTGGACTGGGGGGGTTCTAAGTTAGAGCCTCCATCAATTATTTTATGTCTGACAAAAAATATTGTTTTGTTTGGTGTTACGTATTATAATCAAAATAAATAATGTCAGACGAAAAAATGTTTTGTTTTAGGAAAGAGGGGGATGTTCCATGAGGGAAGGTCGGTGCTACGAACAACATGATTTCCAAGTGCTTATTTTATCTGTGTTTAATAAGCGGAGGCCATCAACGGAAAAGGAAAAAAGGGAACTCCAGCGGGAATATCTCAGGTTAATTGATCGGATCCCGCAAATGTGGGAGGAATTCGTGCAGAAACATAAAAACATTTATGATCGGTTCGGGTATCTGGATGTGATTGTGCATGATGACTTGACGTATGAGCGGAAGAAGCTAAAACGGGGTAGACCGAAGGAAGAAAAGACAAGAGAACATCGAATTACAGTGCGGCTGGACGATGAACTATATGAGCTTCTACAAAAATATTGTCGGACGAAAAAATTAACGGAGTCAGAGGCGATCCGTGAACTTATTGACCAGCTTAAATATAAGATTTGGTGATCCTTCGTACGAATTTCGTCCGAAAAACGGACAAAGTAGTAACTTCGTTGTCAGTTGATGACAACTTTTAGACATCCCCCCGCCCTTCAGGATGAGAGGGTGTTTTTCTATCGGGCATCGGCGGTGGGAAGTCAACTGTCGAGATTTTTTGAAAAAATTCTCACGTAAGGGGAGGGGGGTAGAATGAAAGGGCGCATTACATGAACGTTCCCCAATTTTGGGGAGTCGTTCTTTTTTTTGTATTTGGGGGGGGGGAAGAATTCTGTCTTATAGACTTCGAAAACATTCTAGTTGATTATTTAAAGCATTGTTCTAATTGAACAACAAAAAAAAAAAGAACACGGTTCCCTAGGGGGGGATAGGGTAACCATGTCTTTAGTGGGAGCGGAGCCATTCTCTGATTTCTTCTACTGATCGGTCAATAGTCTTTGCAATCTCATTGATTGCTACACCTTCGTTGTGGAGCCTTAATGCTTTTTGTTTGTCCTGATACTTTTTTTGTCGCTCTCGGTTCTTTCTTCTAACTTCTTCGGGATCTTGTTGCTTTTTTTCTTGATCGCGTTGGTATCGAAGTTTTTTCTGACATTCTGGATTGCCGCAAGTGCTTTGACGATGATTTCCGCGCCCTTTTTTACCTCCTACACGATACACAGTTCCGCAAAAGGTGCATAATCCGACAGGCATTTCATGTATTTGTGCAAAGATTAACTCGGCCCATGCCATTTGGAGAATATCTTTTGGATATGCAGCAAAAGCAATTTTCACCTTACTTAACGGCATAGATTTTCCAGCAATTTCTGTAGAGCCGACTGTAAAATAGTTTGGAGTTATAGATAGTTGCAATGCTCTTTTTTTCTGGACATATGCCCAAATGTTTCTATGGACATTTAGAGTCCTTTCACAGTATTTTTCATGCTTTTCGTATAGTGAAGCAAAATGCTTATTTATAACTCTTTTGTGGTTTCCGTAACTAGCCAAAATCATGAAAAGAACCATTAGTTCGGTTGTAAAGTTTAGATATCCTTTCTCTTCGCCGCGATTAAGAAATAATTCTAAAAGTTTGTTGTGTTCCTCTTCAAAACTTTGTTTTCCTTCCATTGTTGCCGTCTTTATAGCCGCTATTTTTAAAAAAAACTCGTCATTTCTTCTGTGCGAATTTAACTGATATCCAAACATAGACGAGTAATCATCATGTAACTTTGTTGTCGGTAATAAATCTAAACCGTCTCCTAGTGTGGGTTCCCCATATTTTTGTGTGTTAATTATACTTTCAAGGTCCCTTGCTGCCTTTAAAAAAACCTCTCTCATAGTGAAAATGTCTGGATTTTTTTCTGGGTGTAGCACCATTTCGTCGTTCTCTAACAATCTGAAGAAACTTTTGGAAAGCAAATTGATAATAGGTAAAGGTTGCTCTTCTTCGCTGGTGCCTTTTGAAAGTATTACATTATCGGATAGCGTATCCAATCCATCCCCCAACAACTCAAATTCTTTTGTCATAACAAAATTATTTCTTAAATCGTAACTAACGTCATTAGAATCATAAAATTTAACGTTATTCAAATCATAAACACCCCTATAAATTAAAGTGATTTCAAGATATAACGTCATTAGTTTAATTTGTTTTGACGTCATTATTATCTTATCATTATTAGTAACAATTAGACAAGGAGGGAACTGATGTGCTGGTAGCAAACGCTGATGTACGTAAGCGTCTAAAAGAAGCAGAAATTAAGCATTGGATGCTGGCTAACAAGTTAGGTTGCCATGAAACTACATTAAGTCGTTGGTTGAGGGTGGAGTTACCTCCAAAGAAAAAAGAATTGATTTTTAAGGCAATCGACGAATTGGAAGCAGAACAACAAGTCGCTCAATGAACTCATCTTAATAGATATCTTCTTGTCGTAAATCTAAGATTTCTATCCTCGAAGCAATAGATTTTAGAGGGTGAAAACAGGAGGGATAATATGTTTAACCGCAATCAGGATATTAAAAAGGCAAAAGGTGATCTGCCGAATTGGGCGATTGCCGAAAAATTAGGCATTCACGAAAACACGCTATATCGTTGGCTACGTTCAGAAATGAGCGATGAGAAAAAGCGGCTGGTTATCGACGCGATTAACGAACTAAAAAGGGAATTAGAAGAGCAAAAGCAGGTGCAAAATGCCTAATTTCACCCTTATCAAATCGTATACGGAAAGAGGTGAGACATCGTGGAAAGTGAAAAAAAAGGTTCAAAGGGTGAATTTTTGGCACGGTATTTTCTAAACGCTCTATACGGTCAAGAAACTCAAGGTTATTTGACTTTATGGACTTCAGAGGATAAGCGAACACGGTGGTTTGCAGTAAATGAAATTGAAGCGGCCGTTTTAGAGGCTATGAGATTAAGAGACCAACAGAATGTATATTTCGGGGTTGGTTTACGAAAAGAACGCCTTTCAGAACGCCAGAGAGGGTCAAATAAAGATGTTTATTCTTTACCGGGTGTTTGGCTTGAGATTGATACAACAGACGGTAAACACGCGAAAAAGAACCTTCCAGACACGGAGCAAGCGCAGGCGATTTTAAACACGTTCCCGCTTGAACCTAGCATCATTGTTCATAGTGGCGGTGGGCTTCATTGTTATTGGCTTTTTGATAAGCCTGTAAGGATATTAGATCCCCTTAATCAACAAAGAGCGGAGAAAATGCTGACTCGCTTCCAGACGGCTTTTATTCGTTTAGCGCAGGCAAAAGGTCTACATATTGATAAAACAGCCGATCTGGCAAGGGTGTTAAGGGTTCCCGGTACGTTTAACCGTAAAGAAGAGCCTAAACCAGTAAGAACGCTAGTATTCAACGAAAACGTAAGGTATTCCCCAAAAGATTTGTATGAGGCTCTTGAGGAAATTGAAAGTAAACTCTCTCCAGAAGAAAAACAGAATGTGCAGCAAGATTACCAAAGTGGGAAATTACCTGACGCGGATCCTAACAAAATCATTTCGGAATGTCAGTTTATTAGAGGGTATTTAGAAAATAAGGAAAGTGCCATTTATCCAGAATGGATGGCGGCTCTTACAATCGGCGCTTATTGCGAAAATTACGAGCAAATTTGTCACGATTGGAGCAAAGGCCACCCCGGTTACTCTCCAGCGGAAACTGACCGAAAAATTAGAGAAATCCGCACGAACATGAAACCAAGAACGTGTGCAGCCATTCATGAGGAATTTGGCGCTTGCAGCGGGTGCAAGCATTTCGGAAAGATTAGAAGTCCTATTGCTCTCGGTATGAACATGGAGCGCAAAAAGGCTGAGAAAAGAACATTCATGAGAACGGATTTAGGGAACGCAGAGCGTTTAGTAGCCTTATATGGCGACATATTAAGGTACTGTAATAATTTTGGAAGTTGGTTCATTTGGGACGGTAAGAAATGGGTCCAAGACCGAATCAACGACATTCAAAATTACGCTGCCCGTACCGTTAGGAATATCTATAAAGAAGCGATGGAAGAAGAGGACACCGATAGGCGTAAGGCGTTAAACGAGCATGCGGTAAGGTCAGAATCTAGAGGCAAGATTGAAGCCATGATCTCTCTAGCGCGTTCAATGGTTCCGATTGTTCCAGAACAATTTGACCAAGATAAAATGCTATTCAATTGCAAGAACGGCATTATTGACTTGAGAACAGGAAAATTATTGCCTCATGACCGCTCTAAGTTTATGACCAAAATATCGCCTATTGAGTATGATCCGACCGCTGAATGTCCGACATGGATTAGATTTTTAGAAGATATTATGAGCGATGAAAACGGCAACCCTAAGCGCGAACTTATCGAATTTCTTCAAAAAGCGGTAGGTTATAGCCTTACTGGGGAAACCAAAGAGCAGGTTTTGTTTTTCTTTTATGGGACAGGCCGTAACGGAAAAAGTACTTTCGTTAATACAATCCGTGAGATTATGGGCGACTATGGAAAACAAACAAATGCGGATACCTTTACCGTCCGCAAAAGTGAGCGGATCAATAACGATATAGCCGCTCTTCAAGGCGCTCGATTTGTAGCGGCCACAGAGAGTGAGGAAGGTGCTAGATTAGCAGAATCATTAGTTAAGCAGTTAACGGGTGGGGAGGCCATTCAAGCACGTTTCCTGTACCAAGAAAATTTTGAGTATATCCCGCAATTCAAGATTTTTTTCACGACGAACCATAAACCCATTATTAAGGGCAACGATCAAGGAATATGGAGACGTATTCGGCTTGTTCCTTTTACGGTCACGATACCTGAAGAAAAGAAGGATACATCCCTTCCCGATAAGTTAAAGGCTGAAATGCCCGGTATTTTACGTTGGGCGGTCGAGGGTTGCTTGAAATGGCAGCGAGAAGGGTTAGGAAATCCTGAAGAAATCAAGCAAGCGACAGAAGGCTATAAAGAAGAAATGGACAGTTTAGGAGCGTTTATTGCTGATTGCTGTGTGGTTAGTGAATTAGCAAAATGCTGGGGATCTGATTTATATAACGCTTATCAAAATTGGTGTGATGAAAACGGAGAGTATGAAATCGGAAAGCGCAAATTCAATAAGCGCATGGAAGAACGGGGCTTTAAAAAGAAGCGGGGAACCGGCGGCGGAATTGAGTTCCATGGCATCGGCTTAAAAACAGAGGATTATCCAAAAAATGTAGTCGGTTTGGGCCGTTTTAATAAAGCGGGAGCGGTTGAGTATATATGATTTGCTCTATTTTAAGACAAGTAGAACAGTACGGAAGTGTTTTGTCAAAGGAAGGTGATAGGCTCAAGGTTGAAAATCCCGGAGCCTTACCTGACCTTTTAAAGCAGCAAATACGACTCCACAAGCCTAAATTGTTAGAGTATTTCAGCCTTGAGGAACAGGCTCGTAATAGCGGTTGGCTGGTTTACCCTTATGGAGAATGTTTTGAAAAGCGTGTCGCTCTTTACAGTTATGTGTTTATCTTTGCAGCACAAAACGACACTTATACGGTATGGAGAGGCACTTGGCATGACAGTATCCAGCCTTCTAAAGAAAGGATTGTTGCTGAGATGGTTGATTTGAAAACGGCTCTACAAAGGGCTGAAAACTATGTGAAATGGTTTCAAAAATAGGAGGGAACAAAGATGAAAACAAAACTGTTTAGATGGTATGAAGGTTCAGGCCAACCAAATTTAGATGCACAAATCAATGAGTTTATCGAAGAGTCTTGTATAGAAATAGTCGATATTAAATTTTCAAGTTGTGTAGATGAAATCGGCGTGGAATATGCTGCATTGCTTATGTACCGTGAATTGTGCTAAGGGGAGGGGTGATTCGGTGCTAAATATTTACGTTTCTGATGATATTCGATTAAAGGTTGAGGAAATACCTGAAGAACTTCACTCCATGCTTAAAAAGGCTCTCACGCTTCCAAATCCGGCGTATGAGCAGGCTTTGAGATACGGGAATGGTTTTACCAAGATACCAAAGGAAATCCGCTTATATGACGAGAATGAGGGCTTTTTGAGCGTACCGAGGGGAGTGGCTAATAAAATCGTCTTTTTCTTAAAACAAAATAATATTCCGTACAAAATTCACGATCAGCGTCTGGTGCTTCCGGAAGTGCCTTTTCAGTCGCGGATCATGTTACGGGATTATCAAAAAGAGGCCGTCAATAAATTAATGCAAGTTACACAAGGTTTTCTTGTTTCTCCATGCGGAAGCGGAAAAACCGTCATGATGGTTGAATTAATGACCCGAATTAAGCAGCCGACCTTGTTCATTGTTCACCAAAAAGAGTTGATGGACCAAATTATCAATACCGCTGTGGCGCTTACTGATGTTACTAAGCAAGAAATAGGCACTATAGGAAGCGGAAAACGGACTGTAGGAAAGCGCATGACGGTTGCAACGATACAAACCCTTAACCGCATGGATATCGACGAAATTAAGGACAATTTTGGAGCGATTTTTATTGATGAAGCGCATCACCTAGCCGCTAAGAGTTTTTATGAGGTTATTTCAAAGTTTCCAGCAAAATATCGGTTAGCGGTTTCGGCCACTCCAGAACGAGCCGACGGACTTTCTAAAATGGTTTATGCGTGCAGCGGCCCTGTGATACATGAGATAAAACAATCGCAAGTGCCGACCATTATTCCAAGTCTGAAGGTGATTCACACGGATTTTGACACAGACACTTATGAGCATATGGAAGTCATTAAGCAGTTAGTGGAAGATAACGCGAGAAATCAATTAATTGTAGACACGATAAAAAAAGAAGCACCCGGCCATTTTTCGTTGGTGTTGTCAGACCGGGTTGAGCATTTGGAAATTCTCAAATCTATGATAGCAAGAGCGCTCCCTCATTTAAAAGTGGAAATTTTAACAGGGGCGCTCAAAAAGAAAGAACGTAATGAAATCATGCAACAGGCAAAAAATAAAGAGATTGATATTTTGCTAGCCACTCAATTAGCAAGAGAGGGGCTGGATATCCCACATTTAGACCGTTTATTTATGACATTTCCGAAGAAGTCCGCTTCCACTGTGCAACAGGAAGTAGGACGGGTTATGAGACCCGCTGAAGGCAAAATAGATGCGATTGTATTCGATTTTTTCGACTTCAAGCACAGCATTTTGAAAAGTCAGTTTTATAAGCGGGTAAAGGTGTATGAGAAGATTGGCATGACCGTAAGAAAAGAGGTGTTCGTATGAGGTTTGTTGGTATAAAAAAAGGTCAACGGAGGGGTAATATGAACATTTTTGAAGCAATGTCTCAATTAAACAAAATCGATAATGTGCTATTTAGCATAGGAGCAAGGCTTGAACGAGAAATGATGGATAATCATTCAAAGGCTATTGAGTATGTTGAGAAAATTCTAGTGGTTTTTCAGAAGCGGTTTGTTTTTCATGCTATGCAGCAAGGAGCTTTGACCGAAGAATGGAAAGCGCAAAAATGGCTTTTTGACATAGACGAATTAGTACAAAAAGAACGTTACAGCCTTTTAAATCCATTAGTGGCACTAAAGATATTCGGGACACGAATAAAGCGCCTAGAACGCCGAAATAACGCTATACGGAACGAGTTAAATAAGATTAAAAGGCAATACATTGACTTAGAAAATCAAGTGAAGGAATCAAAGTACTTTAAAAACAAACAAGTCATTTTAGATGCGATTTATGAGCGGAAAAGAACTTTGAAGGCGATTAACGACAGAGAGGATATCTCATTAGCACGTTTTCACGAATGTATCATGCACCTGTTTTTAGGAGACGAAACCATTAGTCGAGAGGATTTTCTTTCTCTTATTTCTATTGATCATGAGCGGGTTAGTTGGGACGGTGTACAATTGCCAACCTATCCAGAACGAATTAAGAACCTACCTGAACGATTAGATTATGAGGCGTTCTTGGAGGCGATATTCATGGACAAGATTGAGGATGATGGCCATTGTCCGTTTTTTGATACAGTCATGGATCACACGCTCGAGTTGATTGATAAAAACAGAGAATTTAAAGAAATGTCGAAACGAATGGTTCAGGAGATATTTGGCCCGATGCCTACATATACGGTGACGCGGGATGAGTTCGGGGATGTTGTAGATATAACACCGAACAAACCTGATTTAAGAGTTGTGGACTAATTATTGCTTTTCATGGAGGTGTGATGAATGCCACGGCAACACACTAAGCAAAACATTAAGGCAGCGCGTAAAAAAGTGGAGATTGCCTTAGAGAAATACAAGATGTACCTTTTAACGTTGCCGGATGACATGCTACCCAAAATCACTTCTTCTTATTCTATCGCACCTCCTTCAAAAACCAATCAATTCTATTCCTCTACTGAAGCCGTTGCCATTCAAAAAATAGATTACGAGCGGGAACGAGAGGAATATATGCAACGGATTCAAGCGGCTGTAAACCGGTGTAGCGAAATGGAGCGGGCTATTATCGTTCAATGTTATATGCAGACAGAGGATGTCTATGATTATGAGATATATAACGAACTAGGTATAAGCGAAAGTAAGTTTTACCAATTAAAAAGGAAAGCGTTAGATAAATTGGCGGTTATTCTTGGATTTATCAGCGTAGAAGATCTATTCAATGGTTGAATGTTTGTGACACTTTGTGTCACGCCTTTATACAGGTTTGGTTTGAAAAAAGGAGCGGGTGCGGAATGGACACAACAGAGAAGATAGTCCAAGAATTGAAGAATAATCTCATAGGTAAACCATTGCAATGGATGGTATACGGAGAAGGTGTTAGGGTACGCTTCGATCAACCAATAAAGAGCGTTTCTATTTCCAACTTTAGCGGATGTATTTTATTTCATTTCAAAGGCACAGGTGCTAAGAATAAGGTTGTAAGCCTTGATATACCTGTAACCATTGAGAAGATAGATAATGATAAAGCGCTCATGTATCATTTGTTTTCGAGTAATGGCAGCAAGGCTATAACAGTTGGATACCTGAAAGAACAATAACAAGACTGCACAAGGATGTGCGGTCTTTTTTTTATTTCGCTTAATCCCCCGTACCCAACAAAACGATGACAGGAGAGCGGGGACCGGCCAGGGGGAACTCTTTCCAATAGAGCGGATGCTTTTCGAAAAGGGGTGTGAACAAAGGATGATCCCAGGGCGGGCCAAAAAGTTTTAGCCGACTCGCCAGGACCGGCGCTGCCCTTCAGCGTGTACAGAATTCCCTTTTTCGCGTGAAGGGGGATAAAAGGAAATGCCGTGCCCCCTGTTCCAGACCTTGAGGCGTTCGGTCAGGGACCGAGTGGGGCACCTTTGTATAACACACAGGCTTCACGCGTGACCCCCCACCCTCATATGCGATAAGACAGCAGCGAACGCAGAACACATTGAGCCATACAGAGGTAGGGGAGGTTAAATTTCTACAGTTTTTGTTCTGCAGACCGCGCGCCCAAGTCAGCGCGCACAAAATTCCCTAAATAAAATTTCGAAAAGGGGAGGGGGGATTCCAATTCTTCGTGCTTTTTCGCTGTAGACCGGCGGGCCAATCTTCTTCGTACAAAATTCGTTTTATTTTGTAGAAGGGGTCTCTTCAAAGTTGAGGAGTGAAAATACTACATTTTACTACAGATTTTTATATTGAGGCGGCTCAAACTTTGTCCTTCTGAGGGGGATTACACTATGCGGGGCTTGCGAGCCCCGAAATTTCCTTCCATAAAATCAAAAAAATTTACTTCGGAACTTCGGAATTTTGGTGCCAAAAAACAGAAATAAATCCCCTTTTTAGTTATCGATTTGGGCTACAAAAGGGAGAAAAAAACGCTTTTTTTGGCCTTCAATACACGATTTTGTTGAGCACTTGTTTAAAAATGTTAAGTTATGTTAAGTTTTTGGCGCACTATAGCAAAAAAACTAATCAGATTTCTTTTTCTCTTCCCGCTCCAGTTCATTCACTGACCGCACATCAGAAAATTCACTAAGTGAATGAGTTTATTCACTCGTCCAACGTCTTTATAAAACATATAAGTAAAAAAATCACATTCTATATTATAAATATTTCCTTTTTACCTCTTTTTTTAGTGAAAAAAGTGAATAAATGAATAAAAGTGAAAGAAATATAGAAAAGTCCTATAGAGAGAAATATAGAAAAGTTAGTCAAAAAACGTTCACTTTACTTCATTTATTCACTTTGTTCACTTTTTACCTGAAATAACCATTTTTCTCCGCTGATGCAACCAAAATCCAAACAAAGGGAGTCGTTTTTT
>NZ_JBPODS010000019.1:0-30297 GCF_051200995.1 Anoxybacillus eryuanensis | reverse complement strand
GAACAGTACGTTCTACAACACCCGGATGAGGTGTTGCGCCGCATCGGGTGTACTGCGTAAATCAGAGGTTAAAATTTTAAATTGGATGTATATAGATGCAAGTGCGGTTGTCCATCAGGATATGTAATGACTAAATCAGGCGCTAAATAATAACGGTTCAATCGTGACATTTTCTCAAACCCTTTCCCAACATAATAAAATAATAAAAGTAAGAACCACCTGATTGAGTTTCAGATGGTTCTGATCATGCTAATTATTAGTCGGACGGGTGCATAACAACCATCGGTGTTTCCTGTTCTTCAAAAATAAATGTTTCTTCTTTTACTGTATTATTTTTTGATTTTTTATCCATTTATTCCACCCCCTTACATCACTTAGGTTTATATTATAATAGAATGATAATTTAGTCAAGTTTAAAATTTGAGAATTATAAGAAATATGGTAGTATTAAGTTAAGATTAGTAATAATTTTCCACCAAATTGCTGTGTAAATCTGCATTTGAAGCCGACACCATAGTCTATTTTGGCCGACAGAAATTAATCTAGGAGGAATATCCATGATAACTTTAGTTCGAATGAACGAAGAACAATATAAAAGGTTCTTCGAAGAGACAGTCAGAGAGTATGCCGAAGAAAATGTAAAGGAAGGTAGATGGACACCATCAGAATCGATTGGACGAGCAATCAAAGAAACAAATGAACTATTATCTAAAGGGATTCATACGAATGGTCATTTTTTGTGTTCATTGCATCACGAAGTAGTAGGCGCAATAGGCACGATTTGGTATGAAGTAAAAGAAAACAATGGCGAGAAATCAGCTTTTATATACAGCTTTAAGATATACGAAGAATTTCAAGGCAAAGGATATGGAAAGCAGTCACTTATTGCATTTGAAACTGACCTTGCCTCGATGAATGTAAGTTCAATCGGGTTACATGTTTTCGGGCACAACAAACGTGCATATCAGTTATATACCAAGATGGGGTATATTCCAACAAGCATTAAAATGAAAAAATATCTCAGAAGCAAATGAAAACTAACTCGTATCTCGATTTTACTAGACTTTAGCACTTGAGAAAGGCTTTCTTTTTATGGGTTCAGGAGTTCTCAATAATATGTCAATGGAGAGGATTTATCCTTTGGGGGGGTATAGCGATGAACATTGTCACGCATTGGTGGCTGTTCGATATGGCACCGGTGTCCGGGGTGCTACGGGCGGTCTTCTACACTGGTTTGCTTGTGCTGTGTATCGTCGACTTTCCGACGCCACTACAGGCGGCGAAGATTATGGACAGAACCGAGCGTGTCTTTTACACCCCGGTCTTGGCGATGCGGCTGCTGGGCCTCCGCTGGGTTAGTCCCCGCGTGCTGTCAGTTGTGGCCAAGCTGACAATCGCAATGTGGGTAGCGGCCGCGGCCGGGTTCTTCCAGCCGGTCACTGGTGTACTGACGTTCCTGGGTTTCGCATTCTTGCATATGGTAAATGCTGGTGCGCTAGGCGCCCACCACTCGAAGCACTCGGCGCTGTACGCGTTGCTGGCCATGTGCTTCTCGGTGTCCTACGACTTCTCGCTAGACGGTCTGCTCGCCCAGTACGTGAACTGGCCTCTGTTGGTGCCCGATCAATCGGCGTTCACCTCAGGGTTTGCCCCAAAATTGTTGCTATTGGTCCTATCCTACATTATGTTCGCCGGCGGCGTGTCCAAGCTCCTCTACGGTGGCCTCGGGTGGTTAAATGGCGACGCATTGCGGTTCTATGTTAAGTACTCGCCGTCCCGCTGGCCCTTCATGACCAAACTATTGGTGGGTAGCCCGGTGCTGTGCCGGGTGTTAGCATCTCTGACCGTGCTAATCGAACTGTTGGCCCCGGTCGCGATCTTCGTTCCCTCGTGGCGGATTCCGTTGGTCGTATGCTGGATTTGGCTACATATCGGCATCATGTGCGTGATGCGTCCCATGTACTTGGTACAAATGTGGTGCTACCTGCTTCTGATTGTGCCGAGCCTGACCGACCATTCGAGCACCACCTCCGCTGTCTCCTTGGGAGGCTTGTTCACCACCGTGGGAATGCTCGCGTGCGTGGTTCTAATCACGGTGCTAATACGACAGTCTGAGGAGTGGCCGTTCACCTCGGTGCCAATGTACTCTAATGGCCTGACGAATGGCGCCGTGCGAGCACCCTCCGAGTCCGAACTGTACGAGCGCGCTGTACGTGCTCAACGAAACCAGCACCGGGCGTGGCAAAGGGCGTGGTTGCCTGTGGATGCCATGGAGGAAATCGTAGTTCGGTCGACCGACGATGGCAAGAAGCACCGGCTGTTCCAACTGATGCTCGAGAACAAGGTGGCCAAGTTTGTCCGCTGGCCCCAATACGCCAAGGTGGTTCGCGCTACCGCGATTGCCGATTTGGCGGCGAAAGCAGCAGACGGCGTAGAATTGGGCGTGTGTGGACCGGAATACCCAGCGACCCGCCTGTTGCATGAGGTCGCGTTGATTTTCAAGAACGCGATCCCAGACTGGGATCGGTATGACCGCATAGAACTAGTTTGCCGTACCGACTCGGGTAGTGTAGTGATTGCCTCTGTGCCACTAGGCACGCAGGAAGTTCGAGGATCTGGTGACCCGCAACAAAGATCCGAAAGTATGCGAGTAGAGCAATACGGTGAACTCCAGGACAGATTAATGAGCTGATCAATAACCAAAGACCAAAAATGTTAGAGTTTGACGTAGGATAAAAAATAAATATAATTTTTTACACAAATTTTACAGATTGCTATCAGAACTACCAGTATTAAATAATATTAATGTGAATTTTGTAAGGGGGTTATATATGCCGATTAAAAGTAACTATTCATCCCGATAGTAGTATGTAAAGAAGCTCAACACAAATAGGGCATCCCCGTAATAGAAAATGCCCTAAGTGGTAGAAAGAACACGATCGAGCGTTTCGCCTGTCAACAGAAGACATAACGAATCCCACACGTTTTTTTCGTGTTTCGTCAGTGTGGAAACGATGCTTCTTGTGATGCAGACTGGGCGAATGTTTCTTCACGAAACGTACCCGAAATGTTCTCTTTGACTTTGACCATGCGAAGATCGCATTCGGCTTGGTTGTTGTCAAAGGGAACATGCACTTTACGTGAAAAACGCAGCGCTTCTTCCTTTCGTTTCTGAAGCCGTCGAATAAAAGCGAGTGATTTTTTCGGAAGAGGCGTCATCGTTTCCCATCCGTGCTGTGCTTTCGCTAGGATGCGATCATACATTCGTTCCCATCGTTTCGCTTCTTTTTTGGAAAGTGTACCGTGATGAGCTTCGACGGCCTGTTTGGCGGCTAATAGAAACGTGGTCATGCGCGATGCCCATGTATGCCCTTGTTCGATGAAACCCTTCAATTCACGCAAATGATGGGCATGGCAAAGAGCATGGGTGGCTTTCGTGTATCTCGGATACGTACCGAACCCATCGTGCATCATCGTCCCTTGATATCGGGGAAGAATCCCGATGTCATCGGTCGCTTTCTTTCCGCGAGAAACGTGAGGAGCCAAGTACGTATATTTCGATGTACACGCGACATGCACCCATGCGAGTTTCCCATCCATGCGCAAACTCGTTTCATCGACATGCAAGATATCAGAGTCAAGCAAGGCGTCTTCGATCATGTCCATATTGGATTCTAGCGCTTCGCGTCCTCGTTTCACCATATTGGCAAGGGTTCCTGTACTGATTGGGTGTTGATATCATGCTTCGATCGTATCACTCAAACGTTTGTAAGGGATCAATTGAATATGGTGCAAATATACAGCGAGCGCCGTGAGCCGTGGACCATATTGCACATGATTCGTGACATGTGGTGGAAACTCTGCTTGTTGAACACATCGGCAATGTGGACAGGATTTCACTTCACGTTCATGTTGTGTCACCTCGATCGTCACGGGAGGGAGATCGAACACTTGACGGACATCGACTTTGAACGGTTTGACTTCACGCAAAGAAGCCCCACATCCTTGACACGTGTGCACACGATGGACGATGCGATGATGTGGATGTTCCACTTGATGGAGCGTCGTTCCTTGATGCCCTTCTTGTCCGCCTGGTTTGTTGCCAGATGGCTGACGAGAAGAATGGGTGTGAAAACGGTCAGAAGATGGGGGCAAATGGCTATTGGAGCTGTTTTTTTTCGTGCGTGCTTCCAGCTCTTGAACGCAATACTTGAGTTGTTCATTTTCTTTGCGCAGCTGTTTGTTTTCTTGACGCAAATGTTCATTTTCTTGAACGAGTTGATGAATGAGCTGTTTTTGTTGTTGAACTTTGCCGATGAAGCTCTCAACTGTAAATACAGCTTGTTGTACCGTCAACATGCGATTCACCTCCTTGTCTATCAGTATTCACATCATAGACAGGAAAAGCAAAAAATATTCAGCTCACTTTATGATGTGGATGAATGGTTACCGATGAAAATATTTTCCCTATTCTTCTAATTCAGAAACTCGTTTTTTCATCTCTACTAATAACTGATCAAATAAATGAACATATCGCTGGCGAATATGTTCATAAATTTCCATCGCTATTTGTTCATCGTATGTATGTGATGTCCTATTTCGATCTTCTAACATTTGAATCCATGCTTCTCCATCTTGAATAAGTCCTTCTTTAAATGCTTGTTTAATCGTTTTTCGCGGACTTGTCATTTCGTTGTTCCCGTTATATTCTAAGTAACTTTTCATCCATTTCCATGCTAGTTCGTACGTAAATTCAAATCGTTGAATTGTCGCGTCAAGAACTAGGTCGTCTTTTTCCACATCACGCGTAATGCTTTGATGTAGTTTATTTAATGCTTTTTCAAAGTCAAATAGTTTATCCATGATTTTATTCATCGTCACAACGGCCTCCCCTCGTTCATTTGTTAAAAAAATTGTCTTTCCTTCGAGATCAATATACGATTTGAGTTTTTCATTGCCGATCTTTTCATAATCAATAGCATCTACCGTATAAATGATATTTGCTTCTGCTAAATCGTCTTGAATGCGGTACAGCTGCTCGTTATGGCTTCTAAACTTAATCGCAATATCGATGTCCGACGTTTCTTTATAATCGCCTCTTGCCCTTGATCCGAACAAAATCACTTTTTCAATGATGTTAGCATAATTTCGAAACACACAAATGAGGTTATAAAATGTTTGCTTTTTTAAGCCGTACATGTTTGTACTCAATCGCCCATCACCACCCACTTCTATATCATATGAAGGATGTTTTTCTTCATTATACCCTATCACTCTTATCTTACGTATTTGAAACCCCTCTTAGCATTTTCGCCAAGAGGGGTTTTACATTAAAACATTTCTGATACCGTTTTTGCTTGCATATGAAGAAGTAAGTAGTCTGGTCCACCTGCTTTCGAGTCTGTGCCAGACATATTGAACCCGCCGAATGGATGGTAGCCGACGATCGCGCCTGTGCAACCACGATTAAAGTAAAGGTTTCCGACATGGAACTCTTCACGCGCTTTTTCTAGGTTAAAGCGGTTATTTGAAATGACGGCACCTGTTAATCCATATTCTGTATTGTTAGCAATTTCAAGCGCATGGTCAAAATCTTTTGCTTTCGTGAACGCCACAACAGGCCCGAAAATTTCTTCTTGCATAATGCGCGCTTTTGGATCAACATCGGCAAACACCGTTGGCTGAATGAAGAAACCTTTCGAATCGTCTCCTTCGCCGCCTGTCATGAGCTTACCTTCTTGTTTACCAATTTCGATATATTCCATAATTTTGTTGTATGCCGATTGGTCGATGACCGGTCCCATAAATGTGCTTTGTTCTTCTGGGTTGCCGACTTTTAATTGTTTCGTTAACTCAACGACGCGATTTAATACTTGGTCATACACTTCTTCGAGCGCCACAACACGTGAGCATGCCGAACATTTTTGACCAGAAAAGCCAAAAGCAGAGGCAACGATGGATTGAGCAGCTAATTCTAAATCTGCTTCTTTGTCCACAACGATTGTGTCTTTTCCGCCCATTTCCGCAATAACACGCTTGAGCCAAATTTGTCCTGGATGCACTTTAGCCGCACGCTCATAAATGCGAATACCAACATCGCGAGAACCTGTGAAGCTAATGAAACGTGTGCGCGGATGGTCAACTAAATAATCGCCTACTTCTGCACCGCTTCCTGGAATGTAGTTTAATACACCTGCTGGAAGCCCTGCTTCTTCTAACACTTCAACAAACTTATACGCCACGACTGGCGTTGCACTCGCTGGTTTTAACAATACTGTATTTCCTGTCACAAGTGCGGCAACGGTTGTTCCTGCCATAATCGCAAACGGGAAGTTCCACGGCGAAATAACAACGCCGACACCAAGTGGAATGTAGAAGAAACGGTTTGTTTCTCCCGGACGGCTTTCGACAGGGATGCCGTCTTTCAATTTCAACATTTGACGAGCATAATATTCCATAAAGTCAATTGCTTCTGCAGTATCCGCATCCGCCTCTTTCCATGGTTTTCCTGCTTCTTTCACAAGCAATGCGGAAAATTCATGTTTGCGACGACGCACAATCGCTGCCGCACGGAATAAAATATTTGCGCGCATTTCTGGTTTCGTTTTGCTCCACCATGTAAATGCTGCGTCTGCTGCTTGCATCGCTTTTTCCGCTAAGTCTTTATTTGCTTTCGCCACGCGACCAACAATTTCTGTTTGATTTGCAGGGTTGATCGAAACAATTTTATCTTCTGTCATGATTCGCTCGCCGCCAATCACAAGCGGATAATCTTGACCAAGATAAGCTTGTACCGTTTTTAATCCTTCTTCAAACGCTTTTTTGTTTGCTTCGACTGTAAAATCAGTAAATGGTTCATGTTTGTAAGGTTGTACCATCATGTAAGCCCCCTTTGTTGAAATTACAAAAGCGTTTTCATACACACAATTTCATTCTAACGGATGAACGATACATATTCAAATGTTACGGCTGATAGATATGGACAAACGGTTCACTTTTATCTGGGCTTTTTATAATAATACTTTCTGGTCCACGCACCGACGAAATATAAACGGAAATCGGCATATAATTAGGCATTTTCTCCATGAGAAGACCTGTGACATATTGCGTAAATCCGATGACTTCTGCTTTTCCATAAAACTGCATCACAATGTCAATCGTCAATTGTTGTAGTTGGTCATCGCGATAAAATGCTCTGCCAATGACTCCGGTGTAATTCGGGAAAAATTCTTCAATATCTGACTTTAAGTTTAAAAACTTCACTAAATCATCGCGGTGATTTTTTTCCGCTTCATCCGATGGGAAAACATAATATTCTTCATTGATTTTTTCCCAATCCTGAATCGTATTGCTCCCTTTATCTACGTAGCCAGCAGCAAAAAAGTGCCCTGGGACGATAGACGATTTTGGTTGCTGCTCAAATAAACCAATAACAATCGGCACTTCCTTTAATCCATCAATTTTACGTATCCGGGAAACAATTTCTTCTGCGGCTTTTTTTCCTTCTTTCTCCATATCGCTCTTCGAAATTTTTACTTCTCGTGGATACCCTTCTTCCGTCTCATAGTAATGAACAGAATTCATCGCAAGCCCAATGACAACTCCACCTAATTGCACTTTATCGTTTCCTGTTTTAACTAAATAGTTGTGTTCTAAAATATGCGAAATGTAGAGTGGGTGTTTTTTGTTTTTCTCTTCATTCGTCCCTTCGTTTCCAAGCGAAGGATTCAGTCCTTCCCCATCCCCTTGCTTTCGTTTGAGCCACGACTCAATCGTTTTTCGGTCTAAATATTGCCCTTGCTGAAACAAATATTGTGACGGAGAAAACTTTTCTTGTGCAATGCGCATTAAACCGAGCTCAAATTCATCCATATCTAATCTCGTGTTTACATTTTCAACGACAAGTCCGCGTGCCTCCCCAGGTTGAAACGGTAAAATCGTACGATAATACGAGTTAGAAATATTGTACTTTGGAATAATCGCCTTTTGTTTTTTATTTTCCGTTTCTTGCACCACTTGTTCTTCCTGATTAAATTTTGGAGCGCATGCTGACAAAGTAAGAAGCGTACAAGTGAGCAATATGATTAACTTTTTCATCGTTCACACCTGCTTTGATTGTTGTATTTCTTGAAGAAAACGCGCTTCATCCCAAATCGTAATGCCGAGTTGTCTTGCTTTTTCTAATTTTGATCCCGCTTCTTCACCGACTACGACAACATCTGTTTTTTTGCTGACGCTTCCTGTTACTTTTCCACCTAACGCTTCAATTTTTTCTTTTGCTTCACTGCGCGACATCGATTGTAACGTGCCTGTTAAAACAAACGTCTTCCCAGCAAATGTTGCACTTGCATCCGCTGTCCGTTTTGCACCTTTATATGTCATATTGACGCCATGCGCTCGCAAACGGTCAAGCAACTGCTTCACTTCTTCTTTTGAAAAATACGTAACGATTGAATCGGCCATTTTTTCACCGATTTCATGAATGGCTGTTAGCTCTTCTTTTGTCGCTTGTTGAAGACGTTCCATCGTTTCAAAATGTTCTGCTAACGTTTTTGCAGCTTTCGCGCCCACGTGGCGAATACCGAGCCCAAACAATAAACGTTCAAGCGAATTTTGTTTCGACGCTTCAATCGCTTGCAGTAAGTTTGTTGCTGATTTCTCACCCATTCGTTCTAGTGAGACAAGCTGGTCTTTCGTTAACGTGTACAAATCTGCTACACTTTGAACAAGACCTTGTTCAAATAGTTGAGCAATCACTTTTTCGCCTAATCCATCAATATTCATCGCTTGACGTGAAACGAAATGAATGAGCCCTTCTCGAATTTGTGCGGGACATTGTGGATTAACACAACGAAGGGCAACTTCATCATCCAATCGAACAAGTTCGCTCGCACACGCTGGGCAATGCGTTGGCATATCAAACGGCTTTTCTTTTCCTGTCCGCCGCTCTGGCAACGAACGAACAACCTCTGGAATAATATCGCCTGCTTTTTTAATAACAACGTAATCACCGAGACGAATATCTTTTTCACGAATGTAGTCTTCATTGTGAAGCGAAGCACGTTGCACGATTGTCCCTGCGACGCGTACCGGTTGCAAAATAGCTGTCGGTGTCACCACACCTGTCCGACCAACGCTTAATTCAATATCAACGAGTTGTGTCACAACTTCTTCGGCCGGAAATTTATACGCAATCGCCCAGCGCGGACTTTTTGCTGTTGCTCCGAGTTGCTTTTGCTGTGCAAATGCATCTACTTTAATGACGATACCGTCAATATCATACGGTAATGACGCTCGCTGTTCATGCCACTGCCCGATGTAAGCAAGCACGGCATCAATCGTTTCACATACTTTCCTTGCTGGGTTAGTTTTAAATCCGAGCTCATCTAAATAACGAAGCGATTCGCTATGAGAGACAAGTCCGAGCTCCTCGCTGTTGACAACACTATATATAAATACATCTAGTTGGCGAGCAGCGGCAACTTTTGGGTCAAGCTGACGAAGCGAACCAGCAGCCGCATTGCGCGGATTAGCAAACAATTCTTCCCCATTCATTTTTCGCTGTTCATTTAGCTTTTCAAACGATTTTCGTGGCATATATGCTTCTCCGCGCACTTCAATTGTAACTTTTTTCCTCAATCGAAGTGGCAATGAACGAATCGTTTTTAAGTTTTCCGTAATATCCTCGCCCGTCGTTCCATCGCCGCGCGTCGCCCCTTGTACAAAATAACCATCTTCATAATGAAGCGATACCGCTAAACCGTCAATTTTTAGTTCACATACGTAACGTACATCGCCCACTTCTTGACGAACACGGCGGTCAAAATCGCGCAAATCTCCTTCATTGAAAGCATTACTTAAACTAAGCATCGGCACGCGGTGGGTAACTTTTTTAAACGCTTCTAACGGGGCACCACCAACACGCTGTGATGGGGAGTCTGGCGTTTTATATTGCGGATATTGCTCCTCTAACTCCATTAATCTTCTCATCAATTCATCATATTCGGCATCAGAAATAGACGGTTGATCTAACACGTAATATGCGTAATTATGCTTTTCAATTTGTTCGCGCAATTCAGCCATTTGCTTTTTAACGTCGTGTTGTGCCACCTTTTCCACCCTTTCTACACCTTCATAATCGGAGCAAATTTTGCTAATAGACGCTTAATACCAATTGGACTTGAAAAAGCAACATCTAGCTCTTGATCGCCATCACTTTCTTTCACACGAACAATCGTACCAATTCCCCATACTTTATGACTTACTTTATCACCTACACGCCATCCTCCGTGTGAAATAGTATATGGACGTTGAGAGGACGGGTGTTTTTTGACACGTTTATGCGCATATTCAATTAACTCTTCAGGAATTTCATCAATAAATCGCGATGGGGCGTTGACGTGCGTTTGTCCAAATAACGTACGCATATGTGCGCGCGTTAAAAAGAGTTCTTCCTCCGCGCGAGTAATACCGACATACGCTAGACGGCGTTCTTCTTCCATTTCATCTTCATCATTTAATGAACGGTTATGTGGGAAGATTCCTTCTTCAAGTCCGACTAAAAAGACAACTGGAAACTCTAATCCTTTGGCGGAATGCAATGTCATTAAAACGACTGCATTATTTGTCTGTCCTTCGCTATCATTATCAAGCTGATCAATATCTGCCACAAGCGCCAAGTCCGTCAAAAAGGCAACAAGAGACTTATCTTCATTCACTTGTTCAAAATGTTGAGTTACTGATAAAAACTCATCAATGTTTTCAAGACGGCTATGTGCCTCTAACGTTTTTTCTTCGCGAAGCATATCGCGGTAACCTGAACGATCGAGTACATCTTCAACAAGTTCGGTTACAGATAAATAATGTTGCATTTGACTCCAATGATGGATTTGTTCGCGAAATTGTACGAGCGGTGCAGCGATGCGCGCACTAATTCCGATTTCTTCAATAAAAGCAAGCGCTTCAAACATTGATATTCCACGGCTAGAAGCGTATGCTGCAATTTTATCAATTGTCGATGCCCCGATACCGCGCTTTGGGACGTTGATGATGCGCGTGAAGCTAATGTCATCATTCGGATTCGCAATTAAACGTAAATACGCTAAAATGTCTTTAATTTCTTTTCGATCATAGAATTTTAAACCACCGACAATTTTATATGGAATGTTTGCCTTCAATAACATTTCTTCAAGCACACGTGATTGCGCATTCGTTCTATATAAAACAGCAAAATCTTTATACGCTCGTTTTCCTGCATCAACATATTCTTTAATTTTTCCAACGACAAATTGCGCTTCATCTATTTCCGTCATCGCTTCATAATACACGAGCGCATGTCCTTCGCTATTTTCTGTCCAAAGCTTTTTCGGTTTTCTTTGCGTGTTATGCTCAATGACCGCATTCGCTGCTTGTAAAATCCGTTTCGTTGAACGGTAATTTTGTTCAAGCAAAATGACTTTAGCATTCGGATAGTCTTTTTCAAACGATAAAATGTTGCTAATATCGGCACCGCGCCAACGGTAAATCGATTGGTCAGAATCACCGACGACACATAAGTTTTGAAAACGTTTTGCAAGCATGTTCACGAGCAAATATTGTGACCGGTTCGTATCTTGATATTCATCAACATGAATGTATTGGAACTTTCGTTGATAATACTCCAACACTTCTGGAACACGTTGAAATAGTTGGATCGTCGTCATAATTAAATCATCGAAATCAAGGGCGTGATTGCGCAACAATCGTTTTTGATACTCTTTATACACTTCTGCTACAAGCTGTTCGTATGGATTGGCTGCTTGTTCGGCATATTTTTCTGGCGTCATCAATTCATTTTTTGCGCTACTGATCGTACCTAAAAGTGCACGTGGATCATACTTTTTCGGGTCAATATTACGATCTTTTAAAATATGTTTTAACACGGATAATTGATCGGTCGGATCTAAAATAGAAAAGTTCGCATGAATGCCAATGCGATCAATGTCGCGACGTAAAATGCGGACACACATCGAGTGAAACGTCGAAATCCATATATCTTCCGCTTGCTTCCCTACGATACGCTCGACGCGTTCTTTCATTTCACGTGCGGCTTTGTTTGTAAAGGTAATCGCTAAAATGTTCCACGGGGCAACGTCCTTTTCCGCCATTAAATAAGCGATGCGATGCGTTAATACGCGCGTTTTTCCACTTCCTGCTCCCGCCATAATTAACAGCGGACCCTCTGTCGTTTTCACCGCCTCTTTTTGTTTTTCATTTAATCCTTCCAACAGTATATGTGCCGACATACTCATTTTCCCACCACCAAAACATATGTTCTCTTTTTTATTCTCCATTTATGTTGATTTTCCTTTTACCGCTTCAACTGTTTGTAATGCCATTTGTAAATTTGTATAAATGGCGTTTCCAACAACAACCGTATCTGCCCATACCGCCATTTCTTTCGCTTGCTCTGGTGTATGAATGCCACCACCATAAAACAAACGTGTACGACGTAGCGTTCGCTTCACTTTTTCTACAAGCTCCACATCTCCGTAACGCCCACTATATTCCATATAAAAAATTGGGAAGTGATACATATGTTCTGCCATTCGAGCATACGCAATCACATCTTCATCTGTTACATTTGTTCGCGCGCTTGTTAACGATGCCGCCTTACATTCCTCGTTTAAAATACAGTATCCTTCAACAAACAGTTCTTCCCAATTGATTAAATCACCAAACTGCTTCACCGCTTCGTGATGCAAATCAATTAACCAAGTTAGATCTCGACTATTAAGTACCATCGGGATAAGGTAATAGTCAAACCCGGGTGTAATCGCCTCAATATTTGACACTTCTAGCGCACACGGGACGGAAAACCGACGAACGCGCGCAAGCAAATCGATGACGTTTTCAAGCGTCACACCGTCGGTTCCGCCAACAATAACCGCATCCGTACCTGATTCACATACTTGTTCTAACTGCTCATCTGTTATATCTTTATTCGGATCTAATTTAAACACATGTCGCCACGTTGTGATCTCACTCATTTTTTTCACCTCATCTCATTATAACAAAAATCATAGCAAAAAATCGTAAAAAGAAGCTGACTCATTGTGAGCCAGCCTCTTCCTGTTGTTCATTATAAATGCGATCAAGTGCCATCGCATACGCATCATTTCCATAGTTTAAGCAACGCTTGACGCGCGAAATCGTCGCCGTGCTTGCCCCTGTTTCTGTTTCAATTTTATGATACGTATATCCTTCGCGCAACATACGAGCTACTTCCAAACGTTGCGCAAGCGCTTGTATTTCATTGACCGTACATAAATCATCGAAAAAACGATAACATTCTTCTAAATCTTTCAATGACAAAATGGCACGAAATAATTGGTCAAGCTCTCTGCCTCGCAATTTATTAATTTGCATATACGTCCCCCTATTCATATTGTACTTGTTCGAGATTCGGAACGACTTGAATCCACGTTTTTCCTTGGATAAATCCGAGCGGAACACCGTCTTTATAAGGAAGAAGGCGTCCATCAACATTTTTCCATTGTACGTGCTGCACTGTCCCCTTTTGGAATAAATAACCTTTTCCACCTGACATAAAATCAACATCTCTCCGCCCATAATCATCAATAATTCGATGTACGGCTTCAATCACAAATACATTTTCTACCGCAATCGGCGTATTTGTCTCTCGGTCGACCGTCGGCTCACCACCGCTCGAACGAACGTATTTCGTTCCATCATATGCATAATGAACATGGGCATACGACCGCTTGGAGTATACCACATCAATATTCGTTGCTTTTATAGCATTTGTCAAATCGTTTGTAAAAAAAGGTAACGGTTTGACTTCTTCTTCAAAAACATAGCCGTTTTTTTCGGCACCTTTTTTAATATTTTCAAAGGAAATATACGAGTTGTGTGGTGCCTTTCGTGTACGATCCCGCCAAAATAACGTTCCATCATAAAATAAACCATTTACGTAATCTGTAGCACCAGACTTTAACAGCTTCTGTGCCTCTGGACTCCATCCATGACATACGTATAACGCATGAAAACCGTTGCTTAGGTGAACAAAATAATCTCTTGCGCTTCGAACAGGCCCGATGATATCAGGTTGTTCGCTTTGGTAAATCGCTAACAGCCGTGTAATATCTCCTTCTGCAAGCACTTCATACACGATGTCTGCTTTGTGTAACCCCGATTGTGGCCGTGCAGCAGGATAGTTATTGATCATCACTGCCACCGCACGTTGCATCGTTTTTTCATTTGTTGGCATGCCTGTTAACGGAAACATCCAAGCTATGTCTTTTGTTTCTGGTTCATTTTTTTGTTCAACGGTTGTTGGTGGGGACTCCTTTTCTTTTATGTTTGACTCTGTACGTTGACATCCGATGCCCAATAAAAACACCATCGTGATCATCAACAGAAAAAATAATCGCCGCAACATGAACCCAACCTTTCATTTTCCGTTCCTTTTATATTTTAACGCATTATTGTTGGAAAGAGTACTGTTTTATGCATCACATCGTAAATTCCTTTCGGTGTAATGCGAACATAAGGTAGATGGGTCGACGATAAAAAGAGCAGTGTGTAAATCGGATCAGCAAACGTATAACCGCGCTCCCGCAACAATTTCCCAAGCGCTTTTTCCTCTTGCATCAGCTCTCTCATTGGTTTCGCTGACATTAATCCACCTAGCGGAAGAGGAATTTCATGAATGACTTCCCCTTGCTCACATAAAACGATACCGCCTCCAATTTGTTTCATCCGTTTAAAGGCAAGCAATAGATCACGCTTACTTTTCCCGATCAAAATAATGTCTCCCGTATTCGAATACGAGCTAACAAGTGCTTGCACATGTGTAGCAAATCCTTTTAATACGGTGTTTACACGCCATTTTCCATTACGATCAATAAGCATTAAAAAGCTTTCGTCGTGATCGACAGATAACTCATCCGATGATGTATCAATGGAAATCGAATATGGCTTAATAATGACCGAGTTTTCCATATACATGCCTAATGGCATCGAAAACTGCAAATCATCCATCTGTAAATCCCAAGACAAAGAAAGCGGTGCAAGACCATGTACGTCCCATTCCATCGTTGAGAAAGCATGAACAGGAACGCCATCACGTTTTACCCATTGTCCGCTTGCTAAAACAGAGATCGGTGTCGGATTGGAAGCATGTTCAAGAATATTAATGTGTGCAATACGCCCTGGTGTAATGCTTCCGTGCAAATGATCGATATTATAATAACGAGCGACGTTCCATGTGGCCATGCTATATGCTTCGATTTCAGGCACTCCTTCTTGCAAGGCGATACGAATCATCTCATCGATCATTCCGTCCTCATAAAAAGCCGGCGTTGAGCCATCTGTCGTAAACATGCAATGATCGTAATGATGAATCCCGCATTGTTTCATCTCTTTAAGCAATGTCGGCAAATCTGGTCGGATGGACGAATGGCGCAATGATACGGTATACCCTTGCATCAAGCGCTTATGTACATCGCTGCCAGTCATCGCTTCATGGTCAGCATCCGCGCCAAACAGTTTCATTTTCGTTAACGTGCGATCTGAAGCTCCCGGAAAATGACCTTCCACTTTTTTACCGAGCTTTTTCGCTTCTTGCATCCAATGAAGAATGAAATCATCCCCTTCTAACAGTTTTGGCCATCCTGTTAGTTCTCCGACCTGCAAAACCGCATCATTTTCAAGCCAACCTTTCATGTTTTTATATGAAAAAAGGTGTTCTTCTCCGTCCATTTCTGTTTGTGGATCAAGTCGGCACCACCAATACATCGTGACAGGTTGTTTTTCCATAGCTACCAAAAAAGAAAACGCTTTCTTTTTTGTCAACTGTAAAAAAAGAAATAAATTATCGTTAATGAGTGTCGTTGTTCCAAATTGAGCTGCATATTCCGCTAACGTCTGGGGATTATATAACTGAAACGGATGAGCATGAGGCTCGATGTAACCAGAAACAAGCATCTGATTCGTGCAATCAACGACTTCGCATGAATCCAATCGCTTCGGTTTATTCGGACCGACGTATACAATTCGGTCATCGCAAATCCATACGTTCCCTTTCACCCATTGACGTATGTATGGATGTAAGTATGTGGCATTCAGCAGCACTTTCGTTGGCGCTTGTTTGCCATCAACAATCGCAACGTGCTTACGAATTTGTTCGCTTTTCCATCGATACCGTTTTTCAATCATCATCGCTTTCCTCCTAAATCGTACCATCGTATATACACATTTTAACGGATGAAAGCGAAATTCACAAACAAAAAGGAGGAATAACATGAAACAAAACATCGGTATGATTAACGCGATGATTCGCATTACATGCGGATTTACTATGCTTGCTTGGGCAACAGCCAATCTTTCCCGTAAACCGTGGCGCGAATCGTATATATGGGTCATTATGCTCGCTGCGATGAAAATTGCAGAAGGTATTGTTCGCTTTTGCCCTGTTATGGCGTTGTTTGAACGATATCAGTGCCATTGTGAAAAAAATCGTGAACAAGAGAAAGCGATTCCTATTGAACCGGTCAACCCTTCGTAACAATAACCCCCTTGTATGCGTACAAGGGGGTAAAAAAGGAGAGAGCAAATATGATTGCAGAATATATAACAGATACGTTCTTCGTTCTCATTCTTCTCATTGGCAGTCTCGTCGCTCTTAGTTTTGTATACGTTCGCAAGCGGCGTGCGCGATAGCTTTATGGCCAATATCGTGCCGATAAAACAGTTGATCGCATGAAATATACTGAATTTGTTCATACACAAGACGTTGTGCTTCTTCTAATGTCTTTCCATTAGCAACAACGAGGAGCACTCGTCCTCCATCCGTTACCCACTCATCATTTACAAGCTTTGTACCGGCGTGGAAAATTTGTGCTTTCGTTATACGTTCTAGCCCGCGAATAACACTGCCTTTTTCATATTGTTCAGGGTACCCTTTCGCCGCTAAAACAACCCCAATCGTTGTTTCGTCACTCCAATGTAATGTAATCGGTTGACCCTCTAATAACGAAACAATCACTTCAACAAGATCGTTTTGTAGCCGTGGTAAAATGACTTGTGCTTCAGGATCGCCAAATCGCGCATTAAATTCAATCACTTTTGGTCCTTCTTCTGTAGCAATTAATCCTGCATATAAAAATCCTGTAAATGAACATCCTTCTTGCTTCAAAGCCATTGCTGTCGGCTTCACAATTGTTTCAACCGCTTCATAAACCGTTTGCTCACTAATTTGCGGAACAGGGGAATACGCCCCCATTCCTCCCGTGTTCGGACCTTGATCGCCATCAAATGCTCGCTTATGATCTTGGGCGATAACCATCGGATATACGCACTCCCCGTGCACAAACGCCATCAAGGAAAATTCTTCGCCTTGTAAATATTGCTCAATGACAACTTGAGCACCTGCTTCATCAAACTTTTTCGCAACCATCAAGTCATGTAACGCGCCAAGCGCCTCTTCCACTGTCATGGCCACCGTGACACCTTTTCCAGCCGCAAGTCCATCGGCTTTAATAACGATTGGTGCACCTTGCTCTCGTACATAACGTACAGCGTCATCATAATTTGTAAATGTCGCATAGTTCGCTGTTGGAATGTTGTATTTTCTCATGATTTTTTTCGCAAACGCTTTGCTTCCTTCAATGAATGCCGCTTGTTGTTTCGGGCCAAAAATACGCAATCCTTCCCTTTCAAAACGATCGACAATACCTGCTAACAGTGGGGCTTCCGGACCAACGATCGTTAAATCGATCGCTTCTTTTTTCGCCCACTGAGCTAGCGCTTCGACATCCGTTTCTGAAATCGGAACACGCGTAGCAATCGAAGCCATTCCGTCGTTTCCTGGCGCGACATATACGCGAGTGACAAGCGAGCTTTGGGCTACTTTCCATACAAGCGCATGTTCTCGACCACCGCGCCCGATAATAAGCACTTTCATCGTTCGGCGCCTCCTTTAATGTTTAAAATGACGTACTCCTGTAAATACCATCGCAATACCGTATTCATTTGCTTTTTGAATCGAATCTTCATCGCGAATCGAACCGCCCGGTTGAATAATAGCTGTGACTCCCGCTTGGGCAGCCACCTCCACTGTATCGCTCATCGGGAAAAAGGCGTCGGATGCTAATACTGCGCCGTTAGCATTCTCGCCTGCTTGCTCAATTGCAATTTTTGCCGCTCCCACACGATTCATTTGACCAGCGCCAACACCAATTGTCATCCCATCTTTCGCTAACACAATCGCATTTGATTTCACATGCTTCACAACACGCCAAGCGAACGTTAAATTCGCCCATTCTTCTTCTGTCGGCTGTCTTTCAGTCACAACTTGAATGTTCGCATCATCAATCGTGTATATATCTTCATCTTGAACAAGTAATCCACCGCGCACCGATACGAAAAATGGTTCTTGTTTCCGTTCTGATTGAAAATCAACAGTTAATAGACGAATATTTTTCTTTTTCGTTAAAATCGCAAGTGCTTGTTCTGTGAACGACGGAGCGATAACAATTTCTAAAAAAATGTCATGTAATTTCGCAGCTGTCTGTTCGTCAACCTCGCGATTAAGCGCCACGATGCCGCCAAAAATGGACGTTGGGTCGGCTTCATAAGCTTTTTGAAACGCTTCTGCAATCGTTTCGCCAACGCCGACTCCACACGGATTCATATGCTTCACTGCTACCGCTGCTGGTTCAGTAAATTCCGCAACAATTTGCAACGCTGCGTTGGCATCGTTAATGTTGTTGTATGACAACTCTTTTCCGTGTAGCTGCTTCGCTGCCGCAATAGAAAACGGTGAGCTGAGTGGTCTTTCGTAAAATGCTGCCGTTTGATGTGGATTTTCGCCGTATCGCAACGATTGTTTTTTCACAAACGTCATTGTCATCGTTTCTGGATATGTTTCTCCGATGACATTTGTCAAATATTGCGCAATCATTGCATCGTACGCTGCGGTATGACGGAACACTTTAGCTGCTAACGCTCGTCTCGTCTCGAACAATACTTCGCCATATTGTTTTAACTGTTCAATGACTACATCATAATCAGCAGGATCAACAACAGCTGTGACGTAAGTGTGATTTTTCGCTGCCGCTCTAAGCATTGTCGGACCACCAATATCGATCTGTTCAATAGCTTCCATCAAAGTCACGTTCGGCTTTGCAATCGTTTCTTGAAATGGATATAAATTCACCACAACAAAATCGATCGGTGTAATGTCATGTGCTTTCAGTTGCTGTTGATGTGTTTCGTCATCTCGAACAGCTAACAGCCCGCCATGAATGTTTGGATGTAATGTTTTCACCCGTCCATCTAAAATTTCTGGGAAGTTTGTGACATCAGAAATGCTTGTCACAGGGATTCCGTGTTCTGCTAATACACGCTTCGTTCCACCTGTTGAAATGATTTCCACTCCAAGCTCAGCTAGTTGCTTGGCGAATGTAACAATTCCTTTTTTATTTGACACGCTAATAATCGCTCGCTTTTTCATCCTTTGTACTTCCTTTCTCCGTCAGCAATTGTTGAATGACTTGTGAATACAATGTATGTTCAATCTCATGAATACGACGCTCAACACTTTCTAACGGCTCTCCATCATCAATATATAGTGCCCGTTGCGCAATAATTGGTCCGGTATCCATTCCTTCATCAACGTAATGCACGGTGACCCCCGTCACTTTCACGCCATAACGGTATGCTTGACCAATTGCATCTTTACCCGGAAACGCCGGCAAAAGAGAAGGGTGAATGTTTATGATTTTGTTCGGATATGCCTGTAAAAGCGTCGAACCGATGAGGCGCATATAGCCCGCAAGAACGATCCAGTCAATTTCTTTTTGTTGTAGTTGTTGTAAAATCTCACGTTCAAACTGTTGTTTTGTTTCGTACTGTTTAGGGTTAAAAACAAATACCGGCACGTATTCACGAATGGCTCGTTCAATCACTTTGGCATGCGGTCGATCACATACGAGAAGCGCTACTTCTGCTTGAATATCTCCTTTTTTTACCGCATCGATAATCGCTTGAAAATTCGTTCCGCTTCCCGACGCAAAAATAGCTATTCGCTTCATTCGATTTTTCCCCCAGCAAACGATACACCTGCTCCCTCTTTGATCCGACCGATGATATATACTTTCTCTCCGCACGATTCAAGCAACTGCACAACGTCTGGCACAACATCGCTATCGATAGCTAGCACAAAACCGATTCCCATATTAAAAATATTGAACATTTCCATTCGTTGTAGTTGTCCATGTTGTTGTAAAAAGTTAAAAATCGGCGGAATCGGCCATGAACCGTAGTCTATTTCGGCTTGTAATCCCTTTGGCAACATACGTGGAATGTTTTCGATAAAACCGCCCCCCGTAATATGTGCCATTCCTTTCACACGAAATTGTTTTAATGCCTCAAGTACCGATCGGACATAAATGCGTGTAGGCGTTAACAACTCCTCGCCAAGCGAGCGAGAAAACGGTTCATATATATGATTTAACTGTAAATGAGCATCTTTTATAATTTTTCTAACAAGCGAATATCCATTACTATGCAAACCACTTGAAGCTAAACCGATTAGCACATCGCCAGGGACAATCGCCTCACCTGTCACAAGCTTTTCTTTTTCTACCACACCAACTGCAAAACCAGCTACATCATATTCATCTTCACCGTACATGCCTGGCATTTCTGCTGTTTCCCCTCCAATGAGCGCACAGCCTGCCTCGATGCAACCATCAGAAATTCCTTTTACAATATGCTCGATTTTTTCAGGTACTGCTTTTCCGCATGCGATGTAGTCAAGGAAAAAAAGCGGCTCTGCTCCTTGTACGACAATATCATTCACACACATCGCTACACAGTCTACTCCAATTGTATCGTGCCGATCTAAGGCGAACGCAAGCATCAGTTTCGTTCCTACTCCGTCTGTTCCTGATACAAGGACAGGTTGTTTATACCCGAGCAAAGATAGATCAAACGTTCCTCCAAAGCCACCTAAACTTCCAAATGCACCCATCCGAGCTGTTTTTGCGACATGTTTTTTCATCCGCTCTACAGCTTCATAACCAGCTTCAATATTCACACCAGCTTGCTTGTACGCATGTGCCAACGTGCTCCCCTCCTATCTTCGTCGGATATTGTCCTGTAAAACAAGCTAAACATTGCCCACAGTTTGTGGAATCGTTCGGTCTTCCAATCGCTTGCAAAAGCCCTTCTTGGCTTAAAAATGCAAGGGAGTCCGCTTCAATGAGTTGTCGAATTTGTTCGATGGTATGATTAGCTGCAATCAGCTCTTCTTTCGTTGATGTATCAATACCATAAAAACATGGATGCGTAATTGGTGGGGAGCTAATGCGCACATGCACTTCCGTTGCTCCTGCCTCACGAAGCATGCGTACAATACGCTTGCTCGTCGTTCCACGCACAATAGAGTCATCAACCATGACGACTCGTTTCCCTGCTACAACCCCTCGAACAGGCGACAATTTCATTTTTACCCCTTGTTCCCGAAGTGATTGCGACGGTTGAATAAACGTCCGTCCAACATACCGATTTTTAATTAACCCTAACTCGTATGGAATACCTGTTGCTTCCGCATAACCAATGGCTACCGAAATACTTGAATCCGGTACACCAGTGACGACATCTGCTTCAACAGGTGCTTCAAATGCTAATCGCTTCCCAAGATTTTTTCTCGCGGTATGAATGTTAATGCCATCCACATTGCTATCCGGACGAGCGAAATAAATATATTCCATACTGCAAATGGAGCGAGCGACCTTAGGAGCAAAACGTTCAGAGCGCACACCTTGCTTATTGATCATAATGAGCTCCCCCGGTTCCACTTCTCGCTCGTATGTGGCACCAATGACATCAAACGCACACGTTTCCGATGCCACAACGTACGCCTCGCCTAAACGTCCAAGCGATAAAGGGCGAAAGCCATGTGGATCAAGAGCGATATACATTTCTGTTTCCGTTAAAATTAAAAAGGCAAAAGCGCCACGTAAATGCGTCAACGCTTCTTTAATCCTCTCTTTTAAAATTGGTTCATCGCTACGCTTAATTAAATGAGCGAGCACTTCTGTATCAGACGTTGTTTGAAAAATACTTCCTTGTTGCTCTAAACGCAAGCGTAACTCATCAGCATTGACTAAATTTCCGTTATGTGCAAGCGCTAAACTGCCACCTTGAGAACGGAACAAAAGCGGTTGAACATTCGTATATCCGCCCCCACCAGCAGTAGAGTAACGGACGTGGCCGATCGCAGCCATGCCCGTTAATTGTTCTAGTTCACCGCGACTAAACACCTCTGTGACTAAACCAAGTCCTTTATGAAATTGTAACGTTCCGTTGCCTCCAACAACAATTCCTGCACCTTCTTGTCCACGATGTTGTAAACTGTGCAATCCGTAATACGTCAACGTTGCTGCTTCCTCATGTCCCCAAATGCCAAAAATCCCACACTCTTCATTTAATCCTTTGATTTCAGCAAGCATGGAATAGCTCCTTTCCATACATTTCGCATTGTTTCTACTGGAACATGGAGAATGCATGTATCCCCATTTGCCACATGAAGCGTTCCATCGTTTGTCACTTCTCCGATACATACTGCTTGAACAAGCTGTTCAAACGTTTGCTGATGTTCCTTTTTCACAGAAACGACAAAGCGTGATTGCGTTTCGCTAAATAGTTCCGAAACGACATCGCCTTGAATGGTCACATGCGCCCCTAAACCTTGTGCGCTCATTAGACATTCCGCAAGTGCAACCGCTAAGCCCCCTTCTGATACATCGTGTGCTGATGCCACAACCCCAGCTCGAATCGCAGCGAGAAGCTGTTTTTGGCGTTTCGCCTCCACATGTAAATCAATCGTTGGAGCCTTTCCAAAAATGCGACCTGTTAGCCATTTTTGCAACTCACTTCCGCCAAATTCTTGCTTTGCTTCCCCAATGACATAAATGAAGTCGCCAGGTTGTTTAAACGATTGCGTCGTCACATGGCTCATATGTTCAACGATGCCAACCATGCCGACAATCGGTGTCGGATAAATGGCTTCGCCGTTCGTTTCATTATAAAGCGATACATTTCCGCTAATGACAGGCGTCTCTAGCACTCGACACGCTTCGCTCATTCCTTCTACCGCTTTTTCTATTTGCCAAAAAATTTCTGGTTTCTCTGGACTGCCAAAGTTTAAGCAATCGGTAACAGCAAGCGGCTGAGCACCGGAACAAACGATGTTGCGTGCTGCTTCTGCAATCGCAATTTTCCCCCCGACTTCTGGATCTAAATATACGTAACGAGAATTACAATCGGTTGTCATCGCTAGCGCTTTATTTGTGCCACGAATGCGTAAAACAGCTGCATCAGACCCTGGAGCAACAACCGTATTTGTTCGCACCATATAATCGTATTGCTCATACACCCATTCTTTACTTGCGATCGTTGGCTGACTTAATAGTGCAAGTAGTGTTTCTTCGTAATTGTCAACTGCCGGTGTGTATTGTATCGTTTGAAACTCGCGATAATACGCTGGTTCTTGCGAAGGTTTATGATAAACAGGCGCATCTTTGGCAAGCGCATCAACCGGGATTTCAGCAACGACTTCTCCGCGATGATACAACCGCAACATATGATCATCTGTTACACGACCAATCGCTTTCGCCTCAAGTCCGTATTTTGCAAATACATCTGCAATTTCTTGTTCACGACCTTTTTTGACGACAAGAAGCATGCGCTCTTGTGACTCGGATAACATCATTTCATACGGCGTCATCCCTGTTTCGCGTTGTGGCACGAGATCTAAATTCAGTTCGATCCCAGAACCTGCTTTGCTCGCCATTTCCGCTGACGAGCTTGTTAAGCCAGCAGCTCCCATATCTTGCATCCCAACAAGCGCATCGGAATGAATGACCTCTAAACAAGCTTCAAGGAGCAATTTTTCCATAAATGGATCTCCGACTTGCACAGCTGGACGTTTTTGTTCAGATTGTTCCGTTAATTCCTCCGATGCAAATGTCGCTCCGTGAATTCCGTCACGCCCCGTTTTTGCCCCGACATACATGACCGTATTTCCAACGCCTGATGCGATTCCTTTTTGAATATCTTCATGGCGAATAAGCCCAACGCACATCGCATTTACAAGCGGATTTCCTTCGTATGCCGCATCAAATTGCACTTCACCGCCAACGGTCGGAATGCCGACGCAATTTCCGTATCCAGCAATGCCTGCGACAACGCGCTCAAATAAATATTTCACACGCGGTGACGTTAATTCGCCAAAGCGAAGCGAGTTTAATAATGCAATTGGTCGCGCACCCATTGAGAATACATCGCGAATAATTCCCCCAACACCCGTGGCAGCCCCTTGATACGGTTCAATCGCAGACGGGTGGTTATGGCTTTCAATTTTAAACGCTACCGCTAATCCATCCCCGATATCTACAATGCCTGCACCTTCTCCTGGCCCTTGGAGCACATGCTTTCCTTCTGTCGGAAACTTTTTTAATACAGGTTTCGAATTTTTATAGCTGCAATGTTCCGACCACATGACAGAGAAAATGCCCGTTTCTGTATAATTTGGCGAGCGCCCAAGAATACGTTCCACCATCGCAAATTCTTCGTCTGTTAATCCCATTTCACGATACAATTTTTGCTCTTTAATTATTGCTGGACTTGGCTCAAGTAGTAACGACATGCGCGTCCCTCCAATATGTCACAATTGATTGAAATAGTTTTAATCCGTCAGCTCCTCCAAGCAATTCATGAACAGCTCGTTCAGGGTGTGGCATCATCCCGAGCACGTTTCCTTTTTCATTCACGATGCCTGCAATGTTGTGTAAACTACCGTTCGGATTTTCTCCCTCGTACCGAAAAACGATTTGGTTGTTGGCAATGAGCTGTTGTAACGTTTGTTCATCACAATAATAGTTTCCTTCGCCGTGCGCAATCGGAATTGTAATGATTTCTCCCCGTTCGTATTGGGATGTAAACATCGTTTCATTATTTTCAACACGAAGCTTTACCGGGCGGCAAATAAACGTTAACGTATTGTTGCGTCGCATCGCCCCTGGAAGAAGCCCTGCTTCGAGTAAAATTTGAAATCCGTTACATACACCTAAAATCGGTTTTCCGTCATTGGCTGCTTTTTTGATCGCTTTCATCACGTTAGAAAAACGGGCAATCGCTCCAGAGCGTAAATAATCACCATATGAAAAACCGCCCGGTAACAGAATCGCATCAAACTCATCTAAACAATGTGCGTCATGCCAAACGTATTCCACTTCTTCTCCTAATTCATCCGAAATGGCATGATACATGTCGATATCACAGTTTGAACCTGGAAATACAACGACCGCAAATTTCACTGAACGACGACCTCCTCAATCTCATAGCGATAATCTTCAATGACTGTGTTCGCTAACAATTTTTCACACATTTCCTTCACGATTGTATCAATATCGCGGTCGCTTTTTTCCACGATCAACTCCATAAACTTTCCAATCCGTACATCTTGCACTTCACCATAGTTTAAGCTATGCAATGCCCCTTTCACAGCATTGCCTTGTGGGTCTAATACGTTTTCACGCAATGTGACATACACTTTTACTTTGTACATGATAATCCTCCTAATCTTTGTAACAGTTTCGTATATGTTTCTGTTAAGTCGCCTAAATCGCGGCGAAATACATCTTTATCAAATTTCTCTTTCGTGTGTACATCCCATAATCGACACGTATCTGGGGAAATTTCATCCGCTAACAGCACCGCTCCCGTTTCATCTCTTCCAAACTCTAATTTGAAGTCGACAAGCTGTAAGTCACATGAACGAAATAAGGAAATGAAAATGTCGTTCACGCGTAGCGCCATTTGTTTCATATGCAAAAGCTCATCACAAGAGGCGAGCTGCAACACGGCAATATGATCTTCTGTTAATAGAGGATCGCCTAAGTCATCGTTTTTGTAGTAAAACTCTACAATCGGTTTCTCGAGTGCAGTTCCTTCCTTGAGCCCGATTCGTTTTGCTAGACTACCGGCGACAATATTGCGGACAACAACTTCGAGGGGAATGATCGTCACTTGACGCACAAGCTGTTCGTTGTCAGATATTTTACGAATAAAGTGATTGTTCACACCCGCTTCATGCAGCAAAGAAAATAGTAAACTTGTAATCTCATTGTTTAGTCTTCCTTTTCCAGCAATCGTTGCTTTTTTTTCACCGTTAAATGCAGTTGCTTCATCTTTATATTCAATCCATAGTACGCGCTCTTCATTTGTCGCATATACTTTCTTCGCCTTTCCTTCATATAGAAGGTGTTGCTTTTGCATGTTCTCTCCCCCGTTTATCCAGAATATTAGGAATTTTTATTATGTAGGCAAGGCATTGGCCTTACCTACTGCAAACCAAGTCGACAAAAAATCGTATCAACATGTTTTAAATGATAGTTATAATCAAAGCAATCAGCGATTTGCTCTTTTGTTAAACGGCTTGTAATCATTTCGTCCGCTTCAATTAACGAACGAAACGGCACTTGTTTTTCCCACGCTTCCATCGCTTTCGGCTGTACGAGATCATACGCTTCCTCACGGGTCATGCCTGTGTCAATAAGCGCAAGTAATACACGTTGCGAATAAATAAGCCCAAGGGTGCGATCCATGTTTTTCTTCATGTTTTCAGGGAATACGGTCAAGTTTTTCACGATGTTCGTAAAGCGATTGAGCATGTAATTTAAGGCAATCGTTGCATCCGGCAAAATAATGCGCTCCGCTGACGAATGCGAAATGTCGCGCTCATGCCAAAGCGGGACATTTTCATATGCTGTTAACATATAGCCGCGAATGACGCGCGCCATTCCTGTCATATTTTCTGAACCGATCGGGTTGCGTTTATGTGGCATCGCTGATGAACCTTTTTGTCCTTTAGCGAAAAACTCTTCCACTTCACGTGTTTCGCTTTTTTGCAGTCCGCGAATTTCAACCGCAAATTTTTCAATCGATGTCGCAATTAAAGCGAGCGTCGCCATGTAGTGCGCATGGCGATCACGCTGTAACGTTTGGGTTGAAATAGGCGCAGGCTGCAAACCGAGTTTTTCGCATACGTACTGTTCGACAAACGGGTCAATGTTTGCATACGTACCGACAGCCCCTGAAATTTTACCAACGCGCACCGTTTCCGCTGCTTGCTTAAACCGCTCCAAATTGCGCTCCATTTCGGCATACCAGAGCGCCAATTTTAATCCAAATGTCGTCGGCTCGGCATGTACACCGTGCGTTCGCCCCATCATGACCGTATATTTATGTTCGATCGCTTTCTCTTTTAATACCGCAATAAAGTTTTCTAAGTCGCGCAATAAAATTTCATTTGCTTGTTTTAATAAGTATGATAATGCTGTGTCAACAACATCGGTAGACGTAAGTCCATAATGTACCCATTTTCGTTCTTCTCCTAACGTTTCTGACACCGCACGAGTAAAGGCAACGACATCATGACGCGTCTCTTCTTCAATTTCTTTAATACGCGCAATATCGAATGAAGCATTTTGACGAATTTTTACAACATCTTCTTTCGGGATCACACCTAACTCAGCCCAAGCTTCACAAGCTAAAATTTCGACTTCCAGCCAAGCACGAAAACGGTTTTCCTCCGTCCAAATCGCACCCATTTCTGGTCTTGTATAACGTTCAATCATACGTTCATCCTCCGATCTGTCCAAATCGCTAACTCGTCTATTTTTCGTTGCATCGCATCGACATCTTCAGCTAACCACGTGATATGTCCCATTTTCCGCTTCGGCTTTGCCTCTTTTTTTCCATAAAAATGAACATGAGCATCACGAAATTGAGCGATATTCTGGATGACTGCATCGACATGTTCACCTAAAATATTGACCATCATTGTAGGTTTTAATAAATCGGTACTGCCAAGCGGCCAATCACAAATGGCACGAATATGTTGCTGAAATTGTGATGTGATACAACCGTTTATTGTATAATGACCTGAGTTGTGCGGTCTAGGGGCAAGCTCATTAATATACAATTGTCCGTCTTCTGTCAAAAACATTTCAATAGCTAACGTACCCACTAGTTGGAACGCTTCGGCTAACTGCTTCGCATATGTTTCTGCCTGTTCAATGATTAGTTGACTGACTTGAGCTGGGGCAATTGTTTCATGCAAAATGTTCTCGCGATGAATGTTTTCTACGACAGGAAACAGTGCCATTTCACCAGAGACACTACGTACAACGATAATCGATAACTCTTTGACAAACGGTACCCATGCTTCCAATACACACTCACCATAAGCTAAAAGCGGACGAGCTACATGTATATCATCCAAGCACCTAATGACGACTTGCCCTTTTCCATCATATCCCCCGCGGCACGTTTTTAACACAGATGGAATGCCAATCTCTCGAATCGCTCGTTCTAATTCTTCTTCTTTTAGCACCAGACGATAAGGAGCAACAGGCAAACCTGCAGACTGAATAGCCCGTTTTTCTTTCCAACGATGTTGCGTAATAGCAAGCAGCTCGCTTCCTTGAGGCACATACGCCTTCTCTACTAATCGATTCAACGCCTCCGCATCAATATTTTCAAACTCATACGTCACAACATCACTTACTTCGGCTAACTGACGTAACGCTTCCTCATCACTATATGAAGCAACAATTTCAATATCGGCCACTTGCGCGCACGGAGATTGAGGAGTCGGGTCGAGTACCGCTACAAAAAACCCCATCTCTTTTGCAGCGATCGCCATCATTCTTCCTAACTGCCCACCGCCAATAATGCCAATCGTTTGCCCCGGGACAATCGTTTTAGTCAAGCTGATCACTACTTTCCATCACTTGTTTTCGAATGGCTTCACGTCGTGCACGTAACGCTTCCATATACGTTGGTTCATACGTTCCAAGAATCGAAGCAGCAAGCAGCGCGGCATTGATTGCACCTGCTTTTCCGATCGCTACGGTCGCAACTGGCACCCCGCCTGGCATTTGAACAATAGATAACAACGAATCTAAGCCGTTCAACGTCTTAGACATAATTGGAACACCGATGACAGGTAATGTTGTTTTGGCTGCTACCATTCCAGGCAAATGAGCGGCTCCACCAGCTCCAGCGATAATGACTTTAATGCCGCGCTCTTCAGCTGTTTCAGCATACGTAAACATAAAGTCCGGTGTACGGTGAGCTGAAACAACTTTTTTTTCAAACGGAATATGCAATTCTTCTAATATATCACATGCATGACGCATCGTTTCCCAATCTGATTGACTTCCCATAATAACAGCGACAAGTGGCTGCATCCGTATTCACCTCTTTTTATAATCAGAAAAAAATCCAGAACAACGCCCCTCGAGCATAAGGGAAAGCATCGTTCTGGACATATTTCGCCCCTAGGGTGAAAAAAACCAATAGGATCCTTTCCCTCATAGTCCAATAATTCACGGTTATTGGGTAGAGACTTTTGGGCCATATTCCCAAAATTATATGAGGGTTTAATAATGTATTCATTTACTTTCATCTTACCAGTCATTTTTCAATCATGTCAACACAAAATCGAACATTTTATTAATTAAAATAATTAATGTTCGGTTTTTGATTAAAATCACCATTTTACCTTTTCATCGTATAATGAAAAGAAAAAGAAAGAGGGGAAAACAATGGACTGGACGAAACAATGGGAAGCGTTTTTTTCTAACCCATTTTGGGGATCATCAAATGCTTTTTCTTCCCATTTTCCAGGAGTCAACATATACCGTCGTGAAAATGAGCTACTCATCGTTGCAGCTATCCCAGGTTTAGAACATGTACATGATGCAGAAGTATATGTTCACTATAATACGTTGGAAATAAAAGCAAATGTTCAATTACACTTCGAAGGATTTGAATTAATTGAGGAAGGAATAACACAAGGGCCTTTTGAACGAGTGATACAGCTTCCTTTTCCTGTAGGTGAGAAAGTAGAAGCTGTGTACGAGAATGGGTTGCTTTTTATTCAGTTACATCGCCTTATTCCGGATCATATAAAGAGAAAAGTAGAAATTAAATAAAAAATGAGCTAACCGATATTGGTTAGCTCTTCACTATGGGGGAGAGGATTGTAAAAGCGTTAAACGCAAATACATGGACAAAAAAAGTTAGAGAACAAAATCGATATGCTCTCTAACTTGCTATGTCCGCCCGGCAACGTCCTACTCTCGCAGGCGGTGTCCCGCCAACTACCATCGGCGCTGGAGAGCTTAACTTCCGTGTTCGGGATGGGAACGGGTGTGA
>NZ_JBPODS010000018.1:0-35563 GCF_051200995.1 Anoxybacillus eryuanensis | reverse complement strand
TCCTTAATGTTGATTTCACCACTAACATTATTGCCAGGATTTCGTCAGTGCTTTCTCTTTTTTGTCACTAAATCACAAAATTTGGTGATGAACCATTACTATTATACCTCCTTCGCATAAGAATTGAAACGACTCTTATCACTTAAAAATACGCCTCGAGTCGTAGGAGAAAATATAGCTATGGGACATGATAGAAAAAAAGGAGAAACGGTAAGATGAAAGCAAGGAAGGAGGCGAAGGAGATGTTGAAAAAAATCGGATGGTTGTTTTTAGGCGGTATAGCGGTGTTTGTGCTTATGTTTCACCTCGGACCGCTCGTTGGGTTAGCGATCAGCTTGGCGATTTTATATTATGCGGTCAAGAAGTTTTTCAAAGCCGGTTCGACGTTCGGCAAAGTCGTTTGGGCGCTCATTGGCTTGGCTGCGCTTATGGCGAGCGTTTCGAATGTACCGGCGCTTATTGCCATTGTCGCAGCATATGTGCTTTATGTCGCGTATAAAAAATGGAACGAACCGAAAGAAGTGGTGCACGTCGTTGACGATCCGTTCGTGAACTTCGAAAAACAATGGGCGGAGCTACAAAAACATTATTAAAGGAGTGGAGAACAGTGGGTTTACTTTCTCGGATGAAAACGATGATTGCGGCAGATATTCATGAATGGTTGGATGAAAAGGAAAAGAAAAATCCGATTGCGGTGTTAAATGAATACTTACGCCAATGCGAACAAGAAGTAGAAAAAGTACGGAAGCTACTTGAGCGCCAATACTTATTAAAAGAGCAGTTTACGCGCGAATATCGCGAAGCTGTGCAGCTGGCGGAAAAGCGGAAAAAACAGGCGGACATTGCCTCAAAAGCAGGGGAAGCCGAACTGTTTGCGTTTGCATCTCATGAGCATATGCAGTACGAAGAGCGGGCGGTGCGATTAAAGCAACTGCTAGACCAAACGAGCGAACAGTTGTTGGAACTAGAAAAGAAATACGAACAAATGAAACATCAACTAAAAGATATGCATATGCGCCGCATGGAGCTGATGGGGCGAGAAAATATCGCACGGGCGCATTACCGCATGAATCGAGTGCTAGACGGGTATACAAGCCCGACGCTTTCTACGTTTGCGGATACAGAGTCATATTTAGAGCGCATCGAGCAACAAGTGCAGTCAGATTATTATCGCCATACGATTGACGCTCGCATCGCTGAATTAGAAAAGCGGTTGCAGCAAGAGCAATAAACATATATGCTAAAGGCGTACGTTGTTGCGCCTTTTTCGTTTTATTGAGTTATTGTTGAAAGGGGGATGCCCCGTGGATAAGAAAAAAACGACTGACTATGTTAGTTGGGTAGTGCTTCTTGCGTTCATGATTTTGGCGTTAGAAATTGTGTTTTTTCATCCAGGCATTATTTTTTCTGTTCTTTTCTCGGCAGGATTTATTTATATCGGAAGAAAAAAATGGAATCGGAAACTTGGGAAAATTACCTTTTGGCTTGGGTGCATCGGTCTTGTTGTCCATGTGCTGACGATGATGACGGTCAGGTTTTTGCTTGTTGCCCTATTGTTTTATGCGGTTATCCAATTTGCACAATCGAAGCGGCGTCCTGTCGTTATTCGTCCTGAAATGAAAACAAACGATGCAGAAACGGAAGGCGTTTTTCGTCAACCGCTTTTTCAAAACATGTTGTTCGGTCGGCAAAAAACGCCAGAGCATGCGTATGAATGGAGCGATGTAAACATCCAAACAGGCATTGGCGATACGATCATTGATTTAAGCTATACGGTCGTTCCGAAAGGGGAAGCGACGATCGTCATTCGCGGCTGGATTGGCAATGTGCACATTTTTGTTCCATACGAAATGGAAGTAAGTGTCGTTCATTCCGTCCTGTTTGGGGCAGCATCTATTTTTTCAAAAGAGACGGAGCGGCTATGGAATCAAACGTTTATTTACCAAACGCCAGCGTATGAAACTGCCGGACAGAAGCTAAAAATCATCACCTCGATGGCGATTGGGAATGTTGAGGTGAAACGAATATGAGCCGGCATATCGTTTGGGCACTTCTGCTCGCTTTTACCGTTGCGGTTGTGCTGTTTCTTTCATACGCTTTCACATTTCCGCCTGCGGAATGGTCAGTATTATGGAATGAAACGGTGCTTGGTGTGCCGTTTGTCGTTTTTTTGTTTATGGCAAGCGGGGGTATTGGCGTGCTTTTTGGCGTTTCGTTCGATTGGTTTTGGCGAAAACAATGGCGAGCGATTGAACATGCGTTGCTTCAAATCGAACAAGGGAACACAGAGTTGCCGCACAAACAAACGACAAAAGAACTGAATGATGTATGGGAGAGAATAGAGAAACTGCAAAAACATTGGCTCGAACAAACGAAACGTACTCAAAAATTAGCGACAGAAAAAGCGGAACATGAAGGAGAGTTGATCGAGCGAATCATTTCGGAAGAACGAAACCGTCTAGCGCGCGAGCTGCATGATTCGGTTAGCCAACAACTATTTGCCGCATCGATGATGATGTCCGCTCTCATGGAAACGTATACAGGAAGCGAACAAGGAAAAAAGCAATTAAAACTCGTCGAACAAATGATTCACCAATCTCAGCTTGAAATGCGGGCACTATTGCTTCATTTGCGTCCGGTGCAGCTGAAAGGAAAATCGCTTCAAGATGGGATGAAAGAGCTGTTAGCGGAACTTGCGCAAAAAGTGCCGATGGAGATCAAGTGGAAGATAGAAGAGGTGACACTGGACCGCGGGGTGGAAGATCATTTATTTCGCATTTTGCAAGAATCGGTGTCCAATACGCTTCGCCATGCAAAAGCGAACATGTTAGAAGTGTTGTTGCTTGAGCGAGATGGTTTTGTCATTTTGCGCGTGTCGGATGATGGGGTTGGCTTTGATGTCGAACGGACAAAAAGCGGCTCTTACGGCTTGCAACATATGTACGAACGAGCGGCTGAAATCGGTGGGACGTTGAAAATCGTAAGCGTAAAAAATAAAGGGACGCGCTTAGAAGTGAAAGTACCGCTTGTGTAGGGGAGGAAGCTATATGATTAAAGTATTGCTTGTTGATGACCATGAAATGGTGCGGCTTGGCGTTTCTGCGTACTTATCTGCCCAACCAGATATGGAAGTCGTCGGGGAAGCCGAAAGCGGAGAAAAAGGGGTCGAACTTGCCCTTCAGCTTCGCCCGGATATTATTTTAATGGATTTAGTGATGGAGCCGATGGACGGCATTGAAGCGACGAAACAAATTATAAGCGCTTGGCCGGAAGCGAAAATTATGATCGTGACGAGCTTTTTAGACGATGATAAAGTATATCCAGCGATTGAAGCAGGTGCGGTCAGTTATATGTTGAAAACATCGAAAGCGAGCGAAATTGCGAATGCGATTCGCGCTACGTTTCATGGGCAATCCGTATTCGAGCCCGAAGTGACGGGAAAAATGATGAATAGCATGCGAAAACAATCGCTTCCACACGAACAACTAACGAGCCGTGAAATGGAAGTGCTACTACTTATAGCACAAGGAAAAACGAACCAAGAAATTGCGGAGGAATTGTTTATTTCCTTAAAAACAGTTAAAGTCCACGTCAGCAACATTTTAGCAAAACTAGACGTTCAAGACCGAACACAAGCAGTCATTTATGCTTTTAAACACGGATTAGTCAAATAATGCTCGCTCCTGTGGCGAGATTTTTTTATTTTTTCGCTTTACATTGACGTTACGTCAACGTTTATAGTGAAAGTGTCAGGAGGTGAGCGCTATGGAATATACGGTGCAACAGTTAGCGAAATTGGCGGGGGTGACGAGTCGAACGCTACGGTATTACGATGAAATCGGTCTTTTAAAACCAGCGAGGACTCATGCATCAGGCTATCGCATATACGGACCGAAAGAGGTAGACCAGCTCCAGCAAATTTTGTTTTATCGCGAGCTCGGGGTGGATTTAGAAACGATTAAGCAAATCATCACCGCCTCATCATTTGACGACGTACAAGCGTTGAAGCAGCATCGCGAAAAACTCTTGGCAGAACGGAGGCGGTTAGAGGCGCTAATCGCCAATGTCGAAAAAACAATATTAGCAAAAGAAGGGAGAATCATCATGAGCGACAAAGAAAAGTTTGAGGCGTTTAAACAGCAGCTTATTGACGAAAATGAACGAAAATATGGCAAAGAAATTCGGGAAAAGTATGGCGATGAGCAAGTGAACAAATCAAACGAAAAAGTGAAAAATATGACGCAGGAACAATACGAAGAAGCGACAAAGCTCGGCGAAGAAGTATTGCGCGTATTGCATGAAGCGTTTTTGACGGGCGATCCAGCAGGGGAGCTTGCGCAAAAAGCAGCGGAATTGCATCGTCAATGGTTAGGATATTTTTGGGATCATTACTCAAGAGAAGCGCATGCAGGATTGGCGCAAATGTACGTTGACGATGAGCGGTTTAAAGCGTACTACGATCAAAAACAATCGGGAATGGCGGAATTCCTTCGTGATGCGATTTTCATTTATACGGGCAAAAAGTAGGCAGGCATTGGCCTGTCTTTTTACATTGTAAAAGTTTGAAAAAAGATGTATATTTAAATGAGAATGATAATCAAATTTAAAAGGTGATAGCGATGGAACAACTATACGATGTGACGATTATTGGAGGCGGTCCGGCAGGGCTATATGCTACGTTTTATAGTGGGCTTCGAGAAATGAAAACGAAATTGATCGAGTATCAGCCGCAGTTAGGCGGAAAATTACATGTGTACCCGGAAAAAATGATTTGGGATGTTGGTGGACATGCCCCGATTACAGGAGAGAAATTACGCGAGCAACTTGTTAAACAAGCGCTTACCTTTCATCCGACCGTTGTATTAAAAGAAAAAGTTGAAACGATTCAGCGAAGAGAAGACGGCATATTCATTTTACACACATCATCTGGTCAACGACATATATCGAAAACGGTCATTATTGCAGTAGGAAGCGGTATATTAAAACCGCAAAAGCTTCAAATTGAAGGAGCCGAAAAGTTTGAGATTACAAATTTACATTATACGGTGAAGTCGTTAAAACAGTTTAAAGAGAAAACGGTGATCATTTCGGGTGGAGGAAATACAGCAATTGATTGGGCAAATGAGCTCGTACCGATTGCGAAAAAGGTATATGTCACTTATCGCAATGAATCGTTAAAAGGACATGAAGCACAAGTGACACAATTATTGAATAGTTCAGCTACTTGTTTTTTCCATACGACTATTACAAAGTTGATCGCTAGTTGCAATCATGAAACGATTGAGCGAGTAGTGCTGACAAATCATGAGACGGGCGATGTGTTGGAACTCGATGTAGATGATGTCATTATTAGCCATGGGTATGAACGAGATGCTTCATTGCTTGCCAATAGTGAACTACCCATTCAAATGGTTGAAGAATATTATATTGCGACAAATGCAAAAGGAGAATGTTCTGTTCCGGGGTTATATGCAGCTGGCGATATTTCAAAATATGATGGAAAGTTATATTTACTTACAGGTGCCTTCCAAGATGCAGCGAATGCAGTCAATAGTGCGAAACGTTTCATTGAGCCCACTGCCGATCCGTATGCGATGGTATCTTCACATCACGAAGCGTTTAAGGAACGAAATCGAGAGTTAGTGAAACAAATGTTAAAATGATAGCACGCATAAATTCGTTTGTTTGAACGCAAACTTTCGATAAAACAAACGAGGTGAAAATTTTGCTTAAACAACGAAACATATGGATGATGGTGTTGATGTTATTTATATTGACAGCGTACAGTCAACCACTTACTGTGACAACGAAGCAAATGAAATATACAAATGAACTAATGGAAGTCGATTTAAACATTCCGATCGTATCAGGTTCAGTCAATCCATCGTTTCAGCGCCAAGTGAACCGCTTATTACGAAAGGAATCACTTGATTTAAAGCGTCAAGTCGAAAAAGAAGCACATGAAAATATGGCAATAAGCAAAAAAGAAGGATTTCCGTATCGCTTGCATGCGGCTGTCAGCAATTATGAAGTGACGTACAATCAACGTGGCATTTTAAGCATTCCGGTCACGTTATACAGCTATACGGGCGGGGCGCACGGCATGACTGTGAAAGTGCCAAACAATTTTGATTTTCATACAGGCAAATCGTTGCAACTGAGCGATTTATTTAAAAAAGGAACGAACTACAAACAAGTGATAAAGGACGAAATCGTCGCCCAAATTAAAAAAGAAAATGATCTATATTTTGACAATGCGATCGCTGTCGTACAAAACATGCCGAACGACCAGCCTTACTATGTGACGAAAGATGGTATTGTCGTTTATTATGGTTTATACGAAATTGCCCCGTACGCTGTCGGCATTCGCGAATTTCTCATTCCGTTTTCGACTTTGCGGCCATATATGAAAATCCAGCTAGCGCGATAAAAGCGCTAACTGGATTTCACTTATTGGTGAGAAGAAACGATTTCTTTTTTCGTTGTTTTTGCCATAGAGCTCCATCCTTCAATAGCTAAGAAAATGCATAACACGAACAGGACGAAAGCTGATCCGGCTAATAGCCAATTTTGGGCTAATGCGTTTTGATACATTAACATGCAAAGAGCAGCGATGGTCACAACGAGCATAAACACCATTGGGATGACAACATAAAACGATTTGGCGCCGATTTTCATGAGCCATGCGGAAACAGCTAGCAAAGCAAGCGCGCCGAGCATTTGGTTCGCTGCCCCGAAAAGCGGCCAAACGGATTGCCATGTTCCTGATAATGCAAGTGCTCCAGCCCCGATGAGACCGACTGTTGTTGCAATGTGGTTATTTTTAAATGCGTTTGTCCGCTCTTCGCCGAGTTCTTGAATAGCGTAACGCATTAACCGCGTTGCAGAATCTAAAGTTGTTAATAAAAATGCTGATGCGGTAAGAGCGGTGAATGTGACAGCTGTTGCTTCTGGGATGCCGACATGAGACATAAAGTAACCGACGCCAGCAGAAAATGTACCAATTGGTCCACCAAGCTCACTCATACGAGCAGCAAAGTCAGCTTGGGTTAAATATGCGACCGTTCCAACAGAAATGATGGCTAAAAATGCTTCTAACAACATACCGCCATAGGCGATAAATCGTCCATTTTTCTCGTTATCAAGCTGTTTTGCGGTCGTCCCTGATGAAACGAGCGAATGGAAGCCAGAAATGGCACCGCAAGCGATTGTAATGAACAAAATAGGGAACAAAAATCCGAGCTTTTCGTTATAAAGTCCGGTAAACGCTGGGAATTGAATGGTTGGTGCTGCAATAATCATACCGACAGCAGCTCCAGCGATCATGCCGTATAAAAGAAATGAGTTTAAATAATCCCGTGGTTGTAACAAAATCCATACAGGCAATACCGATGCCGCGTATGCATAACCTAATAAAATGAGTGACCATGTTGTTGCGCTTAATGAAAGTGGATATTGAATGCCAATCCATACAGATAGAAGCATCGCAATAACTCCAAGTACGCTAGCTACAAATAAATTCATTCGCATTTGATTGACAATAAAGCCGAAAATCATCGCAATACCGAGGAATAAAACGGATGCTGTAGCTGCTTGTGGAACAGCGACAAACGTATTTGCAACTAAAATAATGAATACCCCGACGACAAGCATAAGTGTTGCGATGGAGAAAGTTAAAAATAATACTTGTCCGCGACTCCCCATATATTGTTTAATAATCGTTCCTATTGACTGTGCTTTATGACGAATGGAAGCTTGTAGTGACGTATAATCATGAACACCGCCAATAAAAATGCTTCCGATCATGATCCATAAAACAGCCGGAAACCAGCCAAACACAGCAGCTGTGATTGGTCCGACAATCGGTCCACCTCCAGCGATCGTAGCGAAATGATGTCCGAGTAAAACAGGTTTTTTCGCTGGTACGTAATCTATACCGTCATACATTTCGTGTGCCGGTGTTTTACGGTTGTGGTCGACTTTTAATTGTTTTTCAAGAAATCGTCCATATGTAAAATAGGCAATAACTAAAATAACTCCACAAATAATTAACAATGTTAATAAATTCAACGCACATCCTCCTCAAATGGTTTTTCGAAAACATGTGTAAATGACCGAGCTTTTCGATGAGTAAATAATTGTTTCGTTTCTAAAGCGATGATAACGACATAGCATTCGATCCAACCGCGTAATCCGAAACGAATAAACTGTAGCTTTCGAAATCGTTTCACCTCCTTTATTGATTCATCACATGCGCGTGGTGCGACAATGGCACCGATGAAAACGGTAGACATATGATCTTGATGATTAGAGATGTAGTTTGGTACATGGTCGACGAATGTTTGAGAAAATTGTATGACGTCTTCTTTAGTGACGATGTCGTCTTTTTGCCATGCAAAAATGAACTGTTCATTTTCAACTGCCCAAATTTTAGATTTTTTTGTCATAAAATATTTCTCATCGCGCCGATGGTAATGTGCATAAAAAGGTAAAGGAAACGTGCCGAGCTTTTCATCCCGATAAATGTTGAAATAGGGTGTAAGAATTGTTGTGAGAGTATTGATATATTTGTTCGTAGTCATTGTAGCCACCTTTTAAAATTTTCTGAATATTATTATATTTTAATATGTAAAACATTTCAATAATTTTATTGTTTTTCCTTTAAAAATATCTAATATAATTAAAAAAATATTAAATTTTTCTGAATATTATGTTAAAATACAACAAAAAGGAGATTATATGCATGGTTGAAAAGCAATTAAAAGAGCGTATTATTGAGACAGCGCTTACATTGTTTGAAAAGTATGGATATCATGGAGTGACGGTTGATCGAATTGTTGCTGAATGTGGGGCATCAAAAGGAGGATTTTATCATAATTTTAAGTCGAAAGATGAATTGCTTTACCACATTCACGATGTATTTATTACGTATGTGCTAAATAAAGCGCAAGAAGCATATGTAAAATATAAGACCCCGACAAAACGGTTATGTGCGATCATTCATTCATTTGTGAGAGTTTTTCATATATATAAACCGCACATTACAGTATTTAATCAAGAGGCTGCATATTTAAAGCCAGCATACGCTGAAAAAATTAATGAAAAGCGTGAGCAGTATAAGCAAATTATTTTTCAAGTGCTGCGGGAAGGCATTGAAGCAAAACAGTTTCGCAGCGAAGTGCCCGTCGAAATTGCGGGTTTGTCAATTATCGGAATGGTAAACTGGATGTACAAATGGTATAAGCCTGATGGTCCAATGTCTATTGAACAAATCGCAGTCGCTTTTAATGACTTAATTTTACACTCGATTTTGACAGAAGAAGCGAAGCGTGATGAAGACATTTCGTCATTTCTTTTATCGCATGTAGGCGAAGAATGACGATTTTTGCAAAGTGAACAGACCAACTAGTCGGTTTGAAATAAAAACAGGCTTGTTGGTTTCATATACTTTCATTTTATAAAGGGGGAAAAACAAATGCATTTTGAATTAACGAAAGAACAACAAATGATTAAAGAAATGGTTCGTGATTTTGCGGAAAAGGAAATTGCCCCATACGCGTCGAAATGGGATGAGGAGGCGATTTTTCCAATTGAGACGTTCAAAAAAATGGGCGAGCTCGGTCTGTTCGGCATTCCGTTCCCTGAACAATATGGCGGCTCTGGTGGAGATACGATTTCGTATGCGATTGCGGTTGAAGAAATTGGTCGAGCGTGTGGTGGAACAGGGTTAAGTTATGCGGCCGCTGTATCGCTCGGTGCTAGCCCAATTTATTATTTCGGGACAGAAGAACAAAAAGAGAAATGGCTCGTACCGATGGCAAAAGGTGAAACGTTCGGTTCGTTCGGATTGACAGAACCGAATGCAGGATCTGACGCAGGGGGAACGCAAACGCGTGCCGTTTTAGATGGGGATGAATATGTCATTAACGGAGAAAAATGTTGGATTACAAATGCGGGATATGCTCGCCAAGTCATTGTAACCGCTGTCACCGGTAAAGATGAACGAGGAAAAAATATTATTTCCGCTTTTATCGTTCCGACGGATGCGCCGGGGTTTACGATTAACTGCCATTATGACAAAATGGGCGTTCGCGCATCGAATACGTGCGAGCTTGTTTTGCAAGATGTGCGCGTGCCAAAAGAAAATATATTAGGCGATCCGAAAAAAGGATTTAAGCAGTTTTTATATACGCTAGATGGCGGACGCATATCTATTGCAGCATTAGCTGTCGGAATCGCGCAAGCTGCATTTGAAAAGGCGCTTCAATATGCGAAAGAACGGAAGCAGTTTGGTCAACCGATCGCCAAGTTTCAAGCCATTCAATTTAAACTTGCTGACATGGCGATGCAACTTGAACTGGCGCGCAATATGGTGTACAAAGCAGCATGGTTAAAAGACCAAGGCAAACCGTTTACGAAAGAGGCAGCGTTCGCGAAATTATTCGCTTCTGAAACAGGATTTCATATTTGTAATCAAGCGATTCAAATTCACGGTGGATACGGGTATATGAAAGACTATGGTGTCGAACGTCATCTTCGCGATATGAAGTTGATGGAAATTGGTGAAGGGACATCAGAAATTCAACGGCTCGTCATTGCCCGTCAATTAGGATGCTAAAAAGGAGTGAGTGTATGCTTCATATCACAGTTGGACAATTGCTTGAGCAAAAGGCTTTGGCGCATCCCGCTCATGAGGCAGTTGTGTACGCAGACCGTCAGTTGCGCTGGTCATATCGACAATTTAACGATTATTGTCGCCTCGTTGCGAAAGGATTGATGAAACTTGGCATTGAAGCGGGAGAACATATTGCTGTTTGGGCAACAAATAAACCGGAGTGGCTGGCATGTCAGTTTGCGACAGGGAAAATGGGAGCGGTACTTGTTACGGTAAATACGAACTACCGCACAGCAGAACTCGAATATTTGTTAAAACAATCCGATGCCACAACGATTATTTTAATGGAACAATACCGCGATACCTCTTATATTGACATCATTTACGAGATTGCACCTGAACTTGCTTATTGTGAACCTGGAAAGCTACAAGCGAAACGACTTCCACAACTACGAAACGTCATCGTATTAAGTGAACAACGTTATCCAGGAACATTTTCATGGAATGACCTCTTAGCCATGGCGGAAGATGTCGAAGATGCAGCACTTGATGCACGAATGAATTCCCTCGATCCACACGATGTCATCAACATGCAATATACCTCAGGAACGACAGGATTCCCAAAAGGCGTCATGCTTACACATTACAACATTGTCAATAACGCGTATTACATTGCCGAATGTATGAAGCTAACAAAAGAAGATCGTTTATGTATTCCCGTACCTTTTTTTCATTGCTTTGGTTGCGTGCTCGGTACGCTTGCTTGCGTAACGGTTGGTGCAACGATGGTACCGCTTGAGCAATTCCATCCGAAACAAGTGCTACAAACCGTGCAAGATGAGAAATGTACAGCTCTTCATGGGGTACCAACGATGTTTATCGCTGAATTAAACGATCCAGATTTTGCGTCATATCATTTATCTTCTTTACGCACAGGCATTATGGCTGGATCGAACTGCCCGATTGAAGTGATGAAAGCAGTCATCGAAAAGATGGGCGCAAAAGAAATTACCATTGCGTATGGACAGACAGAGTCTTCCCCTGTCATTACACAAACACGTACGGATGATCCAATTGAATTGCGGGTGGAAACAGTCGGGCGCGCCCTTCCGCATGTAGAAGTGAAAATTGTCGATCCAGCAACAAATAAAGAAGTGCCGCCTGGTGTGCAAGGGGAGTTATGTACGCGCGGATATCATGTCATGAAAGGATATTACAACAATCCTTCAGCAACACGTGAGGCCATTGACGAAGAAGGATGGTTGCATACAGGCGACTTAGCGGTAATGGATGAAAACGGTTACTGCCGTATTACAGGAAGGTTAAAAGATATGATTATTCGCGGAGGAGAAAATATTTATCCGCGCGAAATCGAAGAGTTTTTATATAAACATCCGAAAGTGCTCGATGTGCAAGTTGTCGGTGTCCCGGATGCAACGTATGGGGAAGAAGTCATGGCGTGGATCATTTTAAAAGAGGGAGAACATGCGACTGCAGAAGACATTCGTTCGTTTTGTGAAGGGTATATATCGCGCCATAAAATTCCGCGATATATCGAATTTACAACATCGTATCCGATGACGGCATCAGGAAAAATTCAAAAATTTAAATTGCGCGAATGGGCGCGTGAACGAGTAAAGCAGAAAAAGAACGTGTAAGGGGGAAGAAAATGTTTTCAAAAGTGCTTATCGCTAACCGAGGAGAAATTGCGTTGCGTATCATTCGCACGTGTCAAAAACTTGGCATTCAAACAGTTGCCATTTATTCGGAAGCTGATGCTAATTCGCTTCATGTAAAGCAAGCGGATGAAGCGTATGTCGTTGGAAAAGCGCGCGTGAATGAGAGTTATTTAAATATCGAAAAAATTATTTCCATCGCCAAAGAAACGAAGGCAGAAGCTATTCATCCAGGTTACGGCTTGCTTTCAGAAAATGCAACGTTTGCTCGGCGGTGCGAAGAAGAAGGAATCGTATTTATCGGTCCAAAACCTGATGTTATTGCGAAAATGGGAAGCAAAATTGAAGCGCGACAGACGATGGCGGAAGCCGGAGTGCCGATTGTGCCCGGCATCTCCTTTCCGCTTGCCGATGTTGATGAGGCAGCAAATGTAGCAAGCGAGATTGGCTATCCTGTTATGTTAAAAGCGTCCGCAGGGGGCGGAGGCATCGGCATGCAGCTTGTTTACGATGAAGAGCAACTGCGGAAAGCATTTGAAGGAAATCAAAGTCGCGCAGCTTCCTTCTTTGGAGATGGGGCGATGTATGTTGAAAAATATATCGACAATCCACGCCATATTGAAATTCAACTGTTAGCTGATGCATACGGAAACTGCGTGTATTTATGGGAAAGGGAATGTTCCATCCAACGCCGCCATCAAAAAGTTGTCGAAGAAGCACCTTCACCGTTTTTAGATGAAGAGACGCGTCGGGAAATGGGAGAAGCTGCTGTGCGAGCGGCAAAACATATCGGATATACGAACGCAGGAACGATCGAGTTTCTCGTAGATGAGCAAAAAAACTTTTATTTTTTGGAAATGAATACACGTTTGCAAGTCGAGCACCCAGTAACAGAAGAAATTACAGGCATTGACATCGTCGAACAACAACTACGCATTGCTGCAGGAGAGACACTATCTTTTACACAAACTGAAGTGAAGCGAGAAGGACATGCGATTGAAGTGCGGATTTACGCTGAAGATCCGAATACATTTTTCCCTTCACCGGGAACGATTACCTCGTTACAACTGCCAAGAGGGAAACATATACGTCATGAAATTGCGGTGCAAAGTGGCTCGGTCGTTACCCCTTTTTACGATCCGATGATTGCAAAATGCATTGTCAAAGGGGGCGATCGGCAAATGGCCATCGCCAATATGATTACGGCTTTACATGAATACAAAGTCGAAGGAATTAAAACGAACATTCCGATGTTAATCGATGTATTGACGCATGAAGCATTTCAACAAGGGCATACGACAACAAACTTTGTGAATATGTACATGAGCAAAAAGGGAGGTAAAACACATGCATGAAGTAGTTGCATTGATGGCAGGAAACGTATGGAAGATTGTCGTTCAAGTAGGTGATGTTGTGGAAGAAGGGCAAGATGTTGTTATTTTAGAATCTATGAAAATGGAAATTCCGATCGCTGCCGAAGTGGCAGGGGTCGTCAAAGCGATTCGTGTGCAAGAAGGAGATTTCGTAAACGAAGGGGACGTATTACTTGAAATTGAATAGGGGGACGCGTATGCGCGTGAAGGTGAAAGAAGTCGGTCCACGTGATGGATTACAAAATGAACCACTCTTTATTCAAACGGAAGATAAAATTGCGTGGATTAATCAGCTATCAAAAACAGGATTGTCGTATATTGAAGTGACATCGTTTGTCCATCCAAAATGGATTCCACAGCTTGCGGATGCGTACGAAGTTGCTTCACGCATTGAGCGCGTAGAAGGTGTGACATACGCTGCGCTTGTTCCTAATAAAAAAGGATTAGAAGGTGCTTTAGCAGCCAATATGGATGAGATTGCGGTATTTATGTCGGCAAGTGAAACGCACAATCGAAAAAACATTAATAAGTCGATTGAAGAAACGTATCCGGTGTTAAAAGAAGTCATTGATGAAGCGAAGCGAGCAAACAAAACGGTGCGTGGCTACGTATCAACGGTTTTCGGTTGTCCATATGAAGGGGAAGTGAGCATCGAGCGCATTATTGCTATTTCTGATCGACTGTTTGAACTGGGCATTGATGAGCTGTCGCTTGGGGATACGATCGGTGTCGCTAACCCGATCCAAGTCCAGCGAACGTTAGAACGACTATTGAAGCAGTTTCCAGTGGAAAAGATGGCGCTTCATTTTCATAATACGTACGGCATGGCGCTTGCGAATGTGTTTGCTTCCTTACAAATGGGGATGACCATTTTTGATAGCTCGCTTGGTGGGCTCGGTGGTTGCCCATATGCCCCGGGGGCATCTGGCAATTTAGCGACAGACGACTTAGTATATATGCTTACTCAAATGGGTATCGACTGTGGTGTTCAACTTGAGCCGTTAACGAAAGCAGCGCAATGGATTGAAGAAAAAATTGGCCGTCCGCTCACGAGCCACCATTCACACGTTGTAAGGGGGAATGCATGATGATGGAAGCCGTCCTTTATTCCACAATTGATGCGGGTGTGGCGGTTGTTACGCTAAATCGACCAGATGCCGCAAACGCTCTGTCCATAAAAATGTTAAACGAATTGCAACGCATTCAAGCGGAACTGAAGTTGAATCGCAACGTACGTGCTGTCATTGTCACAGGAGCAGGACAAAAAACATTTTGTGCGGGAGCAGATTTAAAAGAACGGACAAAAATGAGCGAAACTCAAGTGCGTCAGACAGTTGCGCTTATTCGGGAGACGATTAACGGATTCGAGCAACTGCCTCAGCCGGTCATTTGTGCATTAAACGGAGGGGCGTTTGGTGGTGGTCTCGAATTGGCGCTCGCATGTGACATTCGTATTGCTGCTGAACATGCGGTGATGGGACTGACTGAGACATCGCTTGGGATTATCCCTGGTGCCGGTGGAACGCAACGCCTTCCGCGACTAATCGGCATTGGTCGGGCTAAGGAGATGATTTATACGGCAAAACGTATTTCTGCTCAGGAAGCGGCGCGAATTGGTTTAGTCGAGCGCGTCGTTTCTACTGAACAATTGTTAGATGAAGCGTTTGTGATAGCCACTACGATCGCCAATAACGCTCCGATTGCCGTTGCACAAGCAAAAGCATCGATTAATCATGGAATGCAAGTCGATATACAGACAGGGCTTGTGATTGAACAAATGGCATATGAACGAACAATTCATACAAACGACCGGCTCGAAGGATTACAAGCGTTCAAAGAAAAACGAAAACCGGTGTACAAAGGGGAGTAAGGGACATGATTTCAAATGAACAATTATCGCTCGTTGAACAACTACAACAAAAACGAAAACAAATTGAACAAGGGGGAGCGCGCAAATACCATGAAAAAAATGCTGAGCAAGGAAAATTGTTTGTGCGCGATCGCTTGAAACTGTTATTTGATGATGGTTTGCAGTTTGAAGATGCCTTTTTTGCCAACTGTTTAGCGGACGGACTGCCGGCAGATGGTGTCGTGACAGGGGTCGGGAAAATTAACGGACAAACGGTATGCGTCATGGCAAATGACTCGACCGTCAAAGCAGGTTCATGGGGAGCAAGAACAGTAGAAAAAATTATTCGTATTCAAGAAACAGCAGATAAATTACGTTGCCCGATTTTATACCTGGTGGATTCGGCAGGTGCCCGCATCACTGATCAAATTGAAATGTTTCCAGGGCGTCGTGGGGCGGGACGCATTTTTTATAATCAAGTGAAACTGTCTGGAAAAGTGCCGCAAATTTGTTTGTTGTTCGGACCGTCAGCAGCGGGTGGCGCATATATTCCGGCTTTTTGTGATATCGTTATTATGGTCGAAGGAAACGCTTCGATGTATCTTGGTTCTCCGCGCATGGCTGAAATGGTGATTGGTGAGAAAGTAACACTTGAAGAGATGGGTGGTGCGCGCATGCATTGCTCGGTTTCAGGTTGCGGTGACGTGCTTGTGAAAACGGAAGAAGAGGCAATTGCGTTTGCTCGCAAATATTTATCGTACTTTCCACCGAATTTCAGTGAAAAACCGCCAGTGGCTGAGCCGAAAGAGCCAAAACCATTTAATAAAACGATAGAAGAAATTATTCCACAAAACCAAAATGCACCGTTCAATATGTATGATTTAATTGATCGTGTCATTGATGAAGACTCATTTTGTGAAATCAAAAAATTATTTGCACCTGAGCTAATTACAGGTCTTGCCCGTATAAACGGACAACCGGTTGGAATTATTGCGAATCAGCCACGCATGAAAGGCGGCGTATTATTCCATGATTCCGCAGATAAGGCGGCGAAATTTATTACACTTTGCGATGCATTCCACATTCCGCTTATCTTTTTAGCAGACATCCCTGGCTTTATGATCGGGACGAAAGTCGAGCGTGCAGGTATTATTCGTCACGGAGCAAAAATGATTTCAGCGATGTCAGAAGCGACTGTTCCGAAAATATCAATCATTGTACGGAAAGCGTACGGAGCAGGATTATATGCGATGGCAGGTCCAGCATTTGAACCAGATTGTTGTTTAGCTTTCCCACATGCACAAATTGCCGTCATGGGACCGGAAGCCGCCGTGAATGCGGTGTATGCCAATAAAATTGCTGAACTGCCAGAAGAAGAACGCGCTGCATTTATTGAACAAAAACGTGAAGAATATCGAAAAGACATCGATATTTATCGCCTCGCTTCCGAAATGGTTGTCGATGGAATTATTGCGCCAAATGAGTTACGTTCCGAGCTTATTCGGCGATTAGATGCATATATGTCGAAATATGTTGTATTTTCTGAACGAAAACATGGCGTTTACCCTGTGTAGCTGTCAACACATATGGTACAATGAGGACGATGTATTTTCACATCGTCTTTTTTTCGGGAAATTTCCCCGGAAATCGACAACATTTGTGTCGAATAGGCAAAACATGAGGCGAATGTTGCCGATGAAAACGAGAAATTTCACTCATGTGGCTTCTTTTTGTATAATCAAGAAAGGAGTTTGACATTTGGCGTACATATGGTTGATTGTAACATTTTTCATTTATAGTATATTGCCAACATCGTTCATCCGTATTTTTTCGTTTCGTATGCAAAAAAGAGTGAAAAGCGGTGTAGCAATAACGTTTGATGATGGACCAGATCCGATGTATACGCCTCAGTTGCTTGATTTATTGAAAAAATATAACGTAAAAGCAACGTTTTTTGTTGTTGGATGGAAAGCAAAAAAATACCCACATCTTATTCAACGAATACATGCGGAGGGACATACGATCGGTTTGCACCATTATTATCATACGAGCAACTGGTTTCTGCCTCCGTTTGCAGCGGAATGGGAGCTTTATCGATCGGCGCGCATCATCGAGCAAATCACAGGCGTTCGTCCTGTATACTACCGTCCGCCATGGGGACATATAAACATATGGATGTTGTTCATGCAAAAAAAGTATAAAATCGTGATGTGGACATATATTCTTGGTGATTGGAACGTTACATTAGGTGTAGATCGCCTTTATGAACGATTAATGAACAGTATAGAAGATGGAGCGATTATCGTGTTGCATGATAGCGGTTCAACATTTGGTGCTGATGAACATGCGCCCGCAAATATGCTACAAGCGCTAGAACGACTATTTCAACATGTGAATGTAAAATGGGTAAACCTCAATGAGGAGTAAAGGGGAATGGGAAAGTGGAAGCGAACAGCATTTTAACGTATATTCAATCACACGGCTATATTGTGTTATTTCTTTCTTTATTTTTCGGCATCGTGGGCATTCCTGCGCCGGAAGAGTCGCTTCTGTTTTTCATTGGCATTTTTATCTCACACGACCAATTACATTTATTAAAAAGTTTATTTTTCGCGATTTCTGGCGCAACTGTTGGCATGGTTGTCGCCTATATTGCTGGCTATACATTTGGATCCCCGCTATTGTTTAAATATGGACATTTTATTGGTTTCCATCGTCGTCGTTATCGTTATGTGTATCGTCACTTTCGAAAACGTGCTTTTTTAGTTATTCCTTTTGGCTATTTTGTTCCCGGTATTCGTCAATTATCTCCGTATATGGCTGGAGTTGTTCGTTTTCCGTTTTTTCCATTTCTCTTTTTGTCGTTTCTCGGAGCGGCGTTCTGGGTTTGTTTATTTATATTTGTAGGCAAGTTTCTTGGGGAGCGTATTCATATTCCGCTTCATGTATTACCATGGCTCACGGTATTATTTTTTAGTTTATTTTTTGTTGCTTTATATGTAAAAAGTAGAAAACAAAAATAAAAGGGAGTTCGCATAATGATGAACATTCTCGTACTACCTTTGTTTCAAATGCCATCTGGTCATCATCAAGTGGCCGATGCACTCATCTATTCATTATACCATCGTTTTCCCAACGTCTCTTGCGAAAAACTTGATTTTCTTAGTTATTGCAATGAACAAATGGAAAAGAGAGTAGCTGATTTTTACCTCCGCTGGATTTCACTATCACCACATTCGTATGAATGGATGTATCGACGATGGATGAAAAAGTTTGAACAACCGACGATGGAGCCATGGTTACTTTATTTTGAAAAAAAGATGAAACGTCTCCTTCAAGAAAAAAAGCCCGATCTCGTTGTGTGCACGCATTCATTTCCTTCTCACGTTTTGCAAAGGTTGAAACAAAAAAGAATCATAACCATTCCTGTTGTGAACGTATATACTGATTTCTTTTTAAGTGGTATTTGGGGAAAAACAGCGATTGATTATCACTTCGTTCCCCATAAAGAAGCAAAACAGTCCATATGCACCACATTTCGCATCGAACATCATCGCGTTATTGTCACAGGTATTCCTATTCATGAACGTATCGTACCTGCGGAAAAGATGAAACGGCGAACAAATAAACGGATTTTAGTAGCAGGTGGCAACCAAGGGTTAGGGAAAATGAAACAGTTTTTAATGAATGCTACCCATACACAACTGACGTATGACGTACTATGTGGCAAAAATGAAGCGTTATATCATGAATTAAAAAGTTGGAACAATCCGCGCATTCGTCCATATCGGTACATTTCCGACCCAGCGAAAATGAATGAATTGTACGATGAAGTCGATGCAGTTGTGACAAAACCAGGTGGTGTAACAATGAGCGAAGTGCTAGCCAAAAAGCTACCTGCTTTCACACTTTCATATTTGCCTGGTCAAGAACAAATGAATTTGCACTATTTAAGAAAAAAAGGACTTATTTATCTTCTTCATGACAATGAACCGTATGACCAACAATTGATGCGTGTATTAATGAATGAGGAGGAAATGAACGAATTAGAAAAGCGTATCGAGCGCTATTCACTCGAACGTGAAAAAACGGCACAAGATGTGCTTAGCGAGTGGATCGAAGCGAATATATATGCGATAAAAAAGCGATGAGGCTGGCTCATCGCTTTTATTTCTTTGATTTTCCGTATGTGTCAATGCTTAACTTCACGTTGATTTGCCCTAGCGTATCCTTTGTCAGTGGAACTAATCCGTTTGTCGTATATTTCTTCCAGTCCTTCACATTTTGACGATACAAGGCGTTCGATAGTTGCAAAGTATCAATCTGTTTTTTTACACCGAGCTCGAATAAGCTTTTTATCTCTTTTTCGACCGTTTTTGATGCGTATTCAATAATTTGTTTCTCAGACATGTGCTCGCGCAGTTCAATAATGCTTCCCGTAGCTTGCACATGAACGGTAAACAAAGGGCGACCATTTTTTATTTTGTACGATATGCTTGCCTTTGGGCCACGTACAACGAGCGTACCGATCATTTTACCATTTGGCTGAATGTAAATCGGTGTTCGCCCCGTGCCTTTCGTCACCCATCGTAAACCATCGAGTTTATGGCGTGGGACACATGCTTGTTTGTTGTAGCGATGTAAGAAACAGACACCATCCATTTTTAACATCGGTTTCTTTTTTTTATTTTCTGTCCAACTTTTCTCCTCAACTGTAAGGGAAGGGAGAGGGAAAAGAGCCGCTTTTTCGTTTGAAGCGGCAACGAGTTGATTGAGCCGTTTTGGTTGAATAAATGAACTTTGTTCGTAAATATCTGTCGGATTAGCGAGCAACGAAAAATATGGTGAATAGTCTAAAAACGGTGTTGTTTCAAAAATGAGTTCGATCGGTTGTTTCGTAGCGAATGCCCAAATCGTATGACGAATTTCATTGTAACGATCAAGCACATCGATCACGTCGCGTACAAGCCCTTTTTTGAGTGCCCGTTCTGTAAAGACGATCCCTTTGACATGTCCCCATGACACACCTTGTTGGATCGCTTGATACAAGCGATCGGTTGCCACGTTAAACGTCTCTCCTGTTGCTTTTCCGATCGTAACCGTTGATTTTTGTCTTCCACCGCCCGCTTCGACTTTCGCAAGTCCTGTAAAACTAATAAGTTGAGCATAAGCGACGACCTGCCCGTCTTCATAGTCCACACCGATCACATGAATATATGCAAGATGATCAATTTCTTTCATCCCCCAACACCCTGTTAAAAATAAACAAAAACAACAAATGATTAGCCTTGTCATGCTTCGTCACCTGGTGTATTATCATTCGTCTTTAACATTTTTGGACGCATTTTAAATTTTTTCCACCCACTTGTAATTACCACTTTCCATATATCCCTTGTGGCAGGAGAAATTGGTGCTAAATACGGGACGCCAAACGATGTTAAATTTGCCGTATAAACAAGAAGAAAAAACATGGATGCAATAAAACCGAAAAGTCCAAGCATCGCTGAAGCGGCAAGAACGATAAAACGTAAAATGGACACTGTTCCAGCAAGTGATTGGTTGACGAGCGTAAACGTCGCGATGACGGATGTTGCGATAACGACGAGTGTGCCAGGTGCTGCAAGCCCTGCGTTTATCGCTGCTTGTCCGATAATTAACCCCCCAACGACTGATAACGTTTGTCCAATCGCAATCGGGAGCCGCATCCCTGCTTCTTTAAAAATTTCAAATAAACTAACCATAATAAACGCCTCAAGTGGAGCAGGGAGCGGTACCCCTTGCCTTGCGAGTGTGATGGTGGCTAGCAACGTAAACGGTAGTTGGTCTTGATGATATGTTACAATTGCGACCCAAAGCCCTGGTAAAAAAACAGCGACGCTGACACCAATGAGCCGAATGATTCGCTGAAACGTAACGAATACAAATGATGTGCTATTGTCTTCCGATGTATTTAATAAAAATGTTAAATTGGTCGGGCCGATTAATGCGGTCGGTGATCCGTCGATAAAGACAGCAAATCGTCCGCTCAATAGCGCATTGACAACAAAATCAGGACGACCAGAGTAAGCGAAAACAGGAAATAAAGAAACATATTTTTCGCTTAACAATTCCTCTAATTGATTTGTTCCGGTTAAGGCGTCAATGTTAATGGTACTTAAGCGACGCTTTAATTCAGCCACTGTTTCTTGATTAATAATATCTTTAATATATAAAATATCGACTTTCGTTCGGCTTCGTTTCCCGATTAATACTTGTTCAACGTGTAAGCTGCTCGTTTTTAACCGTTTCCGCACGAGCGCCACATTTTTCGCCACTTCTTCAATAAAACCGTCCTTCGGTCCACGAATCGACACTTCTGTATTTGGTTCTTCTGGGTTTCGGTTTGGTGGATTGGCAAGAGAAATAGAATACATGGCACCCGCTTCCACGAAATAAATGACTAAATCTCCGTTAAAAACGATAAAATCGAGCTGTTGGGCAGAAACAGATTTGCCGATTAAATGAAGTGGCATTTGTTTATATTTTTCAATGTCTGTGACTGAATATAGCGGATATTGTTGTCCCATACGCGTAATGGTTGGGAAAACAAATTGTTTCAGTAACTTTGTGTCACATAATTCTTCACAATAAATGAAAATAAGCGAGAGCGGTTTTCGTTCTTCTGAATAAATCGTGGCAGGCATTAATACGACGTCTTTACATTGTGCAAAATGTTCTTTTAACGTTCGTTCATCGACGATAATTTCGGCAGTCATGCGGATGCCCTCCTTTCTTTTATACGTATTGCTAACGCTAAGACGAACAGTAAAGTAGAAAGAAAGCAAATAAAGAAAAACGAAATCGGTAACAGCCATTTTTTTAACATATGAAAAAATGTATAATCGCTCATCGGCGTCATCGCCGCAAAGAAAATAACGGTGTATACGAATAGTAAAATCCATCGTCGCGATGCTTTATTTGTAATATGAAATAGCTCGGGAATGAGCGCTGTCGCAAGTGAAATGCGAATAAATGCCCCCGCTAGCCATTGATAAACCGATAAAAAATCAAAATGCTCTAAATACGTTCCTAAGTTCACCATTCGCCATTGTTCAAAGGCCGGATAACGTAAATGGCTCGCTTCTGCCGGTCCAAATTCTGTAATGGCGCCGATTGTCGGTCCGAGTGATAAGCTGGCAGCTACAACTCCAAACAAAACGAGTTTCATAAAAGAAATGTTTGTCTTCATTTGTTGTTGCATAAATAGTAAGAGAACAAATTCTCCATAGCCAGCAGCGACATACATCACTCCTTTCCACACCGGTTCCCATCCGTTCTCAAGCATTGGCTTTAACAGCTCATAATTTTTATGAGGGGTCGTTGCTAAAGCGACAAATATGCCGAACAGTACGACGAAAGGTAAAAGAATGCCAGATGTTTTCGCGATCGATGGCAAACCGATTGACGCGTTATAAAAACAAATGATGCAAAGTGTAACAACAATTGCCCAGTTTGGTGTAGCTGTTAAGTACGATGTTGTTGTGAACGTTGTCGTATCCTTTAATGTCACAATGCTAATGATAAGTAAATATAAACATGTGACAGAAGCGATAAAATAAGCAATTGGTGCCCCTATATTTTCTTTTAGCCATTGAAAGATATGTGTTTGTTGCGATTGTTTTATAGGGAAATAAATAACAGGGAGAAATATGACGAGCAATATAAGTCCGATGATGGTTGAAATCCATGCATCACGTCCGGCAATTTCAAGCAACACAGGAATGATGATAACGTGATTCATCAGTCCAATTGATAACATTAAAACGAATAGCATTTGCACTGTATTCATAAGCACACACCTTTTATCTCTTTGTATTTTTTATCGTTTCCAAGTTGGGAAATGATATGCATTGTCACCATCTAGGCTTGCTTCACCATATAAATAAAAAAGTAGTTGTGCTACAATAAATGAAGTGAATGAACAGTTGAGGAGGAACGAACATGAAAATCACATTAGGCGTATTATACGGCGGCAAATCGCCTGAACATAAAGTATCGTTACAAACGGCACGCTCTGTCATTAATGCGGTAAATAAAGAAAAGTTTACAGTTGTTCCGATTTACATTACGACAGATGGGGAATGGTTGCGCGGTGAGGCGATTGAAGGGGAAGTGAAAGATGTCAACCAGCTCGCTTTTCAACAAGGTTTACCAGCGCTCGCGTCTATTGCAAACGGCATTGATGTTATTTTTCCTCTTTTACACGGGCCGAACGGAGAAGATGGAACGGTACAAGGAATGTTAGAATTATTAAACGTACCGTATGTCGGAAACGGTGTGCTAGCATCGGCTGTCGGTATGGATAAAATTGTGATGAAACAACTGTTTGCGCAAGCGGGGCTAAAACAAGCGCGTTATGTTTTTTTCTTAAAAAAAGAGTGGGAAAAGCATAAAGAAACCGTATATGAAACGGTAGAGCGGGAACTTAGTTATCCGTGTTTTGTGAAGCCAGCTAACGCAGGTTCAAGTGTAGGAATAAGTAAATGTAAAAACCGTGAACAATTGCAAATAGCTTTTCAAGAGGCGTTTCGTTACGATCGAAAAGTCATCGTGGAGGAAGCGATTATTGGTCGGGAAGTGGAAATTGGCGTGATCGGAAACGATGAGCCGACTTGTTCAGTTGTCGGGGAAATTGTGCCGAAAAAAGAATTTTATGATTACGAAGCAAAATATGTCGATGGAAATACAGAGTTAGTCATCCCAGCAAACATTACGGATCAAGAATATGAAACGATAAAACAAATGGCACTTACCGCTTTTAAAGTGCTCGATTTAGCCGGATTAGTCCGAGCTGACTTTTTCTTGACAGCAGATGGTGAAGCATATATTAACGAAGTCAATACGATGCCGGGATTTACCCCTTTTAGCATGTTCCCGCTTTTATGGAAACATACAGGTGTATCGTATGAGGAGTTAATTGAACGTCTTATTCAACTGGCGATCGAGCGATATGAAGAAAAACAAAATATTACGTACGTATTTTAAGGTGATCATATGCTTACACGTTCACTAGCTGATGTTCAAATGATGATTCCGGGAAGTATGATTGATGAGCGATATGCTTCTGTTGTGATTCATGGTGTGTCAACAGATACGCGCACAATTGAGCGAGGAAATTTATATGTTCCGCTAAAAGGGGCCACGTTCAACGGCCATCAGTTTGTGAAGGAGGCGTTTGACAAAGGAGCAGTCGCTGCGCTATGGAGCAAACATGAGCCGAACGCCCCGACAGATGTGCCGCTCATTTTTGTTGAAGATTCACTCGTTGCATTGCAACAGCTGGCTCATGCGTATCGAAAACAACTTCGTACACGTATTATCGGGGTGACTGGAAGCAACGGAAAAACGACAACGAAAGATATGATTGCATCACTGCTTGGGACAGTATATCGTGTGCAAAAGACAGAAGGGAATTTAAACAATCATATCGGTGTGCCACTGACATTGCTTCGTTTAAAAGAAGAAACAGAGTATGCCGTCGTTGAAATGGGGATGAGCGGCTTTGGAGAAATTGAGTTACTTTCTACCCTCGCAGAGCCTGACATTGCAGTGATTACAAACATTGGTGAATCGCATTTACAAGAGCTCGGTTCACGTGAAGGAATTGCAACAGCGAAGTTTGAAATTGTAAAAGGCCTAAAGCGTGACGGACTGTTTATTTATCACGGGGATGAACCGCTGTTGCAAACACGTGTGGAAAACACTAATCTTTCGCATGTTCAAACGTTTGGAGTGGAACGAACAAACGATTATTATCCGCTAGACATTCGTGTTCAAGCGGACGGAACGACGTTTAAGGTAAATTGTTGGCCAGACGAGACGTTTCATATGCCTCTTATTGGTCGGCACCATGTGATGAATGCGCTAGCAGCGATTGCGGTTGCACGTTTCGCTTCTGTTGATGTGGCTCATATGAAAGAAGGTTTTTTACGTTTATCTGTAACAAAAATGCGTACAGAAGTCATAAAGCGTCCTGACGGGGTAACAATTATTAACGATGCATATAACGCCAGTCCGACATCGATGCGCGCTGCGCTTGAATTGCTTGGACAATTGACTGGATATCGTAAAAAAATAGCCATTGTTGGCGACATGCTTGAATTAGGTGAACAAGAAATTACTTTTCATGAACAAATTGGCGAGATGATCGATCCGCAAAAAATAGATTATGTGTTGACATACGGTGAGCGTGCAAAGGCAATTGCTGAGCAAGCGAGCAAGCGATTTAGCAAAGGGCATGTTCGTTCTTATGACGATAAGGCGAAGCTAGCAGCGGATGTGCAAAAAATGATAGAAGCAGGTGACATCATTTTACTAAAGGCATCTCGGGGGATGAGACTAGAGGAAATCATTTCTTTGTTAAATAAATAAAAAGAAGCGTTCAATTTGTTGAAAACATATGCATAAAATGGTATGATGAACGAGAGCTGTTTACGGAATGAATTTCAACAAGGCACTTCCGTCTATACGGGAATGCCTTTTTTCGTAAGTTATTTGAAGAAGGAGTATGAAAACATTGGTTACATTTAAAGAATTTGGATTAAGTCCAGAGTTGATGAAAGCAGTTAGTAAAATGGGATTCGAAGAGGCAACGCCAATTCAAGCGGCAACGATTCCGCTTAGTTTGCAAAATCGTGATGTCATTGGTCAAGCGCAAACAGGAACAGGAAAGACGGCAGCGTTTGGTATCCCACTTATTGAAAAAATTGATATGAACAACGATGCGGTGCAAGCAATCGTTGTTGCGCCGACGCGAGAACTAGCCATTCAAGTATCCGAAGAACTATATAAAATTGGTTCAACGAAGCGTGTGCGCGTTTTGCCGATTTATGGAGGACAAGATATTGAACGTCAAATTCGCGCATTAAAAAAACATCCACATATTATTGTCGGTACACCGGGACGGGTGCTTGATCACATTCAACGTCGTACGCTCCGTTTACAAAATGTGCATACGGTCGTATTAGACGAGGCGGATGAAATGTTGAACATGGGCTTCGTTGAAGACATTGAAGCAATTTTAAGCCATGTGCCAACAGAGCGTCAGACACTTCTTTTCTCAGCGACGATGCCTGAACCGATTCGTCGTATTGCTGAACGATTTATGAACAATCCAGAGCTCGTTCGCGTAAAAGCAAAAGAAATGACGGTTCCAAACATTGAACAATATTACATTGAAATTCAAGAGAAGAAAAAGTTTGATACGTTAACTCGCTTATTAGATATTCAATCCCCTGAATTAGCGATCGTTTTCGGAAGAACGAAGCGCCGTGTCGATGAGCTAGCAGAAGCTCTCAATTTGCGTGGCTATACGGCAGAGGGGATTCATGGTGATTTAAGCCAGGCAAAGCGTTTATCCGTATTGCGTAAGTTTAAAGAAGGTTCTATTGATATTTTAGTGGCGACAGACGTAGCTGCACGTGGTTTGGATATTTCTGGTGTCACACACGTGTACAATTTCGACATTCCACAAGACCCAGAAAGCTATGTTCATCGTATCGGTCGGACAGGGCGTGCTGGTAAGACAGGAATGGCGATTACGCTTGTTACTCCACGTGAAATCGGACAGTTGCACCACATTGAAAAAACGACGAAACGAAAAATGGAACGTATGAAACCACCAACGTTAGATGAGGCGCTTGAAGGTCAACAACGAGCAGCAATTGAAAAATTGCTTGAGACGATCGAGCATAACAATTTATCGTTTTATAAACGCGCCGCAGAAGAATTGTTGGAAGAACACGACTCTGTTTCGCTTGTTGCCGCGTGTATTAAAATGTTAACAAAAGAACCGGATATGACGCCGGTGCAGTTGACAGAAGAACCGCCAATTATGAAAAAAGAGAAGAAGCGGCAAGTACAAACGCGCCAACGTCGAAACGAGACGCGAGGCCGTGGATCGAAAACGCGCACAAAACGATAGAAGCTGTCTGAACAGATAGCTTCTTTTTCTTTATTTGGAGGGATACGAGATGATTATCGGTATTGGTATTGATATTGTCGAATTAAATCGCATTGCAGAGCTAATAAACCGACAGCCGAAATTGATTGAACGTGTTTTAACAGACAATGAACGTAATTGTCTTCATGACCGATCAGCAAAGCGAAAAATTGAATTTGTGGCAGGGCGATTTGCCGCAAAAGAGGCGTACGCGAAAGCGTTAGGGACGGGGATTGGGGCTCACGTTTCTTTTCAAGATATTGAAATAAAAAATGACGAAAATGGCAAACCGTATATTGTTTCTTCTTCTCCAGATGAACGTGTGCACGTTTCTATTTCACATAGTGAACATTATGCAGTTGCCCAAGTAATTATTGAACGCTTGTCAAGCTAGTCTGCATATTCTCCCGTTTGACCTCATATGATGGCTTATGAAGGAAGTCCAAATGAGGTAAAGGGGTTGAAAAAATGAGACGAACATGGCTTTTTTTGTGCCTGCTTCTTTTCGTTGTAGGCAGTTTGGCGGCTTGCGGAGAAAAATCGCAACAAGATGTGTTAAAAGCGCTCGATGAAAAAGTGCAAACGATGTCTGGGTACAAAGCCGAAGCAAAAATGACGCTTCAGACAGGGACGGAGCCACAAGTGTATGAAATCGAAATTTGGCATAAGTCCCCAAGTTACTATCGTGTGAACTTGAAAAACGCCCAGCGTGATCAACATCAAATGATTTTGCGAAACGACGAAGGAGTATTTGTACTAACACCTGCACTAAATAAAAGTTTTCGTTTTCAAAGCGACTGGCCGCAAAACACAAGCCAAGTGTATTTGTATGAGTCGCTCGTAAAAGACATTCTAGCCGATTCAAAAGCGGATTTTAAAGCAACAAAAAACCATTACGTGTTCCAAACGAAAACAAATTATGAAAACAAAAAAATGTTACCAAAACAAGAGATCACATTAAATAAAAAAGATTTAACGCCAGTGAAAGTGACCGTCATGGACATTGACTCGCAACCGATGTTGACTGTGGAATTTTCAAAAGTGGAATGGAATGCTGCGTTTGACGATAACGCTTTTGATGTAAGTAAAAATATGACGAGAGCGAAGTTGGAAAATGAACAAGAAGTGACGACAGAGGCGAATCAACAAGCAGCCCCAGTTATGTATCCGACATATGAACTCGATGGTGTGAAACTTGTGGAAGAAAAAGAATTTAAAACAGCAAACGGGAAACGAATTGTTATGACGTTTGTTGGGGAAAAATCGTTTACGCTTGTACAAGAAAAAGCCCATGCTGTGCCGACGGCAAACGTATCGACAACGGTTAAGGGTGAGCCTGTTGATTTAGGATTTGCCGTTGGAGCGCTGGCAAACGGCACATTGACGTGGACGTATAAAGGTGTTGATTTTATTCTTGCTTCACAAGATTTAACGGAAGATGAGATGGTTGCGATTGCACGTTCGGTGCAAGGCAAGGTGATGAAGTAAGACTCGCGTGGCGGGTCTTTATTTTTTTTGTTGACATGATGCAAGGACAAAAGAAATAATCAAACGTGAATATATTGTTGAAGGGGCTTTGAAGGATGGATCGAGCATTTTATCGCGATACATGGGCAGAAATTGATTTAGATGCAATTTTTTATAATGTGCAATCAATGAAACAACACGTCGGCACTCATGTCGATGTCATTGCTGTTGTAAAAGCAAACGCTTATGGACATGGAGATATTCAAGTAGCGAAAACAGCGCTTGAAGCAGGTGCCACACGTTTAGCCGTCGCCTTTTTGGACGAAGCGCTCGCACTAAGAAAAAAAGGACTCCCTTTAGCCGTCCCAATTATCGTACTTGGGGCGACAAACCCTTCATATGCGCCATTAGCGGCTAGCCAAAATATTGCTTTAACCATTTTTCGAGTGGATTGGTTAGAGCAAGCGGTGATGTATGCGCCATATGAACAACCGTTGAACGTTCATATGAAGCTAGATACAGGAATGGGACGATTAGGAGCGAAAACAAAAGAAGAAGTGCAACAAATGGTACACGCCATCGAACAGCATCCATGTTTCGTGTTTGAAGGGGTATACACACATTTTGCGACAGCAGATGAACAAAATATAGACTATTTTTCGTTTCAATATGATACGTTTCTACACATGCTAGAGTGGTTGCCAGTTAAGCCGCCGCTCATCCATTGTGCCAATAGCGCAGCGGCACTACGCTATCCTGATCGCGTATTTAATGCAGTTCGTTTTGGTATTTCTATGTATGGATTGACACCGTCACAAGAAATGAAGTCGTTTTTACCGTATCCGTTAAAAGAAGCATTTTCGCTCCATAGTCGTTTAACCCATGTAAAAAAGGTGAAGGCAGGGGAAAAAATAAGCTATGGAGCGACATATGAGGCGGAAGCAGATGAGTGGATTGGTACCGTTCCAATCGGTTACGCAGACGGTTGGTTACGTCGTATGCAACATTTTTCTGTTCTCGTTGATGGAAAGCGCGCCCCTATTGTTGGACGTGTTTGTATGGATCAAATGATGATTCGTTTACCTTATGAGCTTCCGGTTGGCACAAAAGTAACGCTCATTGGTGAACAACAAGGAGACCGTATTTCTATTGATGACGTTGCCGCGCATGTAAATACGATTAATTATGAAATTCCTTGTACAATTAGTTATCGTGTCCCCCGTATTTTTTTGAAAAACAAGAGTATAATTGAAGTGAGAAATGCGGTATTATAGTAGATGGGTGCAACGAGAACGATCGTTTTCGAAAAATTTCTACAAAAAATGGACGAATGATGCTGGAAATGACTTTGCATCATGAAGATGAAATGGTATGATGTAAATTGGGAGCGACTATGTGGTTGTAGTTTAGTTGGAGGTGTGTGTTTGTGTCTGAATCCAGCGCAACAACAGAAATTGTTATTCGGTTACCGCAGGCGTTAGTGAGCGAATTAGATGGCATTGTGAAGCAAGAAAATGGCAACCGAAATGAACTTATTTATCAAGCGATGAAGATGTACATTCGTGAGCGGAAAAAACGTCAAATTCGAGAAGCGATGAGACGTGGGTATATGGAGATGGCGAAAATTAATTTGTCGCTTGCGTCGGAAGCTTTTCTTGCGGAATATGAAGCTGACCACACCGTTGAACGCTTAGTTAGCGGGGGGTAATCTTTTGATTGTCAAACGTGGTGACGTGTATTTTGCCGATCTTTCTCCAGTAGTTGGATCAGAGCAAGGGGGCGTGCGCCCTGTGCTTGTTATTCAAAATGACATTGGGAACCGTTTCAGTCCAACCGTCATTGTTGCTGCCATTACTGCGCAAATCCAAAAAGCGAAGTTGCCTACACATGTTGAAATCGACGCAAAGCGCTACGGATTTGAACGGGACTCTGTCATTTTGCTTGAACAAATTCGGACGATTGATAAACAACGTCTGACAGATAAGATTACCCATCTAGATGAAGAGATGATGGATAAAGTAGATGAAGCGTTGCAAATTAGTCTCGGTCTTATTGATTTTTAATATGTTGGGAAAATAGCTACGTTGTGTAGCTATTTTTGTTTAGGGGAGGAATTTTGTTTGGAGCTACTAAAGCAATTGGCTACGAAATTAAACATTCCATTTGTGCATGTGCAACAAGTCATTCAACTTCATGAGGAAGGAAACACAATTCCATTTATTGCTCGTTACCGAAAAGAAATGACTGGTGCGCTCGATGAGGTACAAATTCGAACCATTTTAGATGAATGGAATTACTTGCAAAACTTAGCGAAGCGAAAAGAAGAAGTCATTCGTCTAATCGATGAGCAAGGAAAGTTAACGGACGAACTGAAAGAAGCGATTACGAGAGCAACGAAATTACAAGAAGTGGAAGATTTATACCGCCCATATAAACAAAAACGGCGAACAAAGGCAACAATTGCCAAAGAAAAAGGACTCGAACCTTTTGCGGAATGGTTGTTGACCTTCCCGAGCGAACCCATCATAGAACGCGCACAACTGTTTATTGATTCACAAAAAGAAGTACATACGGTTGAAGAAGTCATTCAAGGTGCAAAAGATATTATCGCTGAAAAAGTGTCGGATGACGCTGCGCTTCGTCAATGGATTCGTCAGCAAACGTGGCAAACAGGCACAATTGTTTCTGTTGGAAAAGAGATAGAAAAAGACGAAAAACGTGTATTTGAAATGTATTACGATCATCAGGAACCGATCGCTAAAGCACCTGCTCATCGTGTTTTAGCGATGAATCGGGGTGAAAAAGAAGGAATTTTACGCATTGCCATTGACGTAGATGGAAGCCGAATGATTGAGTACATTCGTAAAAAAGTCATAACAAATGAGCAATCATCGGCGGTTGACATTGTAGCTGAAGCGATTGAAGATGCATATAAACGTTTAATTGCCCCATCGATTGAACGAGATGTGCGAAATGAGCTGACAGAACACGCAGAAGAACGGGCCATTCACATTTTCGCTGAAAACTTGCGCAATTTATTGTTGCAACCACCATTAAAAGGGAAAGTTGTTTTAGGGGTAGATCCAGCGTATCGTACAGGATGTAAGTTAGCTGTCGTCGATGAAACCGGAAAGGTACTTCATATTGATGTCATTTACCCACATCCGCCGAAAAATGAGGTGGAAAAATCAAAAGAAAAATTAAAGCAATTACTTCATACATACCGAGTGGAGTTGATTGCCATCGGCAACGGAACGGCATCGCGAGAAACGGAGCAGTTTATCGCTGATACAATTGCAGAGTGGGAAGGAAACGTGTTTTATTTGATTGTCAATGAAGCGGGGGCAAGTGTATATTCTGCGTCGGATTTAGCACGCAAAGAGTTTCCGCATTTGCAAGTCGAAGAGAGAAGCGCTGTCTCGATTGCCCGGCGCGTGCAAGATCCACTTGCCGAATTAGTAAAAATTGATCCAAAGTCTGTTGGGGTCGGCCAATATCAACATGACGTGTCACAAAAAAAGCTAGAACAGTCGTTGCAGTTTGTTGTTGAAACAGTCGTGAACCAAGTGGGTGTAAACGTCAATACCGCTTCCCCAACGTTATTGCAATATGTATCTGGTCTAACGAAGACTGTGGCTGAAAATATAGTCAAATATCGCGAAGAGCATGGGAAGTTTACTAATCGCATGCAATTAAAATGTATACCGCGCCTCGGGGCTAAAACGTATGAACAATGTATCGGTTTTTTGCGTATTTTAGACGGAGATGAGCCGTTAGATCGCACGCCGATTCATCCCGAGCGATATGAAGAAGTGCATCAATTGTTGCATCGACTTGGCTTTTCAACAGAAGCGATTGGAAGCGAGCAGTTGCGAAGTGCGCTTGAAGCGATCAGCATCGAAGAAGTAGCACAAGAACTGAATATCGGAATACTGACACTTCAAGATATTATCGATGCGCTGAAGCGTCCAGAGCGCGATCCTCGTGATGATTTGCCAAAACCGATTTTAAAGAAACATGTGTTAAGAATGGAAGACTTGAAAAAAGGTATGGAATTAGAGGGAACGGTACGAAACGTTGTTGATTTCGGCGTATTCATAGATATTGGTGTGAAGCAGGATGGGCTTGTTCATATTTCGAAATTAAGCAATCGATATGTGAAACATCCACTTGATGTCGTATCAGTAGGCGATATTGTTAAAGTATGGGTCGATTCGGTCGATTTGCAAAAAGAACGCATCGCTTTAACAATGATTCCACCAACATCGGAAAACACACTGTCATGAGCAGTGTGTTTTCCGATAAAAAAACCAACATTGATTGAGAAGTTTAATTTGAGCGCGGTTTTTCTCATAATATGCACGTCGCATTTGATTTTTTAACCACATCGGCATGATGATCACCTTCAAATTGTTTTTTATTATGTTATGAGCAAAAGAGCCCAATGGTGAAAGGACGGAAATAAAATGAATGAGCGCGAGTTACAAGCGCTTGTTGAGCGCATATCGTTACATGTATTTCATAAGCCATTTCGCCATCGAGCGATATTTAACGATCGTTTAAGAACGACCGGTGGACGATACATTCTTTCTACGCATCATATTGAACTAAATCGGAAATATTACGAACAATACGGGGAAGAAGAATTTGTTCAAGTCATCAAACATGAATTATGCCATTACCATTTGCATCTTGAAGGAAAAGGATATCGTCATCGCGATCGTGACTTTCGGGAGTTATTGAAAAAAGTACAAGCGCCACGTTTTTGTAAGCCTATTGTATTACCGAAGAAAGGGAAAACGTATTATTACGAATGTACATCATGCCGCTACATGTATGTGCGAAGAAAAGCAATACATACAAATCGATATGTATGTGGCTTTTGTCGTGGGAAATTGAAAAAAATAAAAATAGAGTGTTGACAAGCCAAATCTCTATATGCTAAATTATAAAAGCCGTCGTCATTCAACGAGAAATTGGAATAAAAAAAAGACGGTTGACAGATTAAAAAAGAGTAAATATAATATAAGCAGTCCTAATGATTGAGTTATTCCGCAGTAGCTCAGTGGTAGAGCACTCGGCTGTTAACCGAGCGGTCGTAGGTTCGAATCCTACCTGCGGAGCCATTGGAGAAGTACCCAAGTGGCTGAAGGGGACGGTTTGCTAAACCGTTAGGTCGTTCTTTTACGGCGCGCGGGTTCAAATCCCGCCTTCTCCGCCACGAAGATGATAAACATGGCCCGTTGGTCAAGTGGTTAAGACACCGCCCTTTCACGGCGGTAACACGGGTTCGAATCCCGTACGGGTCATCCTTTTGGAGTGCTCATTTTGTTCACTCCATTTTATTTCGGAGGATTAGCTCAGCTGGGAGAGCACTTGCCTTACAAGCAAGGGGTCGGCGGTTCGATCCCGTCATCCTCCACTCTTTTTGGTCCCGTGGTGTAGTGGTTAACATGCCTGCCTGTCACGCAGGAGATCGCGGGTTCGATCCCCGTCGGGACCGCCATTTATAAAAAATATTCAGTTGTGATCACTGTTTAATGGGCTATAGCCAAGCGGTAAGGCAACGGACTTTGACTCCGTGATGCGCTGGTTCGAATCCAGCTAGCCCAGCCATTTGTATGATGAGCCATTAGCTCAGCAACGAGCAAAACTTATTCGAATATGTTACGAGTTGTCCCGACGCACTTGACATCTTGGATGTGCTAGTAGAGGAAGGGACAGGTAAAGAAAGATTGAGTAAGGTTTTTTTACCTTATAACGAGCCATTAGCTCAGCAGGTAGAGCATCTGACTTTTAATCAGAGGGTCGGAGGTTCGAGTCCTCCATGGCTCACCATGTATGCGGGTGTGGCGGAATTGGCAGACGCACCAGACTTAGGATCTGGCGCCTTTGGCGTGGGGGTTCAAGTCCCTCCACCCGCACCAGTCGGTCAGTTTCTATCATATGCGGTCGTGGCGGAATGGCAGACGCGCTAGGTTGAGGGCCTAGTGGGGGCAACCCCGTGGAGGTTCAAGTCCTCTCGGCCGCATCTAAAAAAGCTTGACTTCAATTAATGAAATATGATATATTGAAAAGGTCGTTAAAAAATGCGCCCGTAGCTCAATTGGATAGAGCATCTGACTACGGATCAGAAGGTTAGGGGTTCGAATCCTCTCGGGCGCGCCATGTTGATACAATAGAGAACGGGAAGTAGCTCAGCTTGGTAGAGCACATGGTTTGGGACCATGGGGTCGCAGGTTCGAATCCTGTCTTCCCGACCATCTCACTACTCGTAATGCGGGTGTAGTTTAGTGGTAAAACCTCAGCCACGAGCGACGCATCGTTGAATAAGCTACGAGTTGCCTCGACGCATCAATCATCCTTGATTTTACGAGTAGAGGAAGAGGCATGATCGTGCGTAGTGATTGGCTCTGATTTAAAATTAATTAACGTGCGGGTGTAGTTTAGTGGTAAAACCTCAGCCTTCCAAGCTGATGTCGTGGGTTCGATTCCCATCACCCGCTTTGATGTTCCTTGAAAACTGAACGAAGCGAAAAGCGTACGAAAGCTAAGGATAACTTTTTTATGGAGAGTTTGATCCTGGCTCAGGACGAACGCTGG
>NZ_JBPODS010000017.1:0-45242 GCF_051200995.1 Anoxybacillus eryuanensis | reverse complement strand
CAAGTGGTTCAACGACGAATTTGCCGTATTTGGCATCCTCGCTGATTTCAACCGTTTCGATTTTCGGCTTTTCGATTTCCAGCATTCCTTTAACCCTCCTTCAAAACGTCGAAACCCCGATTAAACCGATGACAGCTCAATCGAAATTCCCCCATGAATAAGTTCCCGAATGTGCACAACAACTGTTTTTCATTTCCCTGTAACAATGACTATATCCCATTATTGACACATACGCAAATTCTATACAGAGAAATTAAACACGACGACGTTTTGGCGGACGGCATCCGTTATGTGGAACCGGTGTAACATCTTTAATTGCTGTAATTTCTAATCCAGCCGCTTGAAGTGCACGAATCGCTGCTTCACGACCAGCACCCGGACCTTTTACGTTTACTTCAACAGTTTTCATGCCATGCTCCATTGATGCTTTTGCAGCAGCTTCTGCAGCCATTTGTGCAGCAAACGGAGTAGACTTACGAGAACCTTTGAAGCCTAACGCACCTGCACTTGACCAAGAAATTGCATTTCCATGAACGTCTGTAATTGTGACGATTGTGTTGTTAAAAGTCGAACGGATATGAGCGATACCAGATTCAATATTCTTTTTTACACGACGTTTACGCGTATTTGTTTTACGTGCCATTCGTTCACGAACCTCCTTTACTTAATTATTTTTTCTTATTGGCTACTGTACGACGTGGACCTTTACGTGTACGAGCATTGTTTTTCGTATTTTGGCCACGAACTGGCAATCCGCGACGATGACGAAGACCACGGTAGCAACCGATCTCCATTAAACGTTTAATGTTTAAAGATACTTCACGACGAAGATCTCCTTCTACTTTTAAGCGATCTACGATTTCACGAATTTTTCCTAATTCTTCTTCTGTTAAATCGCGAACACGAGTGTCTTCAGATACGCCAGCTTCTGCTAAGATTTTTTGTGCAGTTGCTTTACCGATTCCGTAAATGTATGTTAATGAAATGACTACACGTTTGTCACGAGGAATATCTACACCTGCAATACGTGCCATGATTTGTACACCTCCTCAAGTTTTATCCTTGTTTTTGCTTATGCTTTGGATTTTCACAAATAACCATAACTTTTCCGCGTCTGCGAATGACTTTGCATTTTTCGCAAATCGGTTTTACAGATGGTCTAACCTTCATGTGAACTTACCTCCTTGTTCGTGCGGAGTGTTATTTATATCGATACGTAATTCTTCCACGTGTTAAATCGTAAGGTGATAATTCCACCGTCACTTTATCACCTGGTAAAATACGAATAAAATGCATACGAATTTTACCTGAAACGTGAGCTAAAACAGTATGACCGTTTTCAAGTTCCACTCGGAACATCGCATTAGGTAACGTTTCAACAACTGTACCTTCCACTTCAATTACATCGTCTTTCGCCATTGAACGGCTCTCCCTTCTTTTTTGAAATGAGTAACATGTTCAACTAACACGACCAGTTTAAAGCTTACGATGCGCATCCGCAAAGAAGGTTAAAGCGTTCAAAGTGTTGTTAAAATTTCATATCCCGTCTCAGTAATAGCAACCGTATGCTCAAAGTGAGCACAAAGTTTTCCATCTACTGTGACGACCGTCCAATTATCTTCTAACGTGCGAACATAACGGGTTCCTGCATTCACCATCGGTTCAATGCACAGAACCATGCCTGGCTTTAACCGCGGTCCTTTGTTTGGCGGACCGTAATGTGGAATTTGCGGATCTTCATGTAAGTCTTGACCAATTCCATGCCCAACATACTCACGCACAACGGAAAAGTTATGTGCCTCAACGTACGTTTGGATCGCATGGGAAATGTTCGTTAACCGTGCGCCAGGTTTCGCTTCTTCCAATCCGCGATACAATGACTGTTCTGTCACTTCTAATAGTTTTTTTGCCTCTTCGGAGATGACCCCGACCGGATACGTCCAAGCCGAATCGCCATGATATCCATTATATTTTGCGCCGATATCGATGCTAATAATGTCTCCTTCGCGAAGCACACGGTCTCCCGGAACGCCGTGAACGAGCTCTTCATTTACGGACGTACAAATGCTCCCTTGGAATCCATTATATCCTTTAAACGAAGGAATTGCATCATGTTTACGAATGAACGTTTCAGCAATATGATCGAGCTCTCTTGTCGTGATGCCTGGTTCGATATATTTTTGTAATTCTTGATGAGTTAAGGCAACAATCCGGCCAGCTTCACGCATAATTTCAATTTCGCGTGGGGTTTTGCAAATGATCATTATTGTAAGCCCCCAAGTAATTCACAAATATCAGCAAACACTTGATCAATATGTTGTTGTCCGTTAATGTTGCGCAAGTATCCTTTTGCTGCATAAAAATCAAGCAACGGTTGCGCTTGCTTCATATTGACTTCAAGACGATTTGCTACGGTCGCTTCGTTATCATCTGCACGTTGATACAACTCTCCACCGCATTTATCGCAAACACCTGCTTGGGCTGGTGGATTAAATACGAGATGATACGTTGCGCCACATTCTTTGCAAATACGTCTGCCTGTTAAACGTTCCATTAAAATGCTCTTATCTACTTCGATGTTAATGACATAATCGATGGAACGGTTCAATTGTTGAAGAAGTGTTTCTAACGCTTCTGCTTGAGCGACTGTCCGCGGGAAACCGTCAAGCAAAAATCCGTTTTGGCAATCGTCCTTACTTAATCGTTCACGAACAATGCCAATAGTCACTTCGTCTGGAACAAGATCACCGCGATCCATATATGACTTCGCCTGTAAACCGAGCTCTGTTCCTTCTTTGATCGCTGCTCGAAACATATCCCCAGTAGAAATGTGAGGAATTTTGTATTTCTCAACGATTTTCTCTGCCTGCGTGCCCTTTCCGGCGCCAGGCAGACCCATTAATACTAAATTCATCAATTTCTCCCCCTCAGCTCTATGTGAGGTAGAGGGAATAAAATTCCCAACACCTCTTTTTATTTAATAAAGCCTTTGTAATGGCGCTTCACTAATTGGCTTTCTAGCTGCTTCATCGTCTCTAAAGCAACACCGACGACGATCAGCAAGCTCGTTCCTCCAATTTGAGCAGAAGGCGGTAGTTTAGCGAACTCGATAAAGAAGACAGGAAGAACAGCGATTGCTGCTAAAAATAGAGCTCCGACGAAAGTTAACCGATACAAAACGCGTGTAATGAATTCTTGCGTGTTCTTTCCTGGACGAATGCCTGGAATATAACCACCTTGCTTTTTCAAATTGTCCGCCATTTGTTCCGGATTAACTTGAACAAACGCATAAAAATACGTAAAGGCAACAATTAAAGCGATGTATATAATCATCCCAACTGGTTGTGTGTAGTCAAAAACTTTTTTAATCCACAATGTTACATCATTCGAGCCGAAAAACGATGCAATCGTCGGTGGAGTAATAATGAACGACACCGCAAAAATAACCGGAATAACACCTGCCGGATTGACTTTTAACGGAATGTGTGTCGAATGACCACCTACCGGACTACGTCCTTCTAATCGCTTCGCATACTGAATCGGAATTTTCCGAAACGCTTGTTGCATATAAATGACACCAACGATAACTGCAACAACTGCTAAAGCGACTAACAGTACTGTGACGATGCGTAAAAACAACTGATCGCCAGCATTTTGAAACTGCTGAACGTAAATTTGATTAAGCGTTGTTGGGATACCTGAAACAATCCCTGCAAAAATCAAAACAGAAATGCCGTTCCCAACACCTTTAGCTGTAATTTGCTCACCGAGCCACATTAAAAAAGCTGTGCCTGCTGTTAAAACGAGCGCAATAAGCAAATATGTCGGGATGCCTGGATTTTTAATGAGCACACCACCAGACATATTATGAAAACCGTATGACATAGCGAACGCTTGGATAAAACCAAGCACAATCGTAAAGTAGCGAGTAAACTGAGCGAGCTTACGGCGGCCTACTTCTCCTTGTTTCGACCATTCCGTAAATTTAGGAACAACATCCATCTGCAATAGTTGTACGATGATGGATGCCGTGATATATGGCATAACGCCCATCGCAAAAATAGAGAAATTTTTCAAGGCGCCACCGCCGAATGTGTTCAATACGCCAAAGGCATTGAACTGATCCTGCATTTTCAAGACGTCTGCATTTACGCCCGGCACAGGAATGAACGTACCGATGCGAAATACAATGAGCATAAGAAGGGTGAACATAATTTTTCTTCTTATATCACCCACGCGCATAAAATTGGAGATTGTTCGAAACATTAAATCACCTCAGTTGTACCGCCAGCAGCTTCGATCGCTTCTTTTGCAGAAGCAGAGAATTTATGAGCTTTTACTGTTAATTTTTTCGTAAGCTCACCGTCTCCAAGAACTTTGATGCCTGCTTTTAACTTGCTTACTACGCCTGTTTCAAGCAACAATTCTGGTGTTACTTCCGTACCGTCTTCAAAGCGATTTAATGCTTCAAGGTTAACGATCGCATATTCTTTACGATGAATGTTTGTAAAGCCACGTTTTGGTAAACGACGGAATAAAGGCGTTTGACCACCTTCAAAGCCAATGCGTACACCGCCGCCAGAACGAGCGTTTTGCCCTTTGTGACCTTTACCAGAAGTTTTTCCGTTACCAGAGCCGATACCACGACCAACACGGTTGCGTTCTTTACGGGAACCCGGTGCTGGTTGTAATTCATGTAGCTTCATGTCTAGGCACCTCCTTATTCTTCTAATTCTTTTACTGTTACAAGGTGAGAAACTTTATTGATCATTCCACGAATGGCTGGATTGTCGTTATGAACAACTGTTTGATGCAATTTCCGTAAACCTAATGTTTTAACCGTCACGCGTTGGTCTTGCGGACGACCAATTACGCTGCGAGTGAGGGTAATTGCTAATTTTTTCGCCATCATTTTTCCCTCCCTTATCCTAACAGTTCCTCAACTGTTTTACCGCGCAATTTTGCTACCTCTTCAGCACGTTTCAATTGCTTCAAACCGTCGATTGTTGCGCGTACCATGTTGATTGGTGTATTGGAACCGATTGACTTCGATAAAATATCGCTAACACCTGCTAACTCTAATACCGCACGCGCAGGACCTCCAGCGATAACCCCAGTACCTTCAGATGCTGGTTTTAAAATGATTTCACCTGCACCGAAATGTCCGATGACTTCATGTGGAATTGTTGTACCAACGATCGGTACAGTAATTAAGTTTTTCTTCGCGTCTTCAATCGCTTTGCGAATAGCATCTGGAACTTCTTGAGCTTTTCCTGTTCCAAAGCCGACATGACCGTTTTTGTCACCAACAACGACTAACGCAGCGAAACGGAAACGACGTCCACCTTTTACAACTTTAGCTACGCGGTTAACGGCAACAACGCGTTCTTCTAGTTCAAGTTTATTTGGATCAATGCGACGCATCTCTGTCCCTCCTTCTTAATTAGAATTGTAATCCAGCTTCACGAGCAGCGTCTGCAAGTGCTTTAACACGTCCATGATATAAATATCCGCCACGGTCAAATACAACCGATGTAATTCCTTTTTCAAGCGCACGTTTAGCAATCAATTCGCCCACTTTTTGAGCTGCTTCAACATTACCTGTTGATTCTAAATCGAATTCTTTATCTAACGTTGACGCACTAACGAGCGTCACAGCTTTCATATCGTCAATAATTTGTGCGTAAATGTGTTTGTTTGAACGGAACACATTTAAGCGTGGACGTTCCGCAGTTCCTACTACTTTACGACGAACACGAGCGTGTCTTTTTTTGCGAACTGCATTTTTATCAAGCTTAGTGATCATTCGTGTCACTCCTTTCATTTACCTAAGCAGCATTATTTCTTACCTGTTTTACCTTCTTTACGACGTACAACTTCGCCTTCGTAGCGAATACCTTTTCCTTTATAAGGCTCTGGTGAACGAACGGCACGAATGTTTGCTGCTAATTCACCAACACGTTGTTTGTCCGCACCTTTAACGATGATTTTTGTTTGTGAAGGAACTTCAATTTCAAGGCCTTCTTCTGGTTCGATTTCAACAGGATGAGAGTATCCTACGCTTAACACAAGCTTTTTACCTTGTTTTGTCGCACGATAACCGACACCAACAAGCTCAAGCGCACGCTCATAACCTTTTGAAACACCTTCAACCATGTTCGCAAGTAAGCTGCGAGTCGTTCCGTGAAGCGCACGATGATGCTTTTCATCGCTTGGACGCTCAACTGTTAAAACGTTGCCTTCTAATTTAATGACCATATCTGGATGGAACGTACGAGTAAGTTCACCTTTCGGACCTTTTACAGTAACTGTGTTACCGTTTAATGTAACTGTAACACCAGCTGGAATTTCCAATGGTTTTTTACCAACACGTGACATGTACTACACCTCCATTCGTTGCAAAATAATTACCAAATGTATGCTAACACTTCGCCGCCAGTACGTTTTTGACGTGCTTCTTTGTCAGTTAAAATACCTTGAGATGTTGAAAGAATTGCGATTCCTAAACCGTTCAATACGCGTGGTACTTCATCAGCTTTTGCATATACGCGCAAACCAGGTTTGCTAATGCGTTTAAGGCCTGTAATTACGCGCTCGTTGTTTGGACCGTACTTCAAGAAAATTCGAAGAATACCTTGTTTGTTATCTTCAATGTATTCGACATCACGAATGAAACCTTCACGCTTTAAAATTTCAGCGATTTCTCTTTTAATTTTTGAAGCAGGAACTTCAAGTTTCTCGTGACGCACCATGTTCGCATTACGAATGCGAGTAAGCATATCTGCAATTGGATCTGTCATCACCATTATGTTTTACCTCCTTCCCAACTCATGGGTTTATTACCAGCTTGCTTTTTTCACACCAGGAATTTGACCTTTATACGCTAATTCACGGAAACAAATACGGCAAAGTTTAAATTTGCGATATACAGAGTGTGGACGTCCACAACGCTCACAACGAGTGTACGCTTGCACTTTAAACTTTGGTGTGCGTTTTTGTTTCGCGATCATTGATTTTTTAGCCACGTTTTCGCCTCCCTCTTTTTACGAATGGGAATGATTATTTTTGGAATGGCATACCAAGCAACGTAAGTAATTCACGAGCTTCCTCGTCTGTTTTCGCAGTTGTAACGATGACGATGTCCATACCGCGAACTTTGTTTACTTTATCGTAGTCAATTTCAGGGAAAATTAATTGCTCTTTTACACCTAATGTGTAGTTGCCGCGTCCGTCAAAAGATTTTTTAGAAACACCACGGAAGTCGCGAACACGCGGTAAAGAAACAGACACGAGCTTATCGAAAAACTCGTACATACGCTCACCGCGAAGCGTTACTTTCGCACCGATTGGCATTCCTTCACGAAGACGGAAACCAGCGATTGATTTTTTCGCGCGTGTAACAACTGGTTTTTGACCAGAAATTAATGCGAGTTCTTCTACTGCGTTATCTAACGCTTTTGCGTTTTGTACCGCATCACCAACACCCATGTTGATGACAATTTTCTCGATTTTTGGAACTTGCATCACAGATTTATAGTTAAACTTGCTCATCAGAGCAGGAACAACTTCTTTCACATACTTTTCTTTAAGGCGGTTCATTTGAGTACCTCCCTTCCTCGATCACTTCATTATTTGTCTAAAATTTCACCAGAACGTTTCGCATAGCGAACTTTTTTACCGTCAACTACTTTGTATCCAACACGAGTTGGTAATCCTGTTTTTGGATCAAGAGGCATTACGTTCGATACGTGGATTGGCGCCTCTTGGCTGATGATGCCGCCTTGTGGATTTGCTTGAGAAGGTTTTACGTGTTTTTTCACGATATTTACACCTTCAACAAGCACTCGGTTTTTCTTTGGAAACGCAGCGAGAATAACGCCTTGTTTACCTTTATCTTTACCAGAGATTACTTGTACTTTATCACCTTTTTTTACATGCATCTGAATCGCACCTCCTTAAAAGGCTTTTCCTTTTCATTAAATCACTTCTGGAGCTAAAGAAACGATTTTCATAAAGTCTTTTTCACGTAATTCACGAGCAACTGGTCCGAAAATACGTGTACCACGTGGGCTCTTGTCATCACGAATGATTACGCAAGCATTTTCATCAAAACGGATGTAAGAACCGTCTGTACGGCGCACGCCACGTTTCGTACGAACGACAACCGCTTTAACAACTTGACCTTTTTTAACAACGCCACCTGGTGTTGCATCTTTAACTGTCGCCACAACAATGTCGCCAACATTCGCATAACGACGACCAGAACCACCTAGCACTTTAATGACAAGCACTTCACGTGCACCAGAGTTATCAGCAACTTTCATACGAGTTTCTTGTTGAATCATTGACGAAACCTCCTTTCGGATTTGTATCCATCATTCCGAACATATTCATTAAACAATAACAGCTTTCTCGACTACTTCAACAAGACGGAAACGTTTTGTCGCAGAAAGAGGACGTGTTTCCATGATTTTGACGATATCGCCCACTTTTGCTACATTGTTTTCGTCATGTGCCTTATATTTTTTCGAATACTTTACGCGCTTGCCGTAAAGAGGATGCTTTTTATAAGTTTCTACAAGAACCGTAATTGTTTTATCCATTTTATCGGAAACAACACGGCCGACGAGAACTTTACGATTGTTGCGTTCACTCATTGTGCGAACCTCCTCTCGATATCAATTATTTATTAGCAGCGATCTCTCTTTCGCGAATAACAGTTTTCATACGCGCAATCGCTTTGCGTACTTCACGAATACGAGCAGTATTCTCTAATTGACCTGTTGCCAATTGGAAGCGAAGGTTGAATAACTCTTCTTTCAACACTTTAATTTTTTGTTCAATCTCGGCAGTGGTAAGTTCACGAATTTCTTTAGCTTTCATTTGATTCACCACCAATTTCTTCACGTTTTACGAATTTACATTTGATTGGAAGTTTGTGAGAAGCAAGACGTAACGCTTCGCGAGCTACTTCTTCAGAAACTCCCGCGATTTCAAACATCACTTTACCAGGCTTAACTACAGCTACCCAACCTTCAGGAGCACCTTTACCGGAACCCATGCGCACTTCAAGTGGTTTTGCTGTATATGGCTTTGAAGGGAAAATTTTAATCCATACTTTACCGCCACGTCTCATGTAACGAGTCATCGCACGACGAGCAGCCTCGATTTGACGGTTTGTAATCCATGCTGGCTCTAACGCTTGTAAGCCGTACTCACCAAAATGTACTTCTGTACCGCCTTTTGCGCGACCTTTCATGCGACCGCGATGTTCACGACGATATTTTACGCGTTTTGGCATTAACATGATTAATTTCCTCCTTCCTCAGTTTTCTTTTTCGTAGGAAGGACCTCTCCACGATAAATCCATACTTTCACGCCGATTTTTCCATATGTTGTGTCCGCTTCTGCTGTTGCATAATCAATGTCAGCGCGAAGAGTATGAAGTGGAACTGTTCCTTCGCTGTAATGTTCTGAGCGAGCGATATCTGCTCCACCTAAACGGCCAGATACCATCGTTTTAATTCCTTTAGCACCTGCGCGCATTGTGCGTTGAATGGCTTGTTTTTGTGCACGACGGAATGATACGCGGTTTTCAATTTGACGCGCGATATTTTCCGCAACAAGTTTTGCTTCTAAGTCTGGCTTTTTAATTTCAACGATGTTGATATGAACACGTTTGCCAGTTAATTCGTTCAACGCTTTACGAAGCGCTTCAACTTCAGATCCACCTTTACCGATTACCATACCTGGTTTCGCTGTATGGATTGTAATATTTACACGGTTTGCTGCACGCTCGATTTCAATGCGAGAAACAGCTGCATCGCTTAAGCGCTTTGTGAGGTACTCACGAATTTTAAGATCTTCGTGTAAAAGGTCTGCGTAATCTTTTTCAGCGTACCATCTTGATTCCCAATCACGGATAATACCAATGCGAAGACCGATTGGATTTACCTTTTGACCCACTGATTATCCCTCCTTCTTTTCTGAAACAACGATCGTGATATGGCTTGTGCGTTTGTTAATTGCGCTCGCACGACCTTGTGCACGAGGACGGAAACGTTTCAATGTTGGCCCTTCGTTCACATAAGCTTCTGTAACAACAAGTTTGTTCACGTCCATGTCATAGTTATGTTCTGCGTTTGCCACTGCAGATTTTAATACTTTCTCGATAATCGGAGAAGCAGCTTTTGGTGTATGGCGAAGAATCGCAACTGCTTCACTCACTTGCTTTCCTCGAATTAAATCAATCACTAAACGAGCTTTACGAGGAGCAATTCGAACCGTTCTAGCAACAGCTTTAGCTTGCATAAATGAAGCCTCCTCTCATATTAACGTTTTGTTTTTTTGTCATCAGCAGCGTGACCTTTGTACGTGCGCGTTGGCGCGAACTCACCGAGCTTATGACCGACCATGTCCTCTGTGATGTAAACTGGAACGTGTTTACGACCATCGTAAACAGCGATTGTGTGACCAATGAATTGTGGGAAAATTGTCGAACGACGAGACCATGTTTTGATCACTTGTTTTTGTCCAGTTTCATTCAACTTCTCGATTTTTTTCATTAAATGATCATCACAAAAAGGACCTTTTTTCAAGCTGCGACCCATAAATGAACCTCCTTTCGTGATTGCTCTACGGTTCTTGTGAACCGTAGCTCAACCCCGTTATTTTTTACGACGACGTACGATAAATTTATCGGATTTGTTTTTCTTCTTACGCGTTTTGAATCCAAGCGTTGGTTTACCCCATGGAGTCATTGGAGACTTACGTCCGATTGGTGCTTTACCTTCACCACCACCATGTGGGTGATCTACTGGGTTCATAACAGAACCACGAACAGTTGGACGAATGCCTAACCAACGAGCGCGTCCAGCTTTACCGATGTTCACAAGCTCATGTTGTTCGTTACCAACTTGACCGACTGTTGCACGGCAAGTTGCTAAAATCATACGAACTTCACCTGAAGATAAACGAACGAGTACGTACTTACCTTCTTTACCAAGCACTTGTGCAGATGTACCTGCAGCGCGCACTAACTGTCCGCCTTTACCAGGTTTTAATTCGATGTTGTGAATAACTGTACCGACTGGAATGTTTGCTAAAGGTAATGCGTTACCCACTTTAATGTCCGCATCTGGACCTGACATGATTTCCATGCCAACTTCTAAGTTTTTCGGTGCGATGATGTAACGTTTTTCACCATCAGCGTAATGAATTAACGCGATGTTCGCAGAACGGTTCGGATCGTATTCGATTGTAGCAACGCGTCCTGGAATGCCATCTTTATCGCGTTTAAAGTCAATAATACGATATTGACGCTTATGACCGCCACCTTGGTGACGAACTGTTAATTTACCTTGGTTGTTACGACCGCCCTTTTTCTTTAAAGGCGCAAGCAACGATTTTTCCGGCTTATCTGTTGTAAGCTCAGAGAAGTCTAAAACCGTCATACCACGACGACCGTTAGACGTTGGCTTATATTTTTTAATCGCCATGTCCGTTTCCCTCCTTCACTTTTAAACTTATACTTCAAATAGTTCGATTTCTTTGCTGTCTGGCGTTAACGTAACAATCGCTTTACGACGACGATTTGTTAATCCGCTATAACGACCAACACGTTTGAACTTTCCTTTATAGTTCATAATGTTAACTTTCGCTACTTTCACGCCAAAAATCGCTTCGATCGCGTCTTTTACTTCTGTTTTGTTCGCTTTCACATCAACTTCGAACGTATATTTTTTCTCAGTCATTAACTCTGTTGAACGTTCAGTAATGACGGGGCGCTTAATAATATCGCGAGGATCTTTCATTATGCAAGCACCTCCTCTACTTTTTCCACAGCAGCTTTCGTAATGATAAGCTTGTCGTGGTTGAGTACATCAAGAACGTTAATTCCGCTTGCTGTCACAACTGTGACTCCTGGAATGTTGCGAGCTGAAAGAATAACGTTCTCATTTGCATCTGCTGTTACAATTAACGCTTTGCGATCAACAGAAAGATTGTTTAAAATTTTAACCATTTCTTTTGTTTTCGGTGCTTCAAGCGTTAAATTGTCTAATACAACGATGCTGTTTTCAAGCACTTTTGAAGATAAAGCTGATTTAATTGCTAAGCGACGAACTTTTTTCGGAAGTTTGTAGCTGTAGCTGCGTGGAACTGGACCAAATACAATACCACCGCCACGCCATTGTGGAGAACGGATCGATCCTTGGCGAGCGCGTCCAGTACCTTTTTGACGCCATGGTTTACGGCCACCACCGCTCACTTCTGCACGATTTTTTGTTTTATGAGTTCCTTGACGCAAGGAAGCACGTTGCATAATTACCGCTTCAAATAACACATGTTTGTTCGGTTCAATACCAAATACGGCATCGTTTAATTCGATTTCACCGATGTTTTCTCCGTTTTGGTTGTACAATGCTACTTTTGGCATTGGGTGTTTCCTCCTTTCTTAAAGAAATTATTTCGCTTTAACCGCGCTTTTAATAATCACAAGTCCTTTGTTTGGACCTGGTACATTTCCTTTAATTAAAATTAAGTTGCGCTCTGGATCCACTTTCACAACTTTTAAGTTTTGTACTGTTACACGCTCGCCACCCATGCGACCTGGAAGCTCTTTTGATTTAAATACACGGTTTGGAGCGATCGGACCCATTGAACCAGGACGACGATGGTAACGAGAACCGTGAGCCATTGGTCCACGAGATTGTCCGTGGCGTTTGATTACACCTTGGAAACCTTTACCTTTTGACGTACCTGTTACATCAACGATTTCACCTTCGTTGAAAATGTCCACTTTTACTTCTTGACCTACTTCATATTCTGCAAGATTCACACCACGAATTTCACGAATGAAGCGCTTAGGTGTGGTGTTTGCCTTCGCAGCATGACCTTTTTGAGGCTTGTTCGCTAACTTCTCACGTAAATCTTCAAAACCTAATTGAATCGCTTCATAACCGTCGTTTTCAATCGTTTTCTTCTGAAGAACTACGTTTGGATTCGCTTGAATAACCGTTACAGGAATAAGATCTCCGTTTTCAGCGAACACTTGAGTCATGCCGATTTTTCTTCCTAAGATTCCTTTCATCTTTCACACCTCCTATATCGCAATTACAACTTGATTTCAATATCGACACCAGACGGTAAGTCTAAACGCATTAAAGAATCTACTGTTTGTGGAGTCGGATTAACGATATCGATTAAGCGTTTATGTGTGCGCATTTCGAACTGCTCACGAGAGTCTTTGTATTTATGAACCGCACGTAAGATCGTGTATACCGTTTTTTCAGTTGGTAACGGAATCGGTCCAGATACAGTTGCGCCTGAACGCTTTGCAGTTTCCACAATTTTCTCAGCAGATTGATCAAGAATTCGATGATCATATGCTTTTAAACGAATACGAATTTTTTCTTTTGCCATTATTTTCCCTCCTTCTTCGCCTATTTTCAAAATAGACATTCTCCATGGAAATTTCCTTCACACTCGCCATGGCAAAGCGGCCGGGTGTGTCAGCAACCTTCCACTTCATCGCAGTCAAAGACCAACGTTTATTATTATATATAATTTTTATATTCAATGCAAGTTTTTTATTTCTTTTCTTTGCAAACTGCCTTTCCTATTATACATATTTCGTCATGCATTTTCAATGGAGTAAAAAAATAAGTGGTCTAGCTGACCGCTAGACCACTTTCATCGATTACTCGATGATTTCAGATACAGAACCTGCACCTACTGTACGTCCACCTTCGCGGATCGAGAATTTTGTACCTTCTTCGATCGCGATTGGCGCGATTAATTCTACTGTCATTTCGATATTGTCTCCAGGCATTACCATCTCAACACCTTCTGGAAGTTGGATGATACCTGTTACGTCCGTTGTACGGAAGTAGAATTGTGGACGGTAGTTAGAGAAGAATGGAGTATGACGTCCACCTTCTTCTTTTGTTAATACGTAAACTTGCGCTTTAAATTTTGTGTGTGGAGTGATTGTTCCTGGTTTTGCTAATACTTGACCGCGTTGTACTTCGTCACGAGAAACACCGCGAAGAAGTGCACCGATGTTGTCACCAGCTTCAGCTTGGTCAAGAAGCTTACGGAACATTTCAACACCTGTAACAGTTGTTGCTTTTGGCTCTTCAGAAAGACCGATGATTTCTACTTGGTCACCAACTTTTAAGATACCGCGCTCAACACGACCAGTAGCAACTGTACCACGACCAGTGATTGAGAATACGTCCTCAACTGGCATCATGAATGGTTTGTCAACTTCACGTTGTGGAGTTGGGATGTACTCATCAACAGCGTTCATAAGTTCGATGATTTTTCCTTCCCAAGCTGGATCTCCTTCAAGCGCTTTTAACGCAGAACCTTTGATTACAGGAACTTCATCTCCTGGGAAGTCGTATTCAGATAATAGATCGCGAACTTCCATTTCAACAAGCTCTAAAAGCTCTTCGTCGTCTACCATGTCGCATTTGTTTAAGAATACAACGATGTAAGGTACGCCTACTTGGCGAGAAAGAAGAATGTGCTCACGAGTTTGTGGCATTGGACCGTCAGCAGCAGATACAACAAGGATCGCGCCGTCCATTTGCGCAGCACCTGTGATCATGTTTTTCACGTAGTCTGCGTGACCTGGGCAGTCAACGTGTGCATAGTGACGGTTGTCAGTTTCGTACTCAACGTGTGCAGTTGAGATTGTAATTCCGCGCTCACGCTCTTCTGGAGCAGCGTCGATTTGATCATATGCGCGTGCTTCTGCTTTACCTTGTTTCGCAAGAACTGTTGTGATTGCAGCTGTTAAAGTTGTTTTACCGTGGTCAACGTGGCCGATTGTACCAATGTTGACGTGTGGTTTCGTGCGTTCGAATTTCGCTTTAGCCATTATAATATCCTCCTTAGTGTTTTTTATTAAGTATAGAATGCTCGGAAGTGAAAGTGCACAGGCACGTCCACTTCCAAGTCTTACATAAGTATTTATACTTGAACAATGCTAGAAAATCAATTATTCACCTTTATTTTTTTTGATGATTTCCTCAGCAATGCTCTTCGGAACTTCTTCATAATGGTCAAATACCATTGTGAATGTTCCGCGACCTTGTGTATTTGAACGCAATGAAGTTGCGTACCCAAACATTTCAGAAAGTGGAACCATCGCACGAACAACTTGTGCGTTACCACGAGCTTCCATACCTTCGACGCGACCACGACGAGAAGTAATGTCACCCATGATGTCACCTAAATATTCTTCAGGGACGATAACTTCTACTTTCATGATCGGCTCAAGTAACACTGGGTCACATTTTGCTGCTGCGTTTTTCAACGCCATAGAAGCAGCAATTTTGAACGCCATTTCGCTTGAGTCAACATCGTGGTAAGAACCATCAAATAACTTCGCTTTGATGTCAACAACTGGGTATCCAGCAAGAACACCATTTTGCATTGCATCTTCAAGACCTGCTTGAATTGCAGGAATGTATTCTCTCGGAACAACCCCACCGACGATCGCGTTTTCGAATTCAAAGCCTTTTCCTTCTTCGTTTGGTGAGAACTCGATCCAAACGTGACCGTATTGACCGCGACCACCAGACTGACGCACAAATTTACCTTCAACTTGTGCAGATTTGCGGAATGTTTCACGGTATGCAACTTGTGGAGCACCAACGTTTGCTTCTACCTTAAACTCACGACGCATACGATCAACGATAATGTCAAGGTGAAGCTCACCCATACCCGCGATGATTGTTTGACCAGTTTCTTGGTCTGTCCATGCACGGAATGTTGGGTCTTCTTCTTGAAGTTTTTGCAATGCTGTACTCATCTTATCTTGGTCAGCTTTTGACTTCGGTTCGATCGCGATTTGAATAACTGGCTCTGGGAATTGCATAGACTCTAAAATTACTGGGTCTTTTTCATCACACAATGTATCACCAGTTGTTGTATCTTTTAAACCTACAGCTGCCGCAATGTCACCAGCGTAAACTTGTGCAATTTCTTCGCGGTGGTTTGCGTGCATTTGTAGAATACGACCGATACGTTCACGCTTACGTTTTGTTGAATTCAACACGTAAGAACCAGAGTTCAATGTACCAGAGTATACGCGGAAGAACGTCAACTTACCAACGTAAGGGTCTGTCATAATTTTAAACGCTAACGCTGCAAAAGGAGCATCGTCACGCGCTTCACGAACTGTTTCTTCCTCTGTATCAGGAACAGTTCCTTTGATCGCAGGAATGTCGACTGGTGATGGTAAGTAGTCAACAACTCCGTCAAGCATTAATTGAACACCTTTGTTTTTGAATGCAGAACCACAGAATACTGGGAAGAATTGAACAGAAACTGTTGCTTTACGAATTGCAGCTTTTAATTCTTCTTTCGTAATTTCTTCCCCTTCTAAATACTTCATCATTAATTCTTCGTCAAGCTCTGCAACTGCTTCAATTAATTTTCCACGATATTCTTCTGCCATATCACGATAGTCTTCAGGAATCTCGATGCGCTCGATGTTTTTTCCTAACTCATCGTGGTAGTGGTATGCGCACATTTCAACAAGGTCAATGATGCCCGTAAATTGATCTTCTGCACCAATTGGTAATTGGACAGGGTGCGCATTCGCTTGTAAACGGTCATGAAGCGTTTTTACAGAGTATAGGAAGTCTGCGCCAATCTTGTCCATTTTGTTTACGAAAACGATACGTGGAACGCCGTATGTAGTCGCTTGGCGCCATACTGTTTCTGTTTGCGGTTCTACACCTGATTGTGCGTCTAATACCGCTACTGCACCGTCTAATACACGCAATGAACGTTCAACTTCTACTGTGAAGTCGACGTGTCCAGGTGTATCGATGATGTTAATACGATGGCCTTTCCATTGAGCTGTTGTTGCTGCGGATGTGATGGTAATTCCGCGCTCTTGCTCTTGCTCCATCCAGTCCATCGTTGCTGCGCCCTCATGAACTTCACCGATTTTATGGACGCGTCCTGTGTAGAAAAGGATACGCTCTGTTGTTGTTGTTTTACCGGCGTCAATATGGGCCATGATTCCAATATTGCGAGTGTTTTCCAAGGAGAACTGTCTTGCCATATGGATTTTTTCTCCTTCCTTAAATGAAGTATCGTAATTTAATTTACATATAGGAATATAGGCGAACGAGCGATGGGCATGCTTTTTTATTTTCAACCGCATCGCTCTCACCTATTCTTAATTGAACGAAAAAATTACCAACGATAGTGTGCAAACGCTTTGTTTGCTTCTGCCATTTTGTGCGTATCTTCGCGTTTTTTCACAGCTGCACCTGTATTGTTTGCTGCATCCATGATTTCGTTCGCTAAACGCTCTTCCATCGTTTTTTCCCCACGAAGACGAGCGTAGTTCACGAGCCAACGAAGACCTAATGTTGTGCGGCGCTCTGGGCGCACCTCAACAGGAACTTGATAGTTTGCACCACCAACACGGCGTGCGCGAACTTCAAGAACTGGCATAACGTTTTTCAACGCTTGCTCAAACACTTCCATCGGATCTTTACCTGTGCGCTCACGGATGATATCGAACGCTGTGTAAAGAATTTTTTGCGCTTTACCTTTTTTACCGTCAATCATGATTTTATTGATTAAACGTGTAACTAGCTTTGAATTGTAAATTGGATCTGGTAACACATCTCGTTTAGGAACCGGACCTTTACGTGGCATAGTTTTTCCTCCTTTCAGTAAAAATCAACGAAAAATGTTGAATGTTATTTCTTAGCTGCTTTTGGTTTTTTCGCACCGTATTTAGAACGACCTTGCATACGGTTCGCTACACCTGCTGTGTCTAAAGCACCGCGAACGATATGGTAACGTACCCCTGGTAAGTCTTTTACACGTCCACCGCGAATTAATACAACGCTGTGTTCTTGTAAGTTATGACCGATACCTGGGATGTATGCAGTTACCTCGATACCGTTAGATAGACGTACACGGGCATATTTACGAAGCGCAGAGTTTGGCTTCTTTGGTGTCATTGTACCTACACGTGTACATACTCCACGTTTTTGCGGAGAGTAAACAGTTGTTTGAACCTTTTTGAAGCTGTTGTACCCTTTATTTAACGCAGGTGATTTAGATTTCACTACCTTTTTTGTACGACCTTTACGTACAAGTTGGTTAATTGTAGGCATGGTAAATTTCCTCCCTTCACAATCAAATTCAAGCCCACACATCCAGGTGGCTCATTTTTATGCAAAAACAAAGTTTTTGTAGTAACCCACAAAAACAGTTTTTAACGAATAATTGCAACAGCAGCCGCTCCTACGTCGATTTTACATGCTTTCCCGAGCTTTTTCATCGAGTCCACTTTACAAACAGGTACATTTGCTTCTTTTGCCGCTTCCAGCACTTTTTCGATGATTGCTCCATCCGCATCTTCGGCAATCACGATCTCATGTACCTTTCCATCTTTCAGAGCTCGCACTGTTTGTTTCGTTCCTACAATAATTTGTTTTGCCTGTGCGACTTTTTCATAAGACATGTAACATATCCTCCAAAGTGACAGGTTTTCGGAACACCTTTATTATGCTATCACTTTCTGAGTGCTGTGTCAACTATTATTTTTGGACCTATTGCTAGCATCGCTCGCTAGCAATAGGTCTATCATTATTTCGTTGTAACAACATCTTCGTCTTTTGCTGTTTTAATTACCGGCTTTACTTTGCGGTAGCGAGCCATTCCTGTTCCTGCTGGAACAAGCTTACCGATGATGACGTTTTCTTTTAGTCCAAGTAATTCGTCGCGTTTTCCTTTGATTGCTGCATCCGTTAAGACGCGTGTCGTTTCTTGGAATGATGCTGCAGACAAGAACGAATCTGTTTCAAGCGATGCTTTCGTAATTCCAAGTAATACTGGACGGGCCGTTGCTGGTCGTTTGCCTTCCATCAACACTTTCGCGTTTGCATCTGTGAATTGATGGATATCAAGTAATGTACCAGGCAACAAGTCTGTATCACCTGCATCAATGACACGCACTTTACGAAGCATTTGACGAACCATAACTTCGATATGTTTATCGCTAATTTCTACCCCTTGCATGCGGTACACTTTTTGTACTTCACGCAACAAGTATTCTTGTACAGCGTTCATATCTTTGACTCTCAACAACTCTTTCGGGTCGATCGAGCCTTCTGTTAATTCTTGGCCACGCTCGACTTTCTGCCCTTCTTGCACTTTCAAGCGCGCACTGTAAGGGGCTGTATACGTACGTGTCTCGACTTCGCCCTGGATGACAATCTCGCGTTGACGATCACGTGTTTCGTTAATCGCCACAACAACACCATCTATTTCTGAAATGACGGCTTGACCTTTTGGATTACGCGCTTCAAATAACTCTTGTACACGCGGTAAACCTTGTGTGATATCGTCTCCTGCTACCCCACCTGTGTGGAACGTACGCATTGTAAGCTGTGTACCTGGCTCACCGATCGATTGGGCTGCAATAATACCGACCGCTTCACCAACTTCGACTTCCGTACCGGTTGCCAAGTTACGTCCGTAACATTTTTTACATACACCATGACGCGTGTTGCATGTAAATGCCGAACGAATCCATACTTCTTCAATGCCTGCTTTGACAATCGCGTTCGCGATGTCTTCTGTAATCATTTCATTTTCGCGTACAAGCACTTCACCCGTTTCCGGATGTTTTACCGTCTTACGCGCATAACGTCCAATGAGACGATCTTCAAGCTTCACGATCACTTCTGTGCCGTCTTTTAACGCACGGATCAACGTACCACGATCTGTACCACAGTCATCTTCACGAATAATGACGTCTTGTGCAACGTCAACAAGACGACGTGTTAAATAACCAGAGTCCGCTGTTTTTAACGCTGTGTCCGCAAGACCTTTGCGCGCTCCGTGTGTTGAAATGAAGTACTCAAGTACTGTTAAACCTTCACGGAACGAAGATTTAATCGGAAGCTCGATAATACGTCCAGCTGGGTTCGCCATTAATCCACGCATACCTGCAAGTTGCGTAAAGTTCGATGCGTTACCGCGGGCTCCAGAGTCACTCATCATGAAAATTGGATTTCGTTTGTCAAGCGACTCCATTAAGCGACCTTGAATTTTGTCTTTCGCCGCACTCCAAATCGAAATAACACGTTCATAACGTTCTTCATCAGTAATTAAACCGCGTCTGAATTGTTTTAATACCGTATCAACTTTTGCTTGTGCTTCTTCTAAAATTTCTTGTTTTTCAGGCAAGACAACAATATCCGCTACACCAATTGTAATACCGGCTTTTGTTGAGTACTTAAAGCCGAGATCTTTCATGCGGTCAAGCATTTTAGACGTTTCGGTAATTTTGAAACGTTTAAATACTTCTGCAATGATGTTACCGAGAATTTTCTTCTTAAACGGCGGAACGAGTGGACGCTTACGGATTTCTTCTTTCACGTTCACACCTTTATCTAAGAAATACTTATCCGGTGTTCGCTCTTCAATGTTTTCTTGCGTCGGTTCATTAATATACGGGAATGACTTCGGCAAAATCTCATTGAAGATTAACTTCCCAACTGTTGTGATAAGCAATTTATTATTTTGCTCTTCTGTAAACGTTTCGTTTTTCAACGAACCAGCATGAACAGCGATGCGTGTATGCAAATGAACATAACCGTTATGGTAAGCTAGCAACGCCTCGTCCGTATCTTTAAATACCATTCCTTCCCCAACAGCACCTTCACGTTCCATCGTTAAATAGTAGTTTCCTAAAACCATGTCTTGTGAAGGCGTAACGACTGGCTTTCCATCTTTCGGATTCAAAATATTTTGTGCAGCAAGCATAAGTAGACGCGCCTCCGCTTGTGCTTCTGCCGAAAGCGGTACGTGCACAGCCATTTGGTCACCGTCAAAGTCCGCATTGTATGCCGTACATACAAGTGGATGTAAGCGAATCGCACGACCTTCTACAAGCGTCGGCTCAAACGCCTGAATACCAAGGCGGTGAAGCGTTGGTGCGCGGTTTAATAGCACCGGATGCTCTTTAATGACAGATTCTAAAACATCCCAAACTTCTGGATGAACACGCTCAATTTTTCGTTTTGCACTTTTAATATTATGTGCTAAGCCGCGTTCTACTAATTCTTTCATAACGAACGGCTTAAACAACTCAAGCGCCATTTCTTTTGGTAAGCCGCATTGATACATTTTCAAATTTGGACCGACAACGATAACAGAACGACCAGAATAGTCAACGCGCTTACCGAGCAAGTTTTGACGGAAACGACCTTGTTTTCCTTTTAACATATGGGAAAGCGACTTCAGTGGACGATTTCCTGGTCCTGTAACAGGACGACCACGACGACCGTTATCAATTAACGCATCGACAGCTTCTTGAAGCATCCGCTTTTCATTTTGCACAATAATGTTCGGTGCCCCAAGGTCTAATAGGCGTTTTAAACGGTTGTTCCGGTTAATGACGCGACGATATAAATCGTTTAAGTCAGATGTCGCAAAACGCCCACCGTCTAACTGTACCATCGGACGCAACTCTGGCGGAATAACAGGTAGTACATCCAAAACCATCCAAGACGGGTCGTTACCAGAGTTACGGAATGCTTCAAGAACTTCAAGACGCTTAATTGTACGAGCACGACGTTGGCCTTGTGCTGTTTTCAATTCCTCTTTTAACGTTTCTACTTCTTTTTCAAGGTCTATGTCTTGTAGTAATTTTTTAATCGCTTCCGCACCCATTGAAGCTTGGAACGAGTTTCCGTACTTCTCGCGATATGCGCGATATTCTTTTTCAGAAAGCAATTGTTTCTTTTCTAATGGCGTATCGCCTGGATCCGTCACAACGTAAGATGCAAAGTAAATGACTTCCTCTAGCGCGCGAGGGGACATGTCTAAGACAAGTCCCATGCGGCTAGGAATTCCTTTAAAGTACCAAATATGTGAAACAGGGGCTGCTAGTTCAATATGACCCATGCGCTCACGGCGAACTTTTGCACGTGTAACTTCGACACCACATCGGTCACAAACGACACCTTTATAACGAACGCGCTTATACTTTCCACAATGACATTCCCAGTCTTTTGTTGGACCAAAAATGCGTTCGCAAAACAGACCATCTTTTTCTGGTTTTAATGTTCGATAGTTAATCGTTTCTGGTTTTTTAACTTCACCATACGACCAAGAACGAATTTTCTCGGGTGAAGCGAGTCCGATCTTCATATATTCAAATTTATTTACATCTAACAAGGGGCCTACCTCCCTTTTAATATCCAGGTTTTACCCTTATGTCAACACACTATTCTTTTACAACAACGCCCTCATCTTCTTTGGCTGACTCATCTGTAGGTGGGATGATGTCAACTGGTTGAACGTCATCATCTTCCCCGAAGTTTTCCATACTAATTTCTTTTTCATCACTTGATAAAACTGTTACGTCCATACCTAAGCTTTGTAACTCTTTAATTAATACTTTGAACGATTCAGGAACGCCTGGTTCTGGAACGTTTTCACCTTTTACGATGGCCTCATATGTTTTCACACGACCAACGACATCGTCTGATTTGACAGTTAAAATTTCTTGTAACGTATAAGCTGCACCGTATGCTTCAAGCGCCCATACTTCCATCTCACCGAAACGCTGACCACCAAACTGCGCTTTTCCACCAAGTGGTTGTTGCGTCACAAGCGAGTACGGACCTGTCGAACGAGCATGCAATTTATCGTCAACCATGTGCGCGAGCTTAATCATGTACATAATGCCGACAGAAACACGATTATCAAACGGCTCTCCAGTGCGCCCGTCGTATAGAACGGTTTTCGCATCGCGTGCCATTCCTGCTTCTTCTAACGTTGCCCATACATCTTCTTCACGAGCACCGTCAAATACAGGCGAAGCCACATGAAGACCTAACTTTCTCGCCGCCATTCCGAGATGCAACTCGAGTACTTGCCCGATGTTCATACGCGAAGGTACGCCTAACGGGTTTAACATAATGTCAACCGGTGTACCATCTGGTAAAAACGGCATGTCTTCCTCAGGTAAAATACGAGAAATAACCCCTTTGTTTCCATGGCGTCCCGCCATTTTGTCACCTTCGGAAATTTTCCGTTTTTGTACAATATACACACGAACAAGCTGGTTTACACCTGGAGGTAGCTCATCACCGTCTTCGCGAGTAAACACTTTGACATCGAGAACAATTCCACCTCCACCGTGCGGTACACGTAAAGAAGTATCTCGAACTTCGCGTGCTTTCTCGCCAAAGATAGCGTGCAACAGGCGCTCTTCTGCAGTTAACTCAGTGACACCTTTTGGAGTGACTTTACCGACAAGCAAGTCCCCATCCTTCACTTCTGCACCGATGCGTACAATACCGCGTTCATCTAAGTTGCGAAGCGCATCTTCGCCGACGTTTGGAATATCACGCGTAATTTCTTCTGGACCGAGCTTCGTATCGCGCGCTTCGGATTCATATTCCTCAATATGAATGGATGTATACACATCGTCTTTAACGAGACGTTCGCTCATAATAATCGCGTCTTCATAGTTGTATCCATCCCATGTCATGAACGCAACAAGCACGTTGCGACCAAGCGCTAATTCACCTTTTTCCATCGATGGACCGTCAGCTAAAATCTCACCCTTCTCTACAATGTCACCCGCTTTAACAATCGGGCGTTGATTGTAGCACGTTCCTTGGTTTGAACGAACAAACTTCAACAAACGATATTTATCTAAATCACCTTTTACTTCTTTTCCATCGACTTCAATTAAACGGCGCACCCAAATCTCCTTCGCTTCGACGCGCTCGACAATTCCACGATGCTTACAAATAACTGCAGCACCAGAGTCTTTCGCTGCAACATACTCCATTCCTGTACCAACGATTGGAGCTTCCGGTTGCATAAGTGGAACAGCTTGACGTTGCATGTTCGCACCCATAAGCGCACGGTTCGAGTCATCGTTTTCTAAGAATGGAATGCAAGCCGTCGCTACGGACACGACTTGTTTTGGTGAAACGTCTACATAGTCCACGCGATCGCGTTTAACGACAATGTTTTCACCACGGAAACGAGCAACAACGTTTTCTTCTAAAAACGTTCCATCTTCGGCAATCGGAACATTCGCTTGGGCAACAACGTAGTTGTCTTCTTCATCCGCTGTCAAATAGTCAATTTGATTCGTTACTTTTCCTGTCTCAGGATCAACACGACGATAAGGCGTTTCAATAAACCCGAATTTATTCACTTTTGCGTATGTCGAAAGCGAGTTAATTAATCCGATGTTCGGACCTTCTGGCGTTTCGATCGGACACATGCGACCATAGTGTGAATAGTGAACGTCACGCACTTCAAACCCAGCGCGTTCACGCGTTAAACCGCCCGGACCAAGCGCAGAAAGACGGCGTTTATGTGTCAATTCTGCAAGCGGGTTTGTTTGGTCCATGAATTGTGATAATTGTGAGCTTCCGAAAAACTCTTTAATAGCCGCAATGACCGGACGAATGTTAATGAGTTGCTGTGGTGTAATTGTGTTTGTATCTTGAATGGACATCCGTTCACGAACGACTCGCTCCATGCGCGAAAGACCAATTCGGAACTGATTTTGTAGCAACTCTCCAACAGAACGAAGTCGACGATTTCCTAAATGGTCGATATCGTCTGTATCACCGACTCCATGCAATAAGTTAAAGAAGTAGCTAATCGATGCAATAATATCTGCAGGTGTAATATGTTTCACTGTTTCTGGGATATACCCGTTACTAATGACCGTGATGACTTTTTCGCCATCTGGATCGTTTGGAGCATAAATTTTGATTGCTTGCAAAGCAAACTCATCTTCGACAACGCCCCCAAGCGGCTGGTATTTACGTATACCGATCCCTTTTTCAAGCTCAGGTAAAATGCGGTCGAGCGTTCTACGATCGAGAACCGTTCCTTTTTCAGCAATTACTTCACCCGTTTCCGGATGAACGAGTGTTTCTGCTAAACGTTGACCAAATAAACGGTTTTTAATATGGAGCTTTTTGTTAATTTTATAACGACCAACGCTTGCTAAATCATATCGTTTTGGATCAAAGAAACGAGAGATCAACAAGCTTTTTGCGTTTTCAACGGTAGGCGGCTCCCCTGGACGTAACCGTTCATAAATTTCAAGCAACGCTTTTTCTGTACTTTCTGTATTGTCTTTTTCTAACGTATTACGAATATACTCGTTATCACCAAGTAAATCGACAATCTCTTGGTCTGAGCCAAAACCTAACGCCCGCAATAACACGGTTACAGGCAACTTACGCGTACGATCAATGCGAACGTACACAACGTCTTTTGCGTCTGTTTCGTATTCGAGCCATGCACCGCGGTTTGGAATGACGGTTGCTGTAAAGCCACGTTTTCCGTTTTTATCTACTTTTCCGCTGTAATATACGCTCGGTGAACGAACAAGCTGAGAAACGATAACACGTTCAGCACCATTAATAATGAATGTGCCCGTTTCTGTCATTAATGGGAAGTCTCCCATAAATACATCTTGTTCTTTGACTTCACCTGTTTCTTTATTGATTAGGCGTACTTTAACTCGAAGCGGCGCTGCGTATGTAACATCGCGTTCCTTTGATTCTTCGACAGAGTACTTCGGTTCTCCTAAGCTGTAATCAATAAATTCTAGTGACAAATTCCCTGTAAAATCTTCGATCGGTGAAATATCTTGAAACATTTCACGCAATCCTTCGTCGAGAAACCACTGGTAAGAAGAAGTTTGAATTTCGATTAAGTTTGGTAGTTCTAACACTTCACTAATGCGCGCATAACTTCTTCGTTGGCGGTGTCGTCCGTATTGAACTAGTTGACCTGTCAACTGATTCACCCCTCAAATCAAACATTAATGACTTGTCATAAGACAAAAAAGAAATGGTTTCTTATAAGAAAACCACATGTTTGACCTATTATATATTTTATAAGTTTTTCCTTTAAAACTAAAATTATACATACATACACAGCATACATAAACTAAAAAAAATACACATTTAGCATTTTATAATGGTATCATACACAAAATTGGACGTCAAGCTTTTTGTGCTCGAATAATAAAGTAACCTTTCTTCTTTTCTACAACATCTACTTGATCAAAAATCGTTTTTAACTTTTCTAAAGCGGACGGAGCACCCTGTTTCTTTTGAATAACAACCCATAGTTGGCCACCCGGAAGCAAGTAGTTCGCACTTTGCTCAAAAATTGAATGAACGACTGCTTTTCCTGCACGAATCGGCGGGTTTGTAACAATCGCAGCAAACGCCCCTTCTACTCGATCAAATAAGTTACTTATGTAAATCCGGGCATTTTCAATACCATTTTGCTGTTTATTTTTCTTGGCTAACTCAATGGCTCGCTCATTCACATCGATCATATGCACCGTTCGATGCGGAAAATCTTTTGCTAGCGCTAAACCGATTGGCCCGTATCCACAGCCAACATCAAGAATATTTCCTCGCACATCTGGTTCCATGAATGCTTCAATTAGTAACCTCGAACCGAAGTCGACCTCCTTTTTTGAAAATACACCTTGATCAACGGTAAATAAAAACTGATGACCTCGCAACGTATACGTCCATTGAAACGGCTTACTTTCTACAGCAGGTCGCTCCGTATAGTAGTGATCACTCATCACTCTCACCTCTCTTTCCTTCATTGTAAACGAACGCACATGAAAACACAAAAAAGCTCGCCACCTCGAGCGAGCTTTTTTATATCATTACTTGATTTCAACTTTCGCGCCAGCTTCTTCAAGCTTCGCTTTAATTTCTTCAGCTTCTTCTTTAGAAACGCCTTCTTTAACTGGCTTTGGAGTGTTGTCTACTAAGTCTTTTGCTTCTTTTAAGCCAAGACCAGTAAGTTCGCGTACAACTTTGATAACTTTGATTTTTTGCGCGCCGCCATCTGCAAGGATAACGTCGAATTCAGTTTTTTCTTCAGCAGCAGCACCAGCAGCAGCACCGCCAGCAACTACTACAGGAGCAGCAGCAGTTACGCCAAATTCTTCTTCGATTGCTTTTACTAAGTCGTTTAGTTCTAAAACAGTCATATTTTTAACCGCTTCAATGATTTGTTCTTTAGTCATGATCGATCTTCCTCCTTAATATTTTAGTTTTAGGCAATTTAAAAATTAAGCACCTTGTTCTTCTTTCTTGTCAGCAACTGCTTTTGTAACAAGAGCAAAATTGCGAATTGGTGCTTGAAGAACGCTAAGCAACATAGAGAGCAAGCCTTCGCGAGATGGAAGCTCTGCAAGCGCCTTTACTTCTTCGAACGTTGCTACGTTACCTTCGATGATACCTGCTTTAATTTTTAACGCTTCGTTCTTTTTCGCGAATTCGTTTAAAATTTTCGCAGGAGCAACGACATCCTCATTGCTGAATGCAATTGCATTCGGACCTGTTAACGTTTCGTCTAAACCTTCTAAGCCTAACTCAGCAACAGCACGACGAGTTAATGTGTTTTTATACACTTTGAACTCGATGCCTGCTTCACGAAGTTGCTTACGAAGTTCTGTAACTTGAGCGACATTTAAACCACGGTAATCAACGATGATCGTTGATTTGCTCGCGCGAAGCTTTTCAGCAATCTCCGCTACTAGCTGCTGCTTTTGTTCAAGTACGCTGCTCATGTCAACACCTCCTGTAGAAGTTGAGTTTCGACACCACTTATACCGCCCAATAAAAAACCTCCATGTCAACGCAGACATGGAGGCACCCGAAAAGTGCAAGATGCACTTATTTATGAGTCTCAACACCTCGGTAGGAAATTAAGCCTATATGAGGCACCTACTGTCTACGGTACAAATGATATTCGTTTTTCAAACAATAGATAGTATACTAAAGCGTTTCTAAAAAGTCAATATCTATAATTAGTTAGTAACAGCAACAGTAGAAGGATCTACTTTTACGCCAGGGCCCATTGTTGAAGCGACTGTTACGTTTTTCACGTATGTGCCCTTCGCCGCTGCTGGTTTCACTTTTAAGATTGTCTCATAAATTGTTGCAAAGTTTTCTACTAATTTTTCAGTATCAAATGATACTTTACCGATTGGCACGTGGATGTTTCCTGCTTTGTCAACGCGGTATTCCACTTTACCAGCTTTAATTTCATTGACCGCTTTCGCAACATCAAATGTAACTGTTCCTGTTTTAGGGTTTGGCATTAAGCCTTTTGGTCCTAAAATACGACCGATTTTACCTACTTCACCCATCATATCTGGAGTCGCAACAATCACATCAAATTCAAACCAACCTTGTTGAATCTTGTTGATGTAATCTGTATCGCCTACGTAATCTGCGCCTGCTGCTTCTGCTTCCTTCGCTTTTTCTCCTTTTGCAAGCACTAATACGCGACGTACTTTACCTGTACCGTGTGGTAATACAACCGCACCGCGAATTTGTTGATCTGCTTTCTTCGGATCAACTCCTAAACGGAAAGCAACTTCTACAGTTGCATCAAATTTTGCAACGTTTGTCTTTTTCACTAATTCGATCGCTTCTTTTACGCCGTATGCTTTGGAGCGATCAATTAATTTCGCTGCCTCTAAGTAACGTTTTCCTCTTTTTGGCATTTTATTTCCTCCTTTTGTGGTTTTAACGGAAAGACCTCCCACGAATAAAGGTTGCGAAAACTATATAGTTCGCTTCCGCAACCTTCTCCAGCCAGATCTTCATTAGTCCTCGATGACGATACCCATGCTACGCGCTGTTCCTTCGATCATGCGCATAGCTGCTTCAATGCTCGCCGCGTTTAAGTCTGGCATTTTTGTTTCAGCAATCTCGCGCACTTTGTCGCGCTTTACTGTTGCCACTTTATTACGGTTTGGCTCACCAGAACCAGACTCGATACCAGCCGCTTTTTTAAGTAATACAGCAGCAGGTGGAGTTTTCGTAATAAATGTAAATGAACGGTCTTCATATACCGTAATTTCAACAGGAATAATTAAACCTGCTTGATCAGCTGTACGAGCGTTGAATTCTTTACAGAATCCCATGATGTTAACACCAGCTTGACCTAATGCTGGACCGACTGGTGGTGCTGGATTCGCTTTCCCTGCAGGAATTTGCAATTTGACAACTTTAATTACTTTTTTAGCCACGAGACACACCTCCTTAAGTCCGTGATGTGGTATTAGGGATATTCCCTCCCACTCCATATATGAAAACAATCATCGCATTCGTCTCAATGATTGAGACATACTGACCTTAAAATATTATCACTTTTCTTGCTCATTTGCAAGTTGTTTACTATTATATTTTTTCAATTTGCGAAAAGTCAAGCTCTACTGGTGTTTCACGTCCAAACATGTCAACGAGCACAGTCACTTTTTGCTTATCCATTTCGATTTCTTGGATCGTTCCAACAAAATTCGCAAACGGACCTTCCTTAATGCGCACAGCTTCATGTAATTCGAAATCAAAGTCTAATTCGATCAAATCAACGCCCATTCGTTTTAAAATCGCAGAAACTTCTTCTTCCAAAAGTGGCGTCGGCTTCGACCCAGCACCAGCTGAACCAACAAACCCCGTTACTCCCGGCGTATTACGAACGACATACCAAGAGTCGTCTGTCATAATCATTTCGACGAGTACGTAACCTGGAAAAACTTTCTTTTTAACTACTTTCTTTTTGCCTCCTTTTGTGTCTGTTTCTTCCTCCTCAGGCACAACGACGCGAAAAATTTTATCTTGCATACCCATCGACTCAACACGCTTTTCTAAGTTCGTTTTCACTTTATTTTCATAACCCGAGTACGTATGAATAACATACCAATTCTTTTCCATTCGCTGGGACGATATCGTCCTTCCCTCCCTGAACAAATCTTTTTTAGGCAAAATAAAAACCCGTTACCGGGCTTTATTTCTTGTTTGTTATCTTTCATTATACCATGGATATACTATTACTATTCAAGTATAAAACGAACTAACTCTGAAATTCCTAAATCAATAACAGCAAAAAATACAGTAAAAAATGCCACTGTTGCTAAAACGGTGATCGTATAGTTTACTAGTTCTTTTCGTTTCGGCCAGCTGACTTTTTTCATCTCGCGAACAACTTCGCGGAAAAATTTCGTTACTCGTTGCATAAGAAACCCTCCAACATCTCGGGATCATCAACTACTTCGTTTCGCGGTGAATCGTATGCGTATGGCATGTTTTACAAAACTTTTTCATCTCTAGCCGCTCATCGTGATGAGCAACATTTTTCATCGTTGAATAGTTTCGACTTAAACATTGGCTACACGCTAAAATCACTTTTTTGCGCATACGTTTTCCTCCGGCATACTACGTCTTAAAAACTGTATCATACAATATTTTTTTATGTCAATATTATAAACGAATTCCTTGAATTTCTACATACTTTTCTAGTTTGCGTTTCACGCGTTGCAATGCATTGTCAATGGATTTCACGTGACGATTGAGCTCTTCCGAAATTTCTTGATATGATCGACCTTCTAAATAAAGAAGGAGCACTTTCCTTTCTAAATCGCTAAGTAGTTCGGTCATCTTCTCTTCAATATGATCGAACTCTTCCCTATTAATAATTAGTTCCTCAGGATTTGTTATTTTCGTTCCCGAAAGAACGTCCATCAATGTACGGGCAGAATCATCTTCGTAAATCGGCTTGTCCAATGAAACGTAACAATTGAGTGGAATGTGTTTTTGTCGCGTAGCCATTTTAATAGCTGTAATCATTTGCCGAGTAATACATAACTCCGCAAACGCCTTAAATGAAGACTGCTTATCTTCTTTGAAATCTCGGATTGCTTTGTATAACCCAATCATGCCTTCTTGCACAATATCTTCGCGATCTGCACCGACTAAAAAATATGAACGTGCTTTCGCTCGGACAAAATTTTTATACTTATGAATCAAATAATCAAGCGCCTCACTATCACCTTGGTGTACGAGTTCTACAATCATTTCATCGTCTAGTTGTTCGTAACGGCTTTGTTGTTTTTCGTTTGCATTTGCGCTCACGCCGATCCCCCCGCCCTGCACATGGATAAAAGTATTATACAGTACATTTTTTTACAGGGTCAATCGTTCATTTTTCCCCTCTTCGCCATTTTTCGAAAATTTTTGCTACTTCGTCTGTCAGAGGGATTTTTGATATCGGCTTTTTTTGTTGAATGTGTTTGACGTTCGTTGAAATATTTCGCTGCACCGCATCCACTTCAATGAGTAGCTCCCGAGCTGATTTGCGTAACGCTCCTTGACCGAAAATCGCCCATTGTTCCGTATAGTCTGACGTAGCGACATATACTTTTGTCCGAACTTGCTGGAGCGATTTCGCCAATTTCTCGATATGTTCATCAGCCGTTTCGTTTTCCTTTGTGAAAATGACCTCTACTTGATGATCGACATATTTTTTTGTTGTTCCTTGTACGAGGTGTGCGTCGAAAACAATAATGACTTTACAACCAGTAAACGCTTGATATTCGGCCATTTTCTCGACAAGTCGGTCGCGCGCTAAAGCTAAATCCGCATCACGTAGTTCTCGCAATTCCGGCCAAGCACCGATGATGTTGTAGCCATCAACGATTAAAATGTCCATTTCACTCACCTAATGGATGACGCTTTCGGTACACCTCATACATTAACAAGCTCGCCGCAACAGAAGCATTTAATGATGTGACATGTCCAATCATTGGCAAGCGAACGAGCACATCACATTTATCTCGTAATAAACGGCTTATTCCTTTCCCTTCACCACCAATAACTAGGGCTAACGGAATAACCCCATCAAGCTGACGATAATCTTGATTTCCTTTTGCATCTGTTCCAAAAATCCAAACTCCCCGCTCTTTTAATTCATCTACTGTTCGCGCTAAGTTGGTTACACGCACAACAGGCACATATTCAATCGCACCCGTGGACGCTTTCGCTACCGTTGCAGTTAAACCGACCGAGCGACGCTTCGGGATAATAATGCCATGAGCGCCTACTGCATCAGCTGTTCGCATAATCGATCCTAAATTGTGTGGATCTTCAAGTTCATCTAGAATAATAAAAAATGGTGCTTCCCCTTGCTCTTCTGCCTTTTTAAATAAATCTTCTATATCATAGTATCGATATGCAGCGACTTGTGCAATGACTCCTTGATGATTGCCCTCACTTAATTGATCCATCTTTTTTTTAGGAACATATTGTACTGTAATACCCATCTCTTTTGCGAGCTGAATAATCGGCTGCATTTGACCACGTTGCGAGCCTTCAGCAATCCATATTTTATTCATTTCTCGTCCGGATTTTAACGCTTCTAACACAGGATTTTTACCAATAATAAGATCCATGATCACATCCCCCTTTCTTCATCATTGCGATGTACATCTAACGCCCAACGTATTAATTGATGGAGACGTTCTTCATTTCCGCTTAAAAAATGGTAACCAACTAACGCTTCAAATCCTGTGCTTTGACGGTACGTTTGTACATCTGTATTTTTCGGGGTACTCCCTGATTTTGCATTACGACCTCTTCGAACAATAGCCACTTCCTGTTCAGAAAGCTGGTTATGATTGAGCAACCATTGCAACACTTGTGATTGCGCTTTAGCACAAACGTATGTTTTTGCTAGGTTGTGTAAATCGTTTGGTTTTACTTTCCCTAAGGTAAGGAGGTGATGACGTACGAATAATTCGTATACGGCATCACCAATATAAGCTAACGTTAAACCGTTTAACTGTTCAAAATCCTTAATTTTGTTAAACAAATGTAACATCGTCTTATCCTCTTCTCCATCTCGTTCCTTGTGGTGTATCTTCTAGAACAATGTTTTTTGCCTTTAATTCATCACGAATCCGATCAGCTAAAGCGAAATCGCGATTTTTCCGCGCTTCAATTCGCTGTTGGATAAGCGCTTCAATTTCTTCATCAAGTAATTCATCTTGTTGTAAAGAAAGCCCTAGCACATCAAAAAGCTGTTCAAATTGTTGTAAAAATGATTGAATGACCTGTTTCGATGTATGCTTTTCCATTAAGTATACATTGGCTTGTTTCGCTAATTCAAACAAAACAGCGATCCCGTTTGCTGTATTAAAATCATCATCCATTTCTCGAATAAACTCGTCTCTTAGTTCTTCAATTTTCGCTAGCCATTGTTCATCATTCGTCGTTAAATTCGTGCTGCTTTCTAAACGATGTTTTAAGTTCGCATAAGCTGTCTTTAAGCGTTCTAATCCGCTTTTTGCACTTTCAAGTAACGGTTGGCTATAGTTGATTGGATGACGATAATGAACTGAAAGCATAAAGAAACGTAACACTTGCGGATCAACTTGCTTAATAATGTCGTGCACTAAAATAAAGTTCCCGAGCGATTTCGACATTTTTTCATTATCGATATTAATGTAACCGTTATGCAACCAATATTTCGCAAAAGGCTTTCCTGTTAGCGCTTCAGACTGAGCAATTTCATTTTCGTGGTGTGGAAACGTTAAATCTTGTCCCCCAGCATGAATATCAATCGTATCCCCTAAATATTTACGTACCATAGCAGAGCATTCAATATGCCAGCCTGGACGCCCTTTCCCCCATGGGCTATCCCAGTAAATTTCACCTTCTTTCGCCGCTTTCCAGAGCGCAAAATCAAGAGGATCTTCTTTTTTCTCACCAATTTCAATCCGAGCACCTGATTTTAGTTCGTCAATTGATTGATGGGATAATTTACCATAATCTGAGAAGCGGCGCGTTCGATAATATACATCACCGTCAACTTCATACGCATACCCTTTTTCAATGAGTTGTTCAATAAATTGGATAATCGCATCCATGTTTTCCGTCACTCGTGGATGAACGTCTGCTTTTTTACAACCAAGTGCTGTAATATCTTCAAAGTATGCTTCAATGAACCGTTCTGCAATGGTCGGTACATCTTCTCCTAATTCTTTTGCTGCGCGAATGAGTTTATCGTCTACATCTGTGAAATTCGAGACGTATTGCACTTCATATCCACGAAATTGTAAGTAACGTCGAATCGTATCAAACACAATGGCCGGGCGAGCGTTGCCAATGTGAATGTAGTTGTATACTGTCGGACCGCATACATACATTTTCACTTTATTTGGTTCTAACGGAACAAATGTCTCCTTCTTTCGCGTTAACGTATTATACACTTGAATGCTCATGGTTCACCGTTCCTTTCTTTAGTTCTTCTAATTGTGCTTTTAATTGTTCGATTTCTGATTCCAACTCTTTAAAACGATCTGCAATCGGATCCGGCAAATCACAATGATTTAAATCTTTATTCACACGCACGCCATTTTGTACAACAACGCGACCTGGAATGCCGACAACGGTTGAGTTCGGCGGCACATCTTTCAACACGACCGATCCTGCCCCAATTTTACTATTTTCCCCAACCGTAATCGAACCAAGCACCTTTGCACCAGTAGCAATCAAACAATTATCTTTAATTGTCGGATGGCGCTTCCCCTTCTCTTTTCCCGTTCCACCGAGTGTGACACCTTGATACACCGTCACATTATCACCGATCTCGCATGTTTCTCCGATGACGACACCCATGCCATGATCGATGAAAAAACGCCGACCGATTTTTGCACCAGGATGGATTTCAATGCCCGTAAAAAAGCGACTAATTTGTGAAATGAGGCGTGCTAAAAAATAAAATTTTCGCTTATAAAGCGCGTGGGCAATGCGGTGCGCCCAAATGGCGTGCAGCCCTGAATACGTTAAAATGACTTCTAAATAACTTCTTGCTGCCGGATCTTGTTCGAAAATCACTTCAATGTCTTCTTTTAATGTTTTAAACATGCTGTTCCCCCCTTTGTTATCTTTCAAACAAAAAGCGTCTCTGTGTACAATGACACAGAGACGCTTCGTTGCGCGGTTCCACTCTGTTTAGCCTTTAAGGCTCACTCTTGCCCTTATAACGGAAGGGAATCCGCTCCATTCTACTACAGAACGTCTCTGGTTCGAAAGGAGACTCCGAGGTGCATTTCAAAAGAATCAAACATAAACCACTTCCAGCCAAGGTGGTTCTCTCTGACATGCTGATTCTTTTTACTTCTCCTCATCAACGCTTTCACCGATATGACTTACACCTATTCTATTATATAAACAAGGAAATGTTAACGAATGAATTGAGTTAATCGGGACAGCACCGTTTCTTTTCCGAGCAAACGAATCGCCTCTGGAAGTTCTGGTCCATGCGTTTGCCCTGTAACCGCTACGCGAATTGGCATAAATAAGTTTTTCCCTTTTTGTCCCGTTTCTTTTTGTACCGCTTTAATCGCCATTTTAATGTGGTCACTATCAAACGTTGCAAGCTGCTCCACTTGCTCATAAAATGCTTTTAACACAATCGGTACTTGCTCACCTGCTAAAACAGCTTTTGCCTCTTCATCATACTCGATTTCCTGTTTAAAGAACAACTCTGATAGCTCAACAATTTCAGCACCGTAACTCATTTGCTCTTGATATAGTGCAATTAGATCACGCGCCCATTGCTTTTGTTGATCGGTCATTTGCTCCGGCAAACGCCCTGCTCGAATTAGATGAGGGAGCGATAGTTCAACTAACCGATCCAGATCAAGTTTTTTGATATATTGGTTGTTCATCCATGTGAGCTTTTGTTTATCAAACATCGATGGCGATTTTGATAAACGGGAAACATCAAAAATGCGAATAAGCTCTTCTTTCGTGAAAATTTCCTCTTCTCCTTCTGGCGACCAACCTAATAGTGCAAAAAAGTTAAACATCGCTTCTGGTAAATATCCAAGTTCTTTATATTGAGAAACGAATTGAATAATTGACTCATCGCGCTTCGATAACTTTTTACGATTTTCATTTACAATCAACGTTAAATGTGCATATTTTGGTGGCTCCCAACCAAAATATTCATACACCATTAGCTGCTTCGGTGTGTTTGATAAATGCTCTTCACCGCGAAATACATGTGTAATTTTCATTAAATGATCGTCGATCACAACAGCAAAGTTATACGTTGGGATACCGTTTGCTTTGACGATCACCCAATCGCCAATGTCTTTCGATTCAAACGATACGCGACCGCGCACCATGTCTTCAAATCCATATACTTTTCCTTCCGGTACTTTTAAACGAATCGTATAAGGCTTGCCTTCTGCTTCAAGCTGTTTGACTTGTTCTAGTGTCAACTGACGGCATTTTCCGCTATATTGTGGTGCCGCAATGCCTGCTGCTTTTTGCGCCTCACGCTCTTGTTCTAGTTCCTCAGGTGTACAAAAACATTTATATGCATGTCCTTTTTCTAACAATTCGTTTGTATATTGGCGATATATGTGCAGACGCTCCGTTTGACGATAAGGACCGTATCCCCCATCTTTATCGACCGATTCATCATATTCAATACCAAGCCATTTCAAGTTTTCAAGTTGTGACTGTTCGCCACCTTCTACATTGCGCTCAATATCTGTATCTTCAATACGAACAATAAATTTTCCATGATGATGACGAGCAAACAAATAGTTAAATAACGCCGTACGCGCACCGCCAATATGTAAATGACCCGTCGGACTCGGCGCGTAACGCACCCTTACTTCCTGTGACATGTCATGACCTCCATCTACCTAATTTCTGTACCCCATTGTACCGTAAACGCCATACAAAATCCATCATTCATTGTTTTTTTGTAACAAAACAACGGCTTGTGCGGCAATTCCTTCTTCTCTTCCTGTAAATCCAAGATTTTCTGTCGTCGTCGCCTTTACGTTAACTTGTGAAACGTTTCCTTCTAATAATTCAGCAATTCTTTTTTGCATGTTTGGGATATATGGAGCCATTTTTGGTTTTTGAGCAATAATCGTACAGTCAATATTGACAAGCGTATACCCATGTTGACGCACAAGCTCCCATACACGTTGTAAAAGAATAGCAGAGTCAGCATCTTTGTATGCTTTATCTGTATCAGGGAAATGCTTCCCAATATCGCCTTCACCGATAGCTCCTAAACAAGCATCAGCAATTGCATGTAACAGCACATCCGCATCGGAATGTCCAAGCAGTCCTTTCTCATACGGAATATTGATTCCACCAATAATAAGCGGCCGCCCTTCAGCAAACTGATGGACATCAAACCCTTGTCCAATTCGATACATCATTGATCCCCTCTCGCACGTAAAATAGCCTCTGCAAATAATAAATCTTCTGGTGTTGTAAGTTTAATGTTCGTATATTCGCCTTCTACAACGACGACGCGATGACCGATCCGCTCAACAAGACTTGCATCATCTGTTCCGATAAACTGTTCTTTTTTTGCGCGCTCATGAGCGTCGAGAATTAATGGCATGGAAAAAGCTTGTGGCGTTTGTACAGCCCACAGGCTCGATCGATCGACCGTTTTTTGAACATGGCCATCGATCACCTGTTTCATCGTATCCTTGACAGGAACAGCGAGCACAGCTGCTCCCGTCTCTTTTGCAACCTGAACAAGTTCGTGAATTTTTTTGATTGTTACAAACGGACGCGCACCATCATGGATGAGCACAACATGACCATCATTCACCGCTTGTAATCCATTGTAGACGCTCTCTTGTCTTTCTTCCCCCCCAGAAACGAGGGTTTTCACTTTTTTTATTTCAAAATAACGAAGCATACGAACAAATTGCTCACGTTCTTGATCGTTAATAACTAATACAATGCCTTGACATGAATCATCTCTTTCAAATACACGTAACGTATGAATAATAACGGGTACTCCTTCAAGCTCAATAAATTGTTTGTTTATTCCTGCATTCATTCGTCTTCCTTGGCCAGCTGCCGGTATAACGACGTGGTAATTCATTTCCCTATCTCCTAACAGCTCATAATGCTTTTTCAAGTAGTTTTAATTTGGCAAAAATCATTCTTCCAGCCGAAGTTTGTAAGACGCTCGTCACAAGCACATCAACTCGTTTTCCGATGTAGTCTTTTCCGTCCTCTACAACGATCATCGTCCCATCATCTAAATAAGCAACACCTTGATTTTGTTCTTTTCCGTCTTTAATGACGTGAACATTTAATTCTTCCCCTGGAAGAACGATCGGTTTTACTGCGTTCGCTAAGTCGTTAATATTTAGTACGGGAACATTTTGCAACTCGCATACTTTATTTAAATTAAAGTCATTTGTCACAACAACGCCTGATGTCAATTGAGCCAATTTGACAAGCTTGCTGTCGACTTCTTGGATTCCTTCAAAATCGCCCTCATATATTTCCACGTTAATTGCTAACTCTTTTTGAATGCGGTTTAAAATATCTAGTCCTCTCCGTCCACGATTTCTCTTTAAAGCATCAGAAGAGTCAGCGATATGTTGCAATTCTTCAAGAACAAACCGCGGAATGACAATCGTCCCTTCCAAAAAGCCCGTTTGACAAATATCCGCAATACGACCGTCAATGATGACACTCGTATCTAAAATTTTTAGCGATTTCCCCTTTTTTTCTTCTTCCTCGCTACCTTTTTTCTTTCCACTTCGATTCGGTAAAGAAAATAGGTTCATTAGTTCATCGCGTTTTTTAAATCCGACTTGAAATCCTAAGTAGCCTAACAATAGCGTAAGAAAAATCGGCAATATCGTATTAACAAGCGGAATTTGAATAGAGTTTAATGGAATAACGACTAAAAAGGCTACAATCAATCCGAAAATTAAACCGAGACTCCCGAATAATAAGTCTGTTACAGGTGCTTTGACTAACGTTTCTTCCATCCAATGAATCAGTCCAACCACATGATCAACTAACCAAAACGTGAGAAGGAATACGATGATCGCACCAACTGGGGCGGCTACATATGGGCTATCGACATAAGGAAGATCGTTTAGGTGCAATAGTTTTAACAAAGTAGGAAAGAAAATAATTCCTAACATTCCCCCAGTAATTAAAAAAGATGCTTGCACAATTCGTTTTAACACGTTTTTCACCTCCTCTATTACATTATAAACAGTTTCCAATGTTTGAAACCAATCTGAACATCATTTTTAATTATTTTTTAATGGTTTTGTTAAAATATTGGGCGATTTTTCCCTTCCCCTAATGCGTAATATAGCGCTTCTTCTACATTAGTTACTCCAATGACTTCGACACCTTTTGGAATGTTCCAGCCACCGATGTTACTTTTTGGAATAATGATGCGTTGAAAACCGAGCTTCGCAGCTTCTTGCACACGCTGTTCAATGCGGGATACACGACGTACTTCACCTGTCAATCCAACTTCTCCGATCACAACATCCGTATGATTTGTTGGTTGATCACGAAAACTAGATGCAATGCTTACCACAATTGCTAAGTCAATCGCAGGTTCATCTAACTTAATTCCACCAGCCACTTTTAAATAGGCATCCTGGTTTTGAAGAAGTAGGCCGACCCTTTTTTCAAGCACCGCCATTAGTAAAGATACACGATTATGATCTATTCCTGTTGCCATTCGACGTGGCGTTCCGAAACTAGTCGGCGATACTAATGCTTGAATTTCCACTAACACAGGTCTCGTCCCTTCCATAGAAGCGACCACCGTTGACCCTGAAGCACCTTTCGAACGCTCTTCCAAAAAAATTTCTGATGGGTTTTTGACTTCTGTAAGCCCTATTTCTTTCATTTCGAAAATACCGATTTCATTTGTGGAACCAAATCGATTTTTCACCGCCCGTAAAATGCGATACGTATGATGACGCTCTCCCTCAAAATATAATACAGTATCAACCATATGTTCTAAAATGCGTGGCCCTGCCAGCGCCCCTTCTTTCGTAACATGCCCAACAATAAAAATCGCAATACCTTTCGTTTTAGCTACTCGCATCAACTCTGCTGTACATTCACGAACTTGTGAAACACTCCCTGGGGCCGATGTAATTTCTGAGCGATATATCGTTTGAATCGAGTCGATGACAACGAACGATGGCTTCATTTCATCTATCGTTTGGATAATATGTTCTAAATTTGTCTCGGATAAAACATATAAATGTTCAGCTGCCACATGTAACCGTTCAGCACGCAACTTCGTTTGTTTTACCGATTCTTCCCCGGAAATATATAATACAGGGTGGGTATCGCTTGCGAGCTGAGCACAAATTTGTAACAACAATGTCGATTTCCCAATACCTGGATCGCCACCGATCAAAACGAGGGAACCACGAACAATTCCACCCCCTAACACGCGATTAAACTCCGTAAACTTCGTGTCAATTCTCGGTTCCTGCGTCGTTTCTACTGTCGTAATCGATACAGGTTTAGCTACTATCCCCTCTGTATGCACAAATAGTGCTCGGCTATGTGGTTTCACAATCTCCGTTTCTTCAACCATTGTATTCCACGAGTGGCACCCTGGGCATTTTCCCATCCACTTCGCCGTTTCATATCCACAATGTTGACAAACGAATTTCGTTTTCCGTTTAACCATGATTCCATTCCTTTCATGATGAAAAACAAGGTATGCGTGTAAGCATACCTTGTTTTTTGTTATTTTACTGTCTCTTTTGTTAACACAACAAACTGACCGTCTTTTACATCCATGACAACTTTTTGTCCGCTGTTAATCGTTCCTTTTAACAATTCTTCAGATAAACGGTCTTCAACATGTTTTTGAATCGCTCGACGCAATGGACGCGCACCGTATTCTAAGTCATAACCTTCTTCCGCTAATTTCTCAATTGCTGCATCGGTTAACTCTAAATCAATTTGTTGTTCTTGTAGACGTTTTTTCAATTGCTCAACCATTAGTGATACAATTTCTTTTAAATGTTTCTTCTCAAGTGAGTGGAAAACAATAATTTCATCAATTCGGTTTAAAAATTCCGGACGAAACGCTTTTTTCAACTCGTCCATCACTTTCCCTTTCATATCTTTATACTGTTGACTCTCATCTTGTACATTAAAACCAACATATTTATTTCTCTTCAAGGCGTCAGCGCCAACGTTTGATGTCATAATAATGATCGTATTTCGGAAATCAACTGTCCGTCCTTTCGAATCCGTTAAACGTCCATCCTCTAACACTTGCAATAAAATGTTAAACACATCTGGATGCGCTTTTTCAATCTCATCTAATAAAATGACTGAATACGGTTTGCGACGCACTTTTTCTGTTAATTGTCCACCTTCTTCGTAACCAACATATCCCGGAGGCGAACCGACAAGACGTGATGTCGAATGTTTCTCCATATATTCAGACATGTCGATCCGAATCATCGCATCTTCATCACCGAACATCGCTTCCGCAAGCGCACGTGCCAGTTCCGTTTTCCCTACACCCGTTGGACCGAGGAAAATAAACGAACCGATTGGGCGTTTTGGATCTTTTAATCCTGCACGGGCGCGACGCACTGCTTTTGCAACTGCTTTGACAGCTTCTTCTTGTCCGATCACACGGGAATGCAGAATTTCTTCTAGCTTTAATAATCGTTCGGTTTCTGTTTGAGCTAATTTGGAGACTGGGATTCCCGTCCAACTTGATACGACGGCTGCAATATCCTCGACAGTCACTTCTGAGTTTTCTTGACCTTGTTTCTCTTTCCATGCTCGTTTTGTTTCTTCAAGCTGTTCGCGCAGTTTTTGTTCTGCATCTCGTAACGATGCTGCTTTTTCAAACTCTTGGCTTTGCACTGCCGCATCTTTTTCTTTGCGAATTTCCTCCAGTTTTTGTTCGAGCTCTTTTAAATTTGGTGGTGTCGTAAACGAACGTAAACGTACTTTCGAACAAGCTTCGTCAATTAAATCAATCGCTTTATCTGGTAAAAATCGATCCGAGATGTAACGATCTGAAAGCTTCACAGCTTGCTCAATTGCCTCATCCGAAATAGAAACACGATGATGAGCTTCGTAACGATCGCGTAGTCCTTTTAAGATTTGGATCGATTCTTCAACCGTTGGTTCACCAACATGAATAGGTTGGAAACGTCTTTCTAACGCAGCATCTTTTTCAATATATTTTCGGTATTCATCTAACGTTGTTGCCCCAATACATTGTAGTTCGCCACGAGCAAGGGACGGTTTTAAAATATTTGATGCATCAATAGCTCCTTCTGCACCGCCAGCTCCTATGAGGGTGTGCAATTCGTCAATAAACAAAATGATGTTGCCTGCTTGGCGAATTTCATCCATCACTTTTTTCAAACGATCTTCAAACTCACCACGATATTTCGTACCTGCAACGACCGTGCCCATATCGAGCGTCATTACACGCTTATCACGAAGCGTCTCTGGCACTTCGTTATTGACAATTTGTTGAGCTAGTCCTTCGGCAATGGCTGTTTTTCCTACCCCTGGTTCCCCAATTAAAACAGGGTTATTTTTCGTTCTACGGCTTAATACTTCGATCACACGTTGGATTTCTTTACTTCTTCCGATGACAGGATCTAAACCTCCTTCACGTGCGATCGCTGTTAAATCGCGGGCTAAACTGTCTAACGTTGGGGTATTCGCGTGCGTTGTTCCCCCATGATGTCCTGAGGCAGACTCATTGCTTCCTAATAATTGAAGTACTTGTTGGCGAGCTTTATTTAAGCTTACTCCTAAATTATTTAAAACGCGAGCGGCTACACCTTCTCCTTCCCGAATAAGACCAAGCAAAATATGTTCTGTACCAACGTAAGAATGTCCAAGTTTCCTAGCTTCATCCATTGACAATTCAATCACTTTTTTGGCACGTGGTGTATAGTGGATCGTTTGCCCAACTTCATTTCCACGCCCAATAAGCGATTCTACCTCTTTTTGGATTTTATCTGGTCCTAACCCGAGCGCCATAAGCGCTTTTGCTGCAATTCCTTCCCCCTCTCGAATAAGACCAAGCAAAATGTGCTCTGTACCAATATTGTTATGTCCTAATCGAACAGCTTCTTCTTGTGCTAATGCTAACACCTTTTGTGCTCGTTCTGTAAAACGTCCGAACATCATTTTCATCAACCTCCTTTTATTCACTTCCATTGGTATAATCGTTCACGAATGAGCGATGCACGGCGAATATCCCGTTCTTGCGGGCGTAATGCGCCACCAGCATATTTTTGTAAAAAGCCGGGCTGTGTCAAAATCATGAGCTCTGTTAAAATTGTTTTTGGCACGTTCGTAATATATCCGAGATCAATGCCTAACCGTACATCAGATAAACATTGGGCAGCTTCTTTTGAACCGATGATCCGACTGTTCGTTAACACACCGTAAGAACGATATACCCTATCTTCTAATTGTATGTTAGAAGTTTTGACTAATGCCTCACGTGCCATTCGTTCTTGTTCAATTAATTGACGAACAACACCTGTTAAGTCTTCAACAATATCCTCTTCACTTTTTCCTAATGTAACTTGATTCGAAATTTGAAAAATGTTTCCTAACGCTTCGCTACCTTCTCCATACGTGCCACGAACAACTAAACCGAGCTGATTAATTGCAGGAATAATTTGATTCATTTGCTGCGTTAACACAAGGCCTGGCAAATGCATCATAACGGATGCGCGCAGTCCTGTTCCGACATTTGTAGGGCAACTCGTCAAATAACCGTACTTTTCATCAAAAGCATAATCGATGTGTTGTTCAATCCAATCATCTAAAGCATTTGCCAATTTTAATGCTTCTCTCAACTGAAAACCAGCAAACAAACATTGAATACGAATATGATCTTCCTCGTTGATCATAATGCTTGCTTCTTCTTGCTCTGATAATAAACATGCACCAAATGTACAATCCTCAGCTAAATGAGGGCTGATCAAGTGCTTTTCAACTAACACACGCTTGTCAATAGTTTGTAATTCATTCATTTTTAATAAGACGAAAGGACCAAGATCACCGAAACGCTTTTGCGAAAACAAATGTTCAAACAGTTGAACAATTTGCATAGCCTCTTCATTTGTAAATACGGTCGGAAAAGAATATTGTTTCATATTTCTCGCCAAACGAATACGGCTGCTTAACACAATATCAGAATCTGGTCCCTCTTCGTTCATCCATGGACTGAGAGCGCGTTGAAAAAACAAATGTTCATTCATATAATGAAGCGCCCCCTCCCGCATTTAATTTTGCCTCCAGTTCTCGTATTTGATCACGCACTTCAGCAGCTTTCTCGAATTGTTCTTTAGCAATAAGCTCCTGTAACATTTGTTTCAACTGTCCGATTTGCTTACGGACGTACAACGTACCCCCTACTCGCTTCGGAATTTTTCCTTCATGTGCTACATGTCCTCCATGTAATTTTCGAAAAATAGGTGGTAAATGATTGCAAAACGTTTCATAACAACTCGCACAACCAAAACGACCGACTTTAACAAATTGGGTGTATGTCATTTTACAACGCTCGCATTGTAATATATGTTCGTTGTGAAAAGAGGGAGCTTTTGGTTCTTTCAGTGATGCATCCATATTTAATAGTCCCGCAATTAAATTATTAATCGAAAAGGCGCCTTGATGTGGGAACATAAACATTTCACCTTTTTCATGAGCGCACTGTTCACAAAGATGAATTTCTGTTTTTTCTCCATTAACAATTTTAGTGAAATGAAGCGTTGCTGGCCGTTGATTACACTCTTGACATATCAAAGTGTTCACCCTCTCTACATATACTTTAAAGATGTCAGCATCGCTTTTAATATGCGCGCACGCAGCTCATCACGATGAGGAAGGTCAATAGACAGAACCGTGCGATCAATAATGCTTAACATCATATTCGCTTCTCGTTTTGAAATTACCTTTTCATCCAATAAGCGTTGAATAATATGTTCTCCATTTGTTTGGCTAATTCGGTCTTGAACAAGCGACAATAAATGGTCAACAAGCTGAGAGGCACTTTGAGTCTTCACTTTCATTATGCGGATATAACCACCGCCTCCTCGTTTACTCTCAACAATGTACCCTCTTTCTAATGTAAACCGTGTATTAATGACATAGTTAATTTGGGAAGGAACACACTGAAACTTGTCTGCAATTTCGCTGCGCTTAATCTCAACGATATCTTTTCCGCTCATATTTAATACTTGCTTTAAATACTGCTCAATGACATCAGAGATATTCCTCACATAATCCCTCCTCTGTCAGTTGACTTTGACTATATTTGACTTTAATTTTAATATATACGGATTTCTTCAAAAATGCAAGGATTCCCTTCTTTTTCTCATATATTTTACCCATTGCATTTATTCAATAAAACAAAAAGACCAAGACAATTTTTGTCTTGGTCTTTTTGTTTGCCCGGCAACGTCCTACTCTCGCAGGCGGTGTCCCGCCAACTACCATCGGCGCTGGAGAGCTTAACTTCCGTGTTCG
>NZ_JBPODS010000016.1:0-50141 GCF_051200995.1 Anoxybacillus eryuanensis | reverse complement strand
CGATTTCTCGGTGTTATCCCCGTCTACAGGGCAGGTTGCCCACGTGTTACTCACCCGTCCGCCGCTAACGAATCAAAAGCAAGCTTTTGATTCGTTCGCTCGACTTGCATGTATTAGGCACGCCGCCAGCGTTCGTCCTGAGCCAGGATCAAACTCTCCATAAAAAAGTTATCCTTAGCTTTCGTACGCTTTTCGCTTCGTTCAGTTTTCAAGGAACATCTTTGCCGCTCTTTGAGCGACTTTTTTAATATAACATTTACTATTTTTCTTGTCAACAACTTTTTTATTTTTTATTTTTACATGTTACCTTTAATACGGACGCTTAGTAATATATCACATTTCATCATCTTTAAGCAAGATGTTTTTTTATTTTTTTAAGAAAAACTGAGTAAGGAAAAATACCTCACTCAGTTTTTCTCAAAATTATTTATGACGCATTTGAGGGAACAACAATACATCGCGGATCGATGGTGAGTTCGTTAACAACATAACAAGACGATCAATACCAATCCCTAATCCGCCTGTTGGTGGCATTCCATATTCTAACGCTTCAATAAAATCTTCGTCCATCTCATGCGCCTCGTCATTTCCTTGTTCTTTTTCTTTCAATTGCGCTTCAAATCGTTCACGTTGATCGATTGGGTCATTTAGTTCTGTAAACGCATTTGCATGTTCACGCGCAACAATAAATAGTTCAAATCGATCTGTGAAGCGTGGATCTTCTGGATTTTTCTTCGCTAAAGGCGAAATTTCAACCGGATGACCATAAATAAATGTTGGTTGAATAAGATGTTTTTCTACTTTTTGTTCGAAAAATTCGTTTACGATATGACCAAATGTCATATGTGGGGCTACTTCTACCCCATGTTCTTTCGCTAATTGACGTGCTTCTTCATCACTCATATGCTTCCAAAAATCAACGCCCACATACTCTTTGATCGCATCAACCATATGGAGTCGTTTCCATGATGGTGTTAAATCTACTTCATACTCTCCGTATTGAATTTTTGTCGTTCCAAGCACTTCTTGGGCAATGTGCGCGATCATATCTTCTGTTAATTTCATAATATCTGTATAGTCAGCATATGCCTCATAAAGCTCAAGCATTGTAAACTCTGGATTATGGCGCGTTGAAATACCCTCATTTCGGAACACACGACCAATTTCATATACTTTTTCTAATCCACCAACAATTAAACGTTTTAGGTGTAGCTCAATTGCAATACGCATATACAACGTCATATCTAAAGCGTTGTGATGCGTAATAAATGGACGAGCGGCCGCTCCCCCAGCAATGGAATGCATCATTGGCGTCTCCACTTCTAAATATCCTTTTTGATCTAAATAGCGACGCATCGATTGAATAATTAAACTGCGTGTAATAAATGTTTTTTTACTTTCTGGATTCATAATTAAATCGAGGTAACGTTGACGATAGCGTTGTTCGATATCTTTAAGCCCGTGATATTTTTCAGGGAGTGGTCGCAACGATTTTGTCAACATTTCATACGAATGTGCCTTAATAGACAATTCCCCTACTTTTGTTTTGAATACGGTTCCTTGGACACCGACAATATCACCTAAATCTGATGTATCAAAAATTTCATACTGCTCTTCACCAACGTCATCTTTGCGCACATAAATTTGAATTTGTCCTGTTAAATCTTGAATATGCGCAAATCCCGCTTTCCCTTTGCCACGCTTTGTCATAATGCGACCAGCGATAGAAACATGAATTTGCTTTTCTTCCAATTCTTCTTTTGATAAATGACCGTATAACGTAAACAATTCTTCTGCGTGATGCGTACGCTCGAATCGTTTTCCAAATGGATCGATCCCTTTTTCGCGTAACTTATGTAACTTTTCACGACGAACCAACAGCTGATCATTTAATTCTTCATGCGACATAAGAATTCACTCCAATAACCGTTTATTTTTTTAAGAAATACTGCCAGCATAAGCTGCTGACAGTATGTTTTACGATTCTATTGCAACATGATGTTCTTTGGATTCAACTTCTTCGACAAAATTCATCAACAACGTCACAAGTTCATCACGCGTCTGGCATTCATTTATCGCATTGCGAACTTTGGCATTTCCACGAATGCCTTTTAAATACCATGCCGCGTGTTTACGCATCTCTTTTACAGCAATATATTCATTTTTCAAAGCAATTAAACGATCTAAATGCAAAATACACACTTCGATTTTTTCACGCACAGACGGTTCCGGAATGAGCTCACCTGTTTCCAAATAACGAACAGTACGATAAATCATCCATGGATTACCGAGGGCAGCACGCCCAATCATCACTCCATCGACACCTGTTTGTTCTAACATTCGTTTGGCATCTTGAGGAGTCTGCACATCACCGTTACCGATAACAGGAATGTTAACCGCTTCTTTTACTTGTTTAATGACGTTCCAGTCCGCTTTTCCTTCATACATTTGTACGCGCGTTCGTCCATGAACAGCAACTGCTTGTCCACCGGCCCGTTCTACTGCCTGAGCATTTTCGACAGCATAAATATGATTTTCATCCCAACCGATTCGCATTTTTACTGTGACTGGCTTCTCTACTGCATCAACAACGGCTGCTACCATATCGTAAATTTTATTTGGATCTAATAGCCATTTTGCTCCTGCATCACATTTTGTAATTTTCGGTACGGGACACCCCATATTAATATCAATGATATCGGCGTTTGTATGTTGATCCACATATTTAGCTGCTTGTACAAGCGTTTCTTTTTCCCCACCAAAGATTTGTAAGCTTAATGGCTTTTCACGTTCATCGATATAAAGCATACCCATCGTTTTTGGGTTATTAAATAAGATCGCTTTGTCGCTCACCATCTCCGCACAAACAAGTCCAGCACCGAACTCTTTTACAGTTAGACGAAAAGCCGAATTACATACTCCTGCCATCGGTGCAAGCACGACAGGGTTATTGATTTGTACATTCCCAATCTTGAACATTACCCCCCCTCCTTTCCTGAAGGCATAAATAGTTCCGCTACTGCTTCTCGACTCTTCCATATACGAACTCCTTGATCGGATAACTGTTCAACATACGAACGTAAAGGACGTTGAACAGATGGAATAATTAAAGATTCATCTATTTCAAACAACGGGATGAGTACAAACGCCCGTTCAAGCATACGCGGATGTGGAATAATAAGTTGCTCTGTTTCAATATTTTCATGATTATATAGCAAAATGTCAAGGTCTAACGTGCGTGGACCCCAATGCACTTCCCGCTTGCGACCAAACTGTTTTTCAATGTCCATCGCGGCTGCCAACAAAGCAAATGGAGATAACGATGTAACCACCTTGACAACCATATTTAAAAAGCAAGCTTGGTCAACATATCCAACGGGATCTGTTTCATAAATTGAGGATGTCGCTAAAACGGAAATATGTGTATGATCACGTAACGCCATTACCGCTTTGCGCAAATATTCAAAACGGTCACCGATATTCGAACCTAATGCAATATAAGAAATATGTTCCATTTATTAACGTCCTCTCGTAATTTCAACCGCCACATATGCATAGTGACCTTTAATTGGCGGATTTGGTTTCGTTACTTTGACAGTACACGATGACACCGTTGCATACGTGGATAAAATTTGCTCAGCAATGCGTTCCGCCACAGCCTCAATTAATTTAAATGGCTTTCCTTCAACAATACTTTGACATATGTCGTATATATGTGCATAGTTCACTGTTTTATTTAAATCATCGGTTATGCCCGCTTGTTTTAAACTTGTTTCGATGATGACATCAACATAAAAACGTTGGCCGAGTTTATTTTCCTCTGGGAACACTCCGTGATAACCGTAAAACTCCATTTGTTGAACGTAAATTTTATCCCTCATGCTCCACCCCTTTTCCTAGCATCGCATCCATCATTTTAGCCATTCTAGCAATCGGTAAAACATCATGTACCCGAACGATGTGCGCCCCTTTTGCAATACCGAGGCAAACCGTCGCTCCCGTTCCCTCTAATCGATCATATACCGGCAAGTCGAGTACATGCCCGATAAATGATTTTCGCGATGTCCCTAACAAAATGGGATAATGAAGAACTGCAAGTTCATCTAACCGACGCATCACTTCCAAATTATGCTCTACTGTTTTGGCAAACCCGATCCCTGGATCAATAATAATTTGTTCATCTTTCACACCAGCTTGTTTAACTATATGGATACTTTCTTTTAAATCGTTAATCATATCGGAAATGATATCTTTATAGTTCCGATCGTGACGATTGTGCATTAATACAATTGGCACACCGTAATGAACAGCTACTTGAGCCATATTCGAGTCCGCTTTCGCTCCCCAAACATCATTAATTATCGTCGCCCCAGCTTCGATGGCTTGTTTGGCTACTTCCGCCTTATACGTATCAATTGAAATTGGCACATCCACCGCTTTAGCGACTGCTTCTACAATTGGAATGACGCGACGCAACTCCTCTTCAAGTGATACTTTTTCAGCTCCAGGACGAGTCGATTCTCCCCCAATATCAATAATGTGCGCTCCTTCAACTACAAGTTGCTTGGCACGTTCAACAGCTTGCTCTACATGATTATACTTTCCTCCATCAGAAAAAGAGTCGGGGGTAGCATTTAAAATTCCCATGATGATCGTTTGTTTTCTCAAATCAAGTTTATGCTTTCCGCAATAAATAATATCGCTCAATTGACGTACCCATCCTTTCTTTCATACCTTGTCCATAAATGTGTAGTAAAAGAGGCATACGCACGTTGGAGACGACTCGTCATTTCCCCACATTTCCCGGGATATACATCACCATCTAGCCGACAAACGGGCACGATTTCTTGAATGGAATTTGTTAAAAATATTTCATCTGCTTCTTTGAGTTGTTGCAGTGAATAATATCCTTCTTGTACATCGACTCCCCATGAACGCAACAAGTCGATGATAAACAATCGTGTTACACCGTTTAAAATACCTGTTTCTAGCGAAGGAGTGTACACGGTGCCGTCTTTTGCCCAAAAAACGTTCGAGACAATACCTTCTGCTACAAATCCTTCTTTTGTAAGAAAAATACCTTCTACATTTGGTTGATGACCAATTTCTTGTTTACCTAAAATATTGTTTAAATAATGGTGAGACTTTAAACGAATCGGGCCTTCCGGTGTATTCCGTCTCACTTGTAATGTTTTACATACTTTTTCTTCTGAAAACGTCGGAATCGGTTTCATATACATAATAATCGTCGGATCTGTATACGGTTCTACTTGCAGTCCAACGTCTCCGATTCCAGCAGATATATTTAGGCGAACATACGCATCACGATAACCGTTAGCCTTTAACAGTTGAGAAAGAATTGGCAACACATCATTTCGGGTGATGGAAAATGAAATATTTAACATATCGAGCCCGTTTTGAATACGTGTTAAATGATCGTCAAGTAAAAACGGATGTCCATCGTATATACGAAACGTTTCAAACACTCCAAGCCCATACATAAACCCGTGATCAAACGGAGAAATGCGTGCATCTTCTTTTTTTACGATTTGTCCGTTGACATAAATAAACATATATCATCACTTTCATCTGTATAATGTAATAAAGTTTTTAAGCATTTCTAACCCATGCTCCGTCATAATTGATTCTGGGTGAAATTGAACCCCTTCAATTGGCAATGTTTTATGACGAATAGCCATAATCTCTCCTTCTTCTGTCCATGCAGAAATTTCAAAGCAATCTGGCAACGTCTCTTTTTTTACAATTAACGAGTGATAACGAGTAGCAACAAACGGATTAGGGATGTGAGTAAAAATCGTTTTTCCGTCATGAAAAATCGATGATGTTTTGCCATGCATTAAGCGTTCAGCGCGGACAACTTCCCCCCCAAACACTTGTGCAATCGACTGATGACCAAGACATACACCAAAAATCGGAATCTTCCCAGCGAAATATTCAATAGCTTCCATGCTAATACCCGCTTCGTTCGGACTGCATGGGCCAGGTGAAATCATTAAAAAATGCGGTTGAAGTTGTTCAATTTGCTCAATCGTCACTTCATCATTTCGTTTGACAATTAGCTCTTCTCCTAATTGCCCTAAATATTGAACGAGGTTATACGTAAAGGAATCATAATTATCAATCATTAAAATCATTTGGCTCACCTCATGCTTAATTGTACGTGCTCTTCTTCGCTCAGCTCTTTTGCCTTCCATAAGGCAAATGCTTTCTTTAAACATTCTTTATACTCGTGTTGCGGTTGTGAATCAATGACAATTCCTGCTCCTGCTTGCACATACGCAAGACCGTCTTTCGCAATCATGGTCCGAATCGCAATATTTAACTCCATATCACCATTAAATCCGATCCAACCGATGGAACCTGTATAAATGCCGCGGCGAACAGGTTCAAGCTCCTCGATAATTTCCATCGTTCGCACTTTCGGAGCTCCCGTAATCGTTCCGCCTGGGAAAGTAGCTGATATGACATCGAATGCATCTTTTCCGGCTGCAAGCTGACCAGAAACATGAGAGACGAGGTGCATGACATGAGAATATTTTTCAATAACCATAAACTCATCTACTTTCACCGTTCCGTATGCACATACACGTCCAAGGTCATTCCGTTCTAAATCAACGAGCATTAAATGTTCCGCGCGCTCTTTTTCATTTGCTAATAGTGACTGCGCAATTTGTTCATCTTCTTGAATCGTTTTACCACGTGAACGTGTTCCTGCAATCGGGCGCGTACTTACATACTCACCTTTCTTTTTTACAAGTAGTTCCGGAGAACCGCTTACGATTTGAAATTCAGGGAAATGCATATACGCCATATACGGCGATGGATTTAATGTGCGTAATTTCTCATAAATCGTAAACGGATGTGTGAGTAAGCGTTTCGATTGTCGTACAGACAAGTTCACTTGAAAAACATCACCTTGCGCAATATACGACCGCACTTTTTCGACAGCTTCCATAAACTGTTTTTCGCTCATGGACACCGTTTCTTCTTTTTCGTAGTTCGGAATAAACGGACGGGAAACGCCGGAAACATCGGTTGTCCATAGTTGCTCGTATCGCTCGAGGCGCTCGCTCGCTTGTTGTTCTTCCCCTTCTACATAATGAGTAATGAAATAAAGGGAAGATTCACAATGATCATATACGAACACATCATCAAATACTAAAAAATATAAATCCGGCATATTCAAGTCATCACATGCAATAGAAGGAAGATTTTCAATATAACGAGCACAATCGTAACTAATATAGCCAATGGCCCCCCCTTGAAAATCAGGTCCTTCTTCTAACTTGTCTGTTTTCCATTGATTGAACCATTTTTTCAACGATTGCAATATGTTCCCGTCAAATGTTTCGGTACGATGCTTTTGCCATACTGTCAGTTTGTCGTCTTTACCAATGATCACTGCAAATGGTTGCAAACCGACTATGCTATATCGGCCGTCTCGCCCGCTTTCAAGAACGACATGATGCAACTGTTGCCGCGATAAATCTTTATATTGCGAAAACCAATCGCGTTGTGCGTATGTGACTTTTTTGATCATTGCTCTTCGCCTTTGCTTGCTCAAAGATGCCACTCCTCTCCATCAGTCCATACGCTTATTGTACAACGAACATATAGAAACAATCACGAAAAAAAATTCGGCAAGAATGTCCTTGCCGAATTACTCCTCAAACTGATACAATGGTGTGCTTAAATAACGTTCACCGTTACTCGGGATAATAGCTAATACTTTCTTTCCTTTTCCTAATTTTTTCGCTACTTGCAATGCGACATGAATGGCTGCGCCTGATGAAATCCCTCCTAAAATACCTTCTTGGCGAGCGGCTAGACGAGCGGCAGCAAATGCTTCTTCTGTCTTTACAGTAACGACTTCATCGTAAATAGATGTATTTAAAATATCAGGAACGAAACCTGCTCCAATTCCTTGAATTTTATGTGGACCTGGCTTTCCACCAGACAGTACAGGAGAATCGGCTGGTTCAACAGCATAAATTTTAATGTTTGGATACGCTTGACGCAACACTTCTCCAGCCCCTGTAATTGTTCCGCCTGTTCCGATTCCAGCTACAAATGCGTCTAGTTGGTCACCCATTTGCTCAACGATCTCTTTTCCTGTTGTTAAGCGATGCACTTCTGGGTTTGCTTCATTTTTAAATTGTTGCGGCATAAAATATCCGTGCTCTTGTGCGAGCTGTTCCGCTTTTTGAATCGCTCCACGCATTCCTTCGCTTCCTGGCGTTAAAACAAGTTCTGCCCCGTAAGCACGAAGTAAGTTACGACGCTCTAAACTCATCGTATCAGGCATAACGAAAATGGCTTTATATCCTTTTGCAGCGGCAACCATTGCCAAACCAATTCCCGTATTTCCACTCGTCGGTTCAATAATTGTGTCACCAGGCTGAATTTTTCCTGCTTTCTCGGCTGCTTCAATCATCGCCAACGCAATACGGTCTTTCACACTGCTCCCTGGGTTCATAAACTCCAACTTTAAATATACATCTGCACTATCTTCATCAACGATGCGATTTAACTTTACTACCGGTGTTTGACCAATTAACTCTGTAATAGATTGTACTACACGTGCCATCTCATTCACCCCTAATCCCGAGTATTTTTATAGAATTTGTAACCAATTTATCAGTTATTTTCGAAATTGTCAATCATTTATTTTTGTTTTGCTAACTTTTTTAATTCTTCGAGATCTTCAGCTGAAAATGCATATGTTTCATTACAGAAATGACAAGACGCCTCGGCTTTTCCTTCTTCATCAATTATTTGTTGAATTTCTTCCGCCCCTAAGCTAATAATCGCATCAGCTACACGCTCACGCGAGCAACGACAAACGAATGAAACCGGCATTGTTTCAAGAATTTTTACATTTTGCTCGCCGCCAAGCAATGCATATAAAATTTGTTCCGGTGTTAAGCCACTTTCAATCATTTTTGAAATTGGTGGGATGGTAGCTAAATTTTTTTCAATATGTGCAATTGTTTTTTCTTCTGTACCCGGCATGAGTTGTAAAATAAAACCACCAGCCGCTAATATCGTATAATCTGGATTGACTAGTACACCAACCCCAACCGATGATGGCGTTTGTTCAGAGGAAACGAAATAGTATGTAAAATCCTCACCAAGCTCCCCAGATACAAGCGGAACTTGTCCTGTAAAATAGTCACGTAATCCTAAATCTTTTACAACAGTTAACGTTCCATTCGTTCCAACTGCCCGAGCAACATCAAGCTTTCCGTTTGCATTTAATTCAAAATGAACATGCGGATTAGATACATAACCACGTACATGGCCTTTGGCGTTACTATCAACGAGAATGTGTCCAATAGGTCCGCCACCTTCAATTTTAATTGTAATTTGGCTATCTCCTTTTAACATCGCCCCCATCATCACACCTGCTGTCATCGCACGACCAAGTGCTGCAGATGCTGTGGGCCATGTTTGATGTCTTCTCTGCGCCTCCCGTACTGTTTCTGTTGTTCGCACGGCATATGCACGCACTTGACCACCGTATGCTAGCGCTTTTACTAAATAATCTGCCATCGCTGTCACTCACCTTTCTTGTTTCGCTCATATAACAACTGTAATCCTTTTAACGTTAAAAAAGGATCGACGATATCAATGACATTCGATTCATGAGCAATTAAAGATGCTAATCCACCTGTCGCAATAACTTTTGGAGGAATGACACTGTTTTCTTTCATTCGCGACACAATTCCTTCCACTTGTCCGACATATCCATATAAAATGCCTGCTTGCATCGCACTGACTGTATTTTTTCCAATAATGTCATCCGGACGGGCAATTTCAATACGCGGAAGTTTAGCGGCTCGAGAATAAAGCGCTTCTGTAGAAATCGTAATCCCTGGCGCAATAGCCCCTCCCATATATTGCTTATGTTCATTAATATAGCAATATGTTGTCGCAGTACCGAAATCGACAATAATGAGCGGCGCACCGTACAAATGAATGCCTGCTACCGCATTAACGATTCGGTCCGCTCCGACTTCTTTCGGGTTGTCGTACTTAATGTTCAACCCCGTTTTAATGCCAGGACCTACAATAAGCGGCTTAATATGAAAATATTTTGTGCACATGCGCTCTAATGCAAACATAATTGGGGGAACAACAGAAGAAATAATAATGCCATCAATGTCAGAAAAGCGCAAGCCGACATCTTGCAATAACATTTTGATCATCATTCCATATTCATCTTCTGTTTTGCTTCGGCTCGTTTCAATGCGCCAATGAAACTTGAGCTCATCCCCATCATATACACCTAATACTGTGTTTGTGTTTCCAACGTCTAATACAAAAATCATCACTCATCCCCACTTTTTCACAATTTGTTCCTTTTTTCATCATATCATAATCGTTTAACCCGACGGTAAAAAAAGATGCCTCTTATAAAAAGAGACACCTTTATTCTTCTTTTTTCGTTTGAATATTTACTTTTACTTCTTCTTGTTTATTGTCATTTCGATTTGGTAACGTACCATGTTCGAACAAATGTTTAATTTGCTCGGCATCAAGTGTTTCCACTTCAAGCAATGTATTGGCAATCAATTCTAATTTGTCACGGTTTTCCGTTAGTAAGCGTCTCGCCTTTTCGTAACATTCTTTAATAATGCGTTGCATCTCAAGATCAATTTCATATGCGATTTGGTCACTATAATTTTGCTCATTATGCAAATCACGACCTAAGAACACTTGACCATGAGACTGACCAAACTGCATTGGTCCAAGCTTATCGCTCATTCCAAACTCTGTAACCATACGGCGAGCAATACTTGTTGCGCGTTGGAAGTCATTATGCGCTCCTGTGCTGACTTCGCCAAATACGATTTCCTCAGCCACCCGTCCGCCAAGAAGCCCCGTAATTTTATCAAGCAACTCTGGTTTCGTCATAAAATAACGATCTTCTTTCGGTAACATGACCGCATATCCACCAGCTTGACCGCGTGGCACAATCGTTACTTTGTGGACCATTTCCGCATCCGCAAGCACCATACCAATGACAGTATGACCCGCTTCATGATAAGCGACAATTTTTCGCTCTTTTTCAGAAATAACGCGACTTTTCTTAGCAGGACCAGCAATGACGCGATCCGTTGCTTCATCAATATCGCTCATATCAATTTTTTTCTTGTTCCGCCGAGCAGCAACGAGTGCAGCCTCATTTAATAAGTTTTCTAAATCAGCACCAGAAAAACCAGGCGTACGCATCGCAATCGCTTTTAAATCGACTGACTCATCGAGTGGCTTATTGCGTGCATGCACGCGAAGGACAGCTTCGCGACCTTTCACATCTGGGCGATCGACCGTAATTTGTCGGTCAAAACGACCTGGACGTAAAAGGGCAGGGTCTAAAATGTCAGGACGGTTTGTCGCAGCGATAATGATAATTCCTTCGTTTCCACTGAATCCATCCATTTCAACAAGCAATTGGTTTAATGTTTGCTCCCGCTCATCGTGGCCTCCACCTAAACCAGCACCACGTTGACGTCCAACTGCATCAATTTCATCAATAAAAATAATACAAGGAGCGTTTTTCTTCGCTGTTTCAAATAAATCACGTACACGCGAAGCACCGACACCGACAAACATTTCAACAAAATCTGAACCACTGATGGAGAAAAACGGAACACCAGCTTCTCCAGCAACCGCCCTCGCTAGTAACGTTTTTCCCGTTCCAGGTGGTCCGACGAGAAGAACGCCTTTTGGAATGCGAGCCCCGAGTTCGACAAATTTACGAGGATCTTTTAGAAACTCGACAATTTCAACAAGTTCTTGTTTTTCTTCATCCGCACCAGCAACATCTTTAAAGCGAACACGTTTCTTATCTTCGTTATACAGTTTCGCACGGCTTTTGCCAAAATTCATGACCCGACTGCCGCCGCCTTGCGCTTGGTTTAGTAAAAAGAAGAACAAAATAAAAATAATGATAAACGGAATAATGGACGTAAAAAATGTCACCCATCCGCTCGTTTCATCCGCAGGCAACACTTCTACTTTTGCCTGTTTTGCCGCCTCATCAATTCGCTGAAGAACTTGCGGGCTGTTGGCTACGTAAGTTGTAAAAAACTGTCCTTCTGCGTACGTTTTGAGTTGTCCACGAATTTCATAAACTCCTCGCTCTGGCTTCAACGAGACATACTTTACATCACCGTTTTCTAAATGGGTAATGAACGCATCGTACGTCATCCGCTCCGCCCGTTGATTGCCGCCATTCAAAAAGCTAACAACACCAATGACGACAAGAAAAATAAGTAAGTAAAAGATTGTATTACGGAAAATGCGGTTCATCTCCTACCTCCTCCCACACTTAAAACACGCTATAGTCAATAGTATCATAGAAAAACGTTCCAAAACAAACGATGTGCATGAAAAAATTATTTGCTGTACACTTCTGGTTTTAACACACCGATGTACGGAAGATTTCGGTATTTCTCACAATAGTCTAACCCATAACCGACAACGAATTCATCCGGAACGATAAAACCGACATAATCTGCCTCAATATTCGCTTTTCGACCAGACGGTTTATCAAGCAAAGTTACAATTTTAATCGATTTTGCTTTGCGATAACGGAATAAATCGGCTAAATAGCTTAACGTTAAGCCGCTATCAATAATATCTTCAATAATGAGTACGTCGCGCCCTTCAACCGATGTGTTTAAATCTTTTAAAATTTTGACTTCTCCTGATGATACCGTTGCATTTCCATAGCTTGATACATCCATAAAATCAATTTCTAAATATGTATCTACATGCTTAATTAAATCTGCCATAAATGGCATTGCGCCTTTTAGTACGCCAACCGCAAGCGGAAAGCGCCCTTCATATTCTTTCGTCAATAATGCTCCCAACTCTTTTACCTTTTGTTGAATTTGTTCTTCCGTAATTAAAATTTTTTCCATATCTTGATGCATACCCATATTCTTTCCTCCTACATCATTCATTGCTTTTTATAGTGTAATACAATATAGCGATTTTTTGTAATATTTGTTGCTGTATAAGCTGATTTTTTTACACCCGGAATCCATATAATGTTTCCGTTTGCATCTTCGACGATTGGCCATTGTGCCCGCTCGCTTGCTGGAATTTTTTCATCAATAAAAATACGCGATACTTTTTTCGGATGCTCCATTCCTTTTACTTTCATACGATCTCCATCATTTCGCGTTCGTACGCGAAGGGGTAGCCTTAACTGGTCAGCATCAAATACAACATAATTATCGCCTTCAACGAAAGGATAGTGATCAACCAACTGACTGATCAGTTGACATCCATTTGGTAATACGAGCGTATCAGGAACATGGAAAAGAAATTCATATTCATTCGTTTGTTCCTGTTGAAACGTAAATATACACACCTCATATTGACGAATAACTTTTAATCCGTTTGGAAAATGAAGCATACCTGAAGGATGTTGCCGTTTTAAAAATTGTAACGCTTGATTTATATGTATAGAAGATAATGACGATGGGACATTCCCATAAAGATAGTTTAATATTAGTTGAATCCCTCGTCTTTGTAAAGGTTTTGGCATGCTCATAAACGAAAGGATATCTATACGGACACATCCTTCTTTTTGGTCGGCAACATGTTTTAACCTTTCTTTTGTCACTTGTTCTAAAAACGCTTCATCTTCGCTCATCATCTCGCTAAACTGTTGAATATGTTCATGAACCCGACTGTTTTCCTGTTTAAAAAAAGGCAAAACGAAATGACGGAAACGGTTGCGCGTGTAATCATCTTTTTCATTGCTCGGATCTTGGCGAGGATGTAACCCGTTGTTTTGACAATATTGATCGATTCGCTGTCGATCAATACATAAAAAAGGACGAATAATATATCCATTACTAAATGGTCGCTTTACCGGTATGCCTGCATATCCTTTCGTTGTGCTTCCGCGTACTAGTCGCATAAGTACGGTTTCTATTTGATCATCACCGTGATGACCTAAAGCAACGTAATGCGCATGATATTTCGACATCACCTGCTTAAAGAAAGTATATCGACAGTCACGTGCTGCCTCTTGCACACCCTTCCCTGTTTGCTCCATATATGCCGGGACATTCAGTTGTGTTGCCTCACATATAATACTGCGTTGTTCGCAAAAATGTTTCACAAAATGCATATCTTCTTCTGATTGTTTTCCTCGCAACATATGATCGACATGTGCGACAACAAGTTGAATATCGTAACGCTCCTTCTCGCTCCATAAAAAATGAAGCAATGCTAACGAATCTGGACCTCCCGACACGCCAACAACAACAGTTGTACCACGCTCAAGCAATTGATGCTTTTCGATAAATTCATGCACAACTTCTAGCATACTCTCCCTCTTAGTAACGTCGTTTTTTACAATGGTACCATATCTTATTGCCCACACTCAAAGCGAATGCAAAAAATTAAAGAATTTGAACATACAAATAAACCACATACATAAATAAAAGACAAACAAACAAGAACATCGTCTCTAATAAGCGGAATTTTTTCTTTCCTTTTACGCGCACCGTTCTTCCTTCTCGTTTTTCTTTCTGCTCAGTCGGCTGTTGCATACATTGCAGCAAATCTTTCCTCATTTCATGAGCGCAAGTATACTTCCCATCTAATGCACACCATAATATCTTCTCATATTTTTTTAAATAAGGATGAGAGGAGATCATAAACCGTAGCTGCTCTCGCCCATTTTCTTTTCTTTCAAATCGTTTGGGATAGCACATATTCATCATAATCATCGCAACTGCAAATAAATCATACGAAGGCTCAGCTTTTCTCGTTCCCATGCCCCAATAACCTCGATCAAAAAACTCTGTAAATTCTTTAATCGCTCGCCCACGAATTGTCGTGCCACCTACATCAATTAATCGTACTTTTGGGACCGCCCCGGAAACAATTAAATTGTCTGGTTTTAAATCACCAAACACCCACCCTTTTTCATGTAATTTATGCAAATCGCCTAGTAGCTGTAATATAATAACGATTATCCATTCTTTCCCACGTTTCTGAATAAAAGTTAACAAATCATCCCCTTCAATATATTCCATTACATAAAATGAATAAATCTTTTTTTCATGTGGATGAAGCCAATCATCTACGTCTAATAAACAAGGCCCGAGGGCAATTCCCTGGACCTCCGAAAATCGTTTTAATACGTTTACTTCCGACATCATGGTCGTTGCTTCGTTACTTATCTTCAGCGCCACAAACGCTCGCCCTTCTTTCGCTAAATAAACAACGCCATTCGCCCCTTTACCGAGCGGTTTTATAATTTCATAGCGACGTTTATGCCACTTCCCTTGTATAACCGTCCCCGTTCGAATGTTACATAGATTGTTCGATGTATACATCGTCATCACCATCACGGGTAAATAAACTTTTTAATGAACGTCTTTTTTGGAATTGTTGTACCGCTTCGCGAATGGCTGGACCGGTTGGCGTAATACCACCAGATGTTAGTTTTGGAAATACACTTGAAATTGACTCCATTTTCGGCGTCCAATCTAAAATGCGATCCACCTCTCCCTTTTTCCCGGGAAATACAAAAACAGAAAATTCATTATTTCCCAAACGAGCATTTAAACTAATCGATAAATCTAATAACGCCTCTTTTACTGTTTGTAACTTTGTCTTCATACTTCCGCTTGTGTCTACTAATATTAAAACTTGTAAGTTAACGGTTTCCCCTAATTCTTCAACAACTTCCATCACTTCCCCTCTTTTTTCTGGCGAAAGGTGCTCGATTGAAGCTTGGGAGCCTAAAATTTGTTTCAATTCTTGATTAATAACACCTTGTAACGTCTGTGTCATCGCTTTTCTTGTTACCATCTGTACGGTTTGCGATAATTGTTTAGTATATACGACTTGACTAATTCCACCACCTGATTGAGCTATACCTTCAATTTCACGTAATCCTTGCTCATCAATAATATCTTGGTCAAGCACGCCGATCACATTAACTGTAATTCCTTGTTCTTTTGCTAATGCCGCCATAGCAATTGGATCCTCACCTTGATTAGAACAACCATCTGTAATTAATAAAATTTGACGCAACGTTCCTTTTCGCATATGTTTATCCCCTCCGAAAAAAGTAGTATACTTCCATCATCGACGCTCAGAGGGGATTTTATACCTTTTATTTCATATATTGATATGCTGGAATGACTGCCCATTTCGGTGTGTTATGTTTAATACGTGCAACAACGACCGTCATATCATCTTCAATTTCCCCACCATTAACACGGATCACTTCTTCTAAAAGCAATTCAGATACTTCTTGCGGATCATTTGTCTTTAATTCTTTAATTTTTCGTTTCATCCATACATCATGGTTCTCAATGTGGGAAACACCGTCAAAAATACCATCGCTCATCATAATGAGCAAATCGCCTGCTTTTAATTGCTCTTCAATCATTTCAAACTCTACCCCAGTAATAATTCCTATCGGCAAATTGCTCGACTCGATTTTCATGACGTTGCTTCCTCGTTTAATAAAGCTTGGCGATGAACCAACTTTTAAAAATTTTGTTGTCGCATTTTGCAAATCAACAATTGCTAAATCTAGCGTTGAAAAAATTTCTTCTGTCGTTCGCAAAGCTAAAATGGAGTTGATAGATTTAATTGCGATTCGTTCTTCAATCCCTGATTGTAAAATTTTTTGTAATAGTTTGAGCGTTTCTTTACTCTCATAATGTGCCCGTTCCCCATTTCCCATCCCATCACTAATAGCTAGCGCATATTTTCCACCGCCAATTTCCATCATCGCATAACTGTCACCCGAGATGAAGCCTCCGCCCTTTGCAACATATGCAACACCTGTATCAATGACAAAAGCTTTCGAAGAACTAAACGCAACACGACAATCCCCATTTAGATAGACAGAACAATCTTCTTTTTTTACAATGATCGTCTCACCTAAAATGTCAGATAGCATCGGTGCGATAAGCTTTTCGCATTCTCCCCTTCCATCGCAATATGGAATGACCATCTCGATGTCCACACTTCCTTTGTCCAAACTATAAATTTCTACATCGTTCACATCAACACCGAACTGTTGAAGAGCATGCAAAATTTGTTCTTCTTGCACATAATAATTTTCACGCTCTTTTTGAATTTCTTTTGCGAAATCTTCCATCACTTGCGACACACCTAATAACTGTTCGGCCACAAGCCTTCTACTTTCTTTCATTTGTTGCTTTAATTTTTTATTTGCTTTATAAAATGACACGTCTTTCTCAATGATCTGAACAACTTTATTTGCTTTCACACAATGTTTATTCCATTCACGAAGCAACTTTGCGTTCGTCATTTGATCGTTTTCACTCGTCTCTTGCATAATTTTCTTCATGTAATCATATGTTTTATCAAAGTGGTTCAGCCAACATTGATCTTTCTTAAAACATGTTTGACATGTTTTAGCAGCAACATCACTTAAAAAATAATCAATTTCACGTTCTTCCTCTTCTTCATGTGTTAGCACACCATATGAAGAGAAACTTTTCGATAATGCTTGAAACACATGAGAAAATTGCTCAACTCGCTGAGCGGTGACATCGCGAATTTTTCGCACATATTGTTGTTGCTCATTCGTATGTTCAACCGTTCCTGGCACATATTTCGCCATCTTGCTCGTTAACGAGTGTGGAGTCATAAGAAAAAGTAAAACGGCTAATAGCGACTCTACGATGTTGGGGACAATGTCCGCTACTCCCTGACTGTAGAGAGCAATTAACAATGTTGCAACGATGAGGCCAAACGAAACACCTAACTTTCTCCCTTCTTTCAAAAGGCCACCGAGCAACCCAGCAAACGCAAGCAAGCTCATTTGGTACAAATTCGATACATTCGCTAAACTTAAAATGAGGCCTGTAACGACACCAACAGTTGAGCCAACGGTCGCACCAGCGACAAAAGCAAATAACAACAATAAATAGCGCGACGCAACATGTTCTAACGAAAGGCCATAAACCGACCAACCAACCATTCCGGTCAACATCGAAGAAATGAGGATGACAAAAGAAATAACTTCTTCTGGTTTTAACGTTTGTTTATACTTTTGATGATCAAACAACGGGACACATTGCAAAAAAATGAGCGTTAAAATAGAGGCAAGACCCGCTTCAATAAACATCGTCATTCCCTCATATAGCGTCCATTCATAATCCCACGCATAAATCATACCCATTTTCGCAAAAATGGAGGCAAAAAATACGACAACAGGCAATCTTTTTGGTAGAGCATCAATCCAGAAAAACAGCCGATAGAAAATAAGAAACATCACGATCGAAGCAACGATAAATAAAGAAGTGTAAAAAGAAACGGTCAACGATCCTGCGAATAAAGCAATAAACACAAATCCTAACTTATCGCGTCGAAGTAAATAAATTGCTGCGAAAAAAGGTAAAGCAAACGGTGTCATCTTTGTTAAAATGAGAGCTCGTCCAAGTAAAAAACCGATAACTAAAAATAAAAAACCTTGTTGAAATAATAAGTGACCTAAACGAACTACAAACCGTTGAAACCATTGCGAGACGGTCGTTCTCGTTCCACTTAAAGGTACTTCCGCCATTTGATTGACTAACTTCCGTTCCAATCTCTCCATGTTCATCCTCTCCCCTTTTCCATATATCCGTCTATTACTTGATATTATACAGACTGAATTATCAAAATTTTGTCAAAAAAAGAAGATGAATAACATAAATTTTTCGACGGAATACCACAAAAAATGGCTTATATAAACAAAAAACACCAATTTCATGACGAAATTGGTGTTTTTATGACCCGTACGGGATTCGAACCCGTGTTACCGCCGTGAAAGGGCGGTGTCTTAACCACTTGACCAACGGGCCGTTTATGCAATTTGGTAGCGGCGGAGGGAATCGAACCCCCGACCTTACGGGTATGAACCGTACGCTCTAGCCAGCTGAGCTACGCCGCCACGCAACGACATTTGTAATGTTACTACGTTTCTCCGATAAAGTCAATAGTTTTTTCATAAAATCCAAACGAAAAAGCATCCACTTACGAAATGGATGCTTATATAAACTGCCTCATGTCTTATTCGGCAGCAAGTTAACCACGTCGAGCACCACGACCTCCTCGTTTCGATTCGGTATGGCGTTTAAGGGATGCTAAACGATCTTCACTTTCTTTTAAGAAACGGCTAATTTTCTGCTCAAAGCTTTCTTTTGAAGCGCGATCGTTTCCTTTATTGCGCGGACGTGAAGCCTGTTCCTTTGCCTTTTTGATCGATAAGCCGATTTTTCCATCCTTCTCAACATTAATGACACGAACTTCGACAACATCGCCGACTTTAAGATGTTCGTTGATGTCTTTTACGTAGCTGTCAGCTACTTCACTAATGTGCACTAAGCCTGTCGCGCCTTCTGGTAACTCAACAAACGCTCCGAATTTTGTAATGCCCGTTACTTTTCCCTGTAACTTGCTGCCTACTTCAATTGACATAAAAAAAGTGCTCCTCCTTAAAATCTGAAAAATCGTTTCTTTCATTATACATAATGAAAAAAACAAGTGTCAATAAGCCTTCTGCCCATCTTACTCCTCAGGAGTAATAAAAATAATTTCTCCTTCTTTCGACAAAAAATATTGCTTTCGAGCCAATTCGGCAATATATTTATCATCGTTTAATTTTTTAATTTCCTCTTTCATTTTTTTCTCATCCTGTTGCAACGTGCGTAACTTTTCTTCTAACTGTTCTTTCGTTTTTAGTTGCCCATCAATCGCAGAAGACTGTGCCATCATCGTATGTAAAAATAGCGAAGAAGCGGCTAACACCATTGTTACCACAATACTAAAACGAATAACTTTCTTTTTACGCCGTTGCGCCTTTTTATGTTCTTGTTTTTCTTGTTGAATGACATACGACGTTTGTATTTTTTTTACTTTACTTCTCTGTGGGGCGCCCATGTTTTTCACCGCTCCTTCTTTAATTACCCTTTTTTTCTAAACATATTCGCTATTCTCAAAAAAACCCCTTTTCCAGTACGAAAAAAACGAACAACCGTTGCTTGAAAGCGAAGCGGGGTTTTTTCCCAAGCGAAACGTCCGATCCATATAAATGGTTGCAATAAAAATCGTGTACATCCATAGATCACTTTATATAAAATTTTACCAACTAACAAAACAACATGACAAGTAGTGATGAATAAAAAAACAAAAAAACGGTAAAGAAGTCGGAGCGGAAGTATGATGGTATAATAAAACATTCGGACGATTAGACGATATAACGTTACGAAGATGTGAATAATTTTTTGCAACAAACGAACGTACATACGTTGAAATAAAGCCTGATAAGCGGCATATCCGCATAATATAGCAAAAAAAATGTACAAGCGAACTTGCCCATTATTAATGACTAATAATGTGTAAAATACATACAACGCTTGCACGACCCAAAAAAGAATGTCTGCAATCCATACGATGAGCCGATGACGCTCGGAACGATTGAATATATGCGCGTATGTGTCAAAAGATGCCCCAATGATCATTCCGGTTCCGATCATCGCAAGCAAAGTCGTAAATTGCATATGCAAACTCATTTAAACAACTTGCTAAAGAATCCTTTAGCCTTCTCCGTATGATGTTCGTCTAAATAAATAATTTCAAAAATTTTACCTTTAATCGAAACAATTCCCTTGTCCACATCCAAGTTTTTCATTTGTAAATTTTGTCCTTTTACAGACAAAAAACCCATAACTGTTTCCAGTAAAAATTCTTCATTATCGAAACTTTCTACTTGTTTTACACCGGTAATTTCTAACGTGCGCCGACTGCGCATGATAATGTCGTGTTCTTGAATCGGCCCTTTATTCCCCATATTTTGAGTCATCAACGTCTCCCCCTCACAACGATCGTTTGTACAAGTGTATGAGGAGGAGAAATAGTTTAGAACAAGCTATTCTACTCGCTCTTCTTTTACAATTTCATATAACGCACTCGCATCTTCTTTTTTCGCATGCTCTTGTAATTCGACCACTTTCACTGTCACATATTTTTGGCCAAATCGAATCATAATTTCATCGCCTATTTTTACGGTTGAACTTGCTTTCGCTTGCTGACCGTTAATAAATACACGTCCTTGATCAGCGACTTCTTTTGCTAATGTTCTCCTTTTAATGAGCCGAGAAACTTTTAAAAATTTATCGAGTCGCATATTATAACCCCTCCCTTTTCGCTTCTTCCCATATTTCATCTAATTGGTCTAACGAATATGTGTGCCACTCTTTTCCTAACTGTTTCACTTTCTTTTCGATATATTGAAAGCGACGATAAAATTTTTCGTTCGCCATCGCTAACGCTTCTTCAGGATTGACCTTGTAATATCGACATACATTGATTAACGCAAACAGTAAATCCCCGAATTCTGCCTTTAGTTTTTGTTCATCGATGTGATTAGCTTCTTGCTTTACTTCATTCATTTCTTCTTCCACTTTACGCCACATCGGCTCGACTTCTGACCAGTCAAACCCAACTTTTGCGGCTCTTTTTTGATATTCATATGCGCGCAACGTACCTGGTAGCGCTTGGGCAACATCGTCAAGCAATGAATGAGATACATGTTCCTTTTCTGCCTGCTTGATCGCTTCCCAGTTACGTACGACATGTTCCGCATGCTCGACATGAACGTCCCCAAATACATGCGGATGACGGCGAATCATTTTTTCTGTAATGACTCGGATGACATCATCAATCGAAAACATCCCTTCATCTTCACCAATTTGGGCATGAAGCATAACTTGCAATAATACATCACCAAGCTCTTCAATCATATTTTCATCATCTTGCCGATCAATCGCATCAAGAAGCTCATACGTTTCTTCGAGCAAATACTTTTTCAGCGACTGGTGCGTCTGTTTCCGATCCCAAGGACAACCGTTAGGCCCGCGCAACGTCGCAATAATACGTCGTAAAGTAGTAAAGTCATGATATAGCAGCTCATCATTTTCTACTTTTGGTACGTAAACGCTTGTTAAATTGCTAACAGTTACGACCCGATCTAGCTCATATAGTGGAACTTTTTCAATGCGTTGTTGCTTACTTCCTGCCGCATAAATGATAAAAACGGGATAATCATGTGGCAATTTTTCTAATAAGGCCAATTTTACATCGGAAGCGATAAATGAATCATATACTTGGCAAAAAATGATATGATTCCGCAACTGAATTTCGTCCGATTGAAACGAAGTGGCGTCGACAAATTGAAACCCTTCAATCGGATCGAGCTCAACGGCAGTAAATAATGCATCGAGAAAACTTTGTCCACCTTCCACGCGAACAGAAATGTGATCTTTTTTTTCAAGCAATAGCTTTACTGTACGCTCAGCGACAAGTGGATGTCCTGGAACAGCGTATATAACATCCCCTTTTTTCACCTCTTCACATAAATGTTCAACAATATGTTCGTATACTTGTTCAAACTGATCATATTTTTCGTATATCTCGTCAAACGATTGAACATGTATTCCTTCCGCTTCTAGTTGTGCGACAACAGGATGATCTTTTGTTCGTAAAAAGATGCGATTCGCCTGTTTTAGTGTACGGTACACACCGAAAGACAACTGGTCTATGTCTCCTGCCCCAAGACCAACGATTGTGATTGTACCCATGACTATCCAGCCTTTCTTTGTTTTATATTTATTAAATAACGCCCAAACGGAAAAGCTAACAAGTCGTTTTCCGCAAAAACTTCTTCTTTAACGATCATTATAATATAAACAAACGCCCCAATAAAAACGCCAATAATCGCTTGAAATGACGAAAATAAGCGTCCTTGATGAACAGGCAACTCGTTCGTCAATATGATATATCCAGCTAAAACTATAGCCATCATCGCTGCAGCCTTTATCGTTTGAATGATTATAGAACGCGAAAGTAAAGGACGAGACATTCGCTTTTGTACATAAAAAAAGGCAATGGCGCACATGACAACATATGCAATAAATGTCGCTACAGCGGCTCCTACTGTATGCCATAAAGGAACGAACATGACATTCAACACCCATTTTGCTATCATACCAATACAAACAACGAAAAGCGGACGAAATACATCTCCAAGTCCCTGCAAAATAGCAATAAACGTTAATGTTAAAGAAGTAAAAAGAATAGAAATAGATAAAATCGTCAGTTCGATTGCACCAACATGATCTTCAAACAACATCATATTCGCTTGTTTTAATATACAAACTAAACCAACTGCAGCCCCCATTCCGATGACAAAGGCCAAGCGAACAGCCGTATATATTGCATGACGTTCCTTTTGTTCACTTGATAACATCGGCACAAGCGCTAATGAAAAAGATGTGGCCGCTACGGTCCCAAGTTGAATAAATGGTTGACCGCGATCATAAATCCCCTTCGCTGTTTTAGCTAGCTCATGCCACCCCCCTTGTTGCAATAACGGGAGAAGCGTAAGTGAATCAACAAGCTGCATTAAAACGAGAACCATGTTAGCTAAACAAATTGTTACGCCATGAACGGCTAAAAATAAAAGCACTCTTCTTTTTTCTTTTATTGGAAGCCATAGCCGAGTATGAACATTCATTCGCTTTCGCAACATATATGCAACGAGTACAGCGAGGGCAGCAAAACTTCCCGTAAGTGAACCAATCATCGCGCCAGCTCCTGCCTCATAAACGTTAAATCCGCGATGAAGCAAAAGAGAAGAAAGGAATAAAATAGCAAAAACACGCACAAATTGTTCCACTACTTGTGAAACAGCTGTCGGAACCATCTCCCCTATCCCTTGAAAATAGCCGCGAAAAACAGAAGTAAATGGGAGAAGTAGAAAGGCAAATGAAATGGCTCGAATGAGCGAAACTAATTGGTGATCCCCCATGACCGTCGCTAGCGATGAGGACCCGAAATAAAGAATGGAAAACATAATGACGCTCATACATGATAAAAAATAAAAAGAAAGCCGAACGACAGCAAATGTATATGTTGATTGTTTATTTTCGGCAATAAGTTTTGAAATTGCAACGGGATAACCATACGTTGATAAGGCAGTAAAAATTCCATAAAAGGGATAAACTTGTTGATAAATATAAAATCCAACATCACCTGCAATATTTTGATACGGAATTCGGTAAAAAGCACTTAATATTTTTGTAAATAAGGCAGCGACCGTCAACACAAATGCACCGTGCAACCAATCTCTTCTTTTCATATAATCCACCTTTTTTCCAAATACATATAATTAAACATCAAAAAAAGGTAGCGAGATGCTACCTTTATTGTTCCATTTGCCGAGCAAGGAAGCTCGCTGCAGTTTCTGCCGCTTTATGCTCTACTTCACCAAGCATTTTATCTTTCGAGAAAATAATGACTGCTCCGATTGGATCTCCTCCAGCAATGATTGGTGCAACCACGTATGATTGCATCTGTTCTTCATGACCTTGGGCAAATGATACACTTTTTTCTTCTGTATGCAAAATAGACTGACGATCTTCCATCACTTTTTCAACAAGCTCACTTACGCTCTTATTTAAATACTCCTTTTTCGATCCGCCTGCTACGGCGATAAATACATCGCGATCACAAATGAGAACGGGTTGTCCTAAACTGTCAAAAAGAGCCTCGGCGTACTCTTTTGCAAAATCACCTAACTCACTAATCGGCGAATACTTTTTCAAAATGACCTCGCCATCACGGTCAACAAATATTTCAAGCGGGTCTCCTTCACGGATGCGAAGTGTTCTGCGAATTTCTTTCGGGATTACAACTCGTCCTAAATCATCGATTCGTCGAACAATACCTGTTGCTTTCATCTATCGATGCCTCGCTTTCATCTAGTGATTAAAAATGGCACTGGTGAAGCAGTTGAATAATTCACCATTGTTGTGATTAGTATCCGTCACAAGCGAAGTTATATACACAGTGAAGGGGGATTTTTTTTAAAAAGTGAAAATCCCCCATCTTCATCATTGCCACTTATTTATAAACAATAAACATGAAGCAATCAATTATTTTTTAGCATATTTTAACCCTTTTAGCAACTCATAAACGATCATTAACCATTGTTGCGGTTTCATTCCTTTTACATGAACGACAATTTTGAAGCAATCTCCATCCATGCCGAAACCAACATCTCTGCCATACGGTTCACCGAGCTTAAACAATTGGCTAACATCAATTTGCTTTGTCGTTTCTTGTGAAAATAAAATTGTAATTTCTTGCTTCGTCTGCTTAATGGACTGAATGAGATGCTGTTTCGCGTATATTTTTATTTCAGCAATTTGGAATAAATAAGCCACTTCGTCCGGATAGTCACCAAAACGATCTAACATTTCTTCTCGTAATTGCTCGAGCTCTTCTAACGAATCAAGCCCACGAAATCTCTTATACATCTCGATTTTTTGTTGTTCGTTTGTAATGTAATGCTCTGGGATATACGCATCTATTTCTAAATCGATCTCCACTTCAAACGGCTTTTCTTGCTTCGTTCCTCGTCGTTCTTCAATCGCTTCTTTCAACATTTGAGAATAAAGCTCAAAACCGACGGAATCAATAAATCCATGTTGTTGTGCCCCTAGTAAGTTTCCTGCACCACGAATGGATAAGTCGCGCATCGCGATTTTAAAACCGGATCCTAGCTCTGTAAACTCTTTAATGGCTTGCAATCGTTTTTCTGCTACTTCATTCAACACCTTATCTTTTCGGTAAGTAAAATATGCATAAGCAATGCGATTAGAACGTCCTACACGCCCTCGCAATTGATATAGTTGGGAAAGACCCATTTTATCTGCATCATAAACAATTAACGTATTCACATTTGGAATGTCAACACCTGTTTCGATGATCGTCGTGCTCACTAATACATCATACTGACCTTCTAAAAACGCAAGCATGACCGCTTCGAGTTCATGTTCGGACATTCTTCCGTGCGCATATGTCACGCGAGCATCAGGTACGAGCGCTGAAATTTCTTCTGCCTTCCGATCAATGTCTTCAATGCGATTATAAAGAAAAAACACTTGTCCTCCGCGCGCCATTTCGCGTTCAATCGCTTCTCGCACAATGATAGGGCTATATTCCATCACATACGTTTGTACAGGGAAACGATTTTCCGGAGGTGTTTCGATGACAGATAAATCGCGGACACCGATAAGCGACATATGCAACGTACGCGGGATCGGTGTAGCGGTTAATGTTAATACGTCGATATTTGTTTTTAGTTGTTTAATTTTTTCTTTATGAGCAACACCAAATCGTTGTTCTTCGTCAATAATTAATAAACCTAAATCTTTAAATGATACGTCTTTAGATAAAAGCCGATGTGTTCCAATAACCATATCAATCGTGCCGTCTTTTAAGCCTTGAATCGTTTCCGCCTGTTGTTTTTTCGTACGGAAACGGCTTAATAAACCGATGTTAATCGGATAACCCTGAAAACGTTCACGAACTGTTTCGTAATGTTGTTGCGCTAAAATCGTCGTTGGTACGAGAAATGCAACTTGTTTTCCATCCATAATCGCTTTAAATGCCGCTCGCAACGCTACTTCTGTTTTTCCGTAACCAACATCCCCACATAGCAACCGATCCATCGGTCGTTCGCTTTCCATATCGCGTTTAATTTCGCGAATCGAACGAAGCTGATCTTCTGTTTCTTGATATGGAAACGCTGCTTCAAACTCTCGTTGCATTTCATTATCAGGTGAAAACGCATACCCTCTGCTCGCTTCGCGCTCGGCATATAACTTCATTAAATCTTCGGCAATATCTTGAACAGAAGACTCCACTTTCTTTTTTACTTTCTTCCACTCTGTTCCACCTAATTTATAAATTTTCGGCTCTTTTCCTTCTGAACCAACATATTTTTGAACGAGGTCCATTTGATCAACAGGAACGTATAACGTATCATTCCCTTGATATTGAATATGAATGTAATCTTTATGAATGCCGTTAATCTCTAACGTTTCGATTCCTAAGTATTTTCCGATCCCATGATTAACATGAACGACATAGTCACCGACTTTTAAATCTGTATAACTTTTAATTCGTTCCGCGTTCGACAACTTTTGACGCCGCAAAGGGCGCTTCATTCGCTTTTTAAATAGCTCTTCTTCTGTAATGACGGCCAGTTTTTGCATCGGCAATTCAAAACCTGCAGCTAAACTGGAAGGAACAATTTGACATTTCCCATGTAACAATGCATCGTCTTTCCCCAATTGAACGGCATTAATCTCATAATCTTCTAACGTCTGTTTCAGTTTTTTCGCTCGTTCTTCATCTCCTGCTAGTAATACAACAGCATAATTCCCCTTCTGCCATCGCTCAATTTCTCCCTTTAACAACTGCATTTGACTATAAAACACTTGCATTTGTTTACAAGATACATTAACAACGTTTTGGGGATGCGTGTATGGAATATGACGTAAAAATAAAGATAAGTAAATCATTGATCTCATCCGTTTTTGCAATACTTCTGGGAACGAATGAGAAATCGAGACACTTTGCACAATTTTTCCTTCTTCTAATAAATTTGTGTACCATTCTGCCTCTTCTTGCTCCAATTTTTCTGCTACTTCTTGAATGCGACTCATTTCATCAATGACAACAACACCGTGCTCCGGAATATAATCTAGCAAACTTGCAGCCGAAGGATAGAAGAGTGAGAAATATTTGTACATTTCTTCAATTGATTTCCCGTTTTTCAACTGCTCTAATTCAAGCGACACATGTTCAAATAAACGATTTTTCGTTTTTTCATCGTGAATATGTTGCAGCGTATCATGAAATTGTGCCTCTAACCGTTGAATCGCTTCGTCTATATTTTGTTGCTCAACGATCAATTCAGTTGCCGGTCCAATTAATACCTCGTTTATCTCAGCAATTGAACGTTGATCGTCGACGGAAAACGTTCGAATCGACTCGATCTCTACGTCAAATAGTTCAATACGATAAGGAAGATCGGCTGTAAGCGGATAAATATCAATAATGCCCCCTCGGACGCTAAATTCCCCAGGAGTCGAAACAACAGATACACGCTCATATCCCATTGCAACAAATTGTTTCAAACAATGTTCCACATCCATTTGCTCACCGACGCGAAAATGAAGTTGATAACGTTGCCATACATCTTTCGGTGGCAATAGTCGTCGAAGCGCAGCAATAGGAGCAATGACGATTCCTTTTTTTCGTTCACACCAATAGTTTAACACTTCTAAGCGTTGCGCCCGTAATTCTGGACTAGCTACAGCTAATTCAGCTGCAATTAATTCGTTGACAGGATAAAGAAACACTTCTTCTTCATCAATTAATTGAATGAGATCGTCATATATTTTTTGCGCTTGAAATAAATTGTGCGTCACAATACATATAGGACGCTCAGTGTTTTCGTATAAAGAAGAAATGAAAACAGAACGAGCAGAGCCAGATAAACCGGTGACAAGCTGCTCCTTTAATCCATTGCGAATCCCTTCCGCAACCGATTGCATGTCCGCATGGTTGATAAAATATTGTCGTAACCCTTGCAAAAAATTCCCTCCTCTCCAAACATAAATACAAAAATGCTTTGGGTGCCCCAAAGCCAATCATTGAATAAATTTCTCATATTGATGAAGATCGGGATTCCGATCTAACGCCTCTTGACAATCTTCGCAAATTGTCTTAACATAAATTTCTCCTGTAGGAAGATATTGGATCATATCTAATCTTTCTTCTTCTGTTAGTCGATGAAAGCCCAATTGTTCACTCTCTAGCTCGAGTGCATCAATTGTTCCAATTTTCACGCCACAGTGTCGGCAATAATAGTGTAATGCCATACTTGCCCCTCCTAAATGGTTGTTTTAATCGAATACATTTTGAACCATTTAGTCGGGAATTATTCATTACTTGTTAAATTCGTTCATCACTTGCGCAAACGGAATTTGCAACGACCGTTCGCACGCATCCGCCGCCTTCTGAATAGCTTGCTCGATTTGTATTTTCTCTTCCTCTGTCCATCGGCCTAATACATAATCGCTCACTTTCATGCCGTTTTTCGGTCGATCGATGCCAATGCGAATGCGTTTAAATTGCTCTGTTTTCAAGTGATGAATAAGTGATTTCATGCCATTATGACCGCCGGCGCTTCCCTTTGGACGCAAGCGAACCGTTCCGGTTGGCAAATCTAAATCGTCATAAATGACAATGACTTCATCGACACCAATATCATAATAATCCACCAACGGTCGAACACATTCGCCCGATAAGTTCATATATGTAAGCGGTTTGCATAATATAACCTTTTCACCTAAAACGATGCCACTTGCAAGTATACCTTGGAACTTTGTTTGATTAAGCACGAGCCCCCAGCGACGGGCGAGCTCGTCAATCACCATAAACCCTACATTATGTCTCGTTTGCTCGTATTCTTTCCCTGGATTACCTAAACCAACAAACAGTTTTGCCATTTCCCCTGCTCCTTCTCTCCATACTGCAAAAGACGTAACCAATGATGGCTACGTCCGTCACGGCGTTGTTTCCCGTCCTTCTTCCGATTCTGGTTTTCCCGGCTCTTGTTCCTCACCGCTATGAATTTCTTCTTCTTGTTTTGGTGGCAAGATGGACGCAATTACTTCTGTCGGATCGTGATTAATTTTATAAGCACCGTTTGTTTGAATATGTGAAACTGTAATAACATCGCCTACTTGCAAATTCGTTATATCTACATCAATGGATGGCGGGATGTTTGACGGTAATGCTCGAATGGACAATTGATGCATCGCCTGTTGCAATACGCCCCCATCTTTGACGCCAGCTGCTTCACCAATGAGATGAATAGGAACGTCAACATCTATTTCTGTTTTTGCATCAACAGCTAAAAAGTCAATATGAATAATATCATGGCGAATCGGATGTTTTTGCATATCACGAATGATAATGCGAATATGATTATCATTTATTTTTGCGTCTAAAAGGCCGGTGCCACCTGTAGCCCGCAACTGCTTCAAAAACTCAGCCGCATCAACAAAAATCGGTTGGCTATTCGTCGTTTTTCCGTACAAAACGGCCGGAATATGACCTTGTTTTCGCATTTGTTTTACATAAGAGCGTCGATGATCTGAACGTAATTGAAGTTGTAACAATGAAATCACCTTCCTATTTTAGAATCGCTCATAGCTTCCCCTAAAATAGGAAGGTCTAAACATCATTAATCAAACAACGCGCTAATCGATTGTTCTTCATGTACGCGAATAATTGCTTCACCGATAAGAGGAGCAACAGATAGCTCGACAATTTTATTCGTTTTCTTTTCTTCAGGAATAGCAATCGTATTCGTGACAACAAGTTCTTTAATTTTCGAGTTTTGGATTCGTTCAATCGCTGGACCTGATAAAACTGGGTGCGTACAACACGCATACACTTCTTTTGCCCCATGCTCAGCTAATGCATTTGCTGCTAAAGTAATTGTACCAGCTGTATCAATAATATCATCCACTAAAATCGTGATTTTTCCTTGCACATTCCCAATGATGTTCATCACTTCTGCTACATTTGGTTTTGGACGCCGTTTGTCAATAATAGCAATCGGTGCTTTTAAACGATCTGCCATTTTCCGTGCACGCGTCACGCCACCGTGGTCTGGAGAAACGATAACGATATCATCAAGTTGTTTTTCTTTAAAGTAATCTGCTAAAATCGGAACTCCCATTAAATGATCGATTGGAATATCAAAAAATCCTTGAATTTGCGGCGCGTGCAAATCAAGCGTAATGACGCGAGACGCACCAGCTGTTTCTAACAAATTAGCAACTAATTTTGCCGTAATCGGCTCACGAGAACGCGCTTTGCGATCTTGACGAGCATATCCGTAGTACGGCATAACAATGTTTATTGTTTTAGCAGATGCTCGCTTTAATGCATCTATCATAATAAGTAACTCCATTAAATGCTCATTCACAGGGGCGCTTGTTGATTGAATAACATAAACATCGCATCCCCGAATGCTTTCCTCAATGTTAATTTGAATTTCCCCATCACTAAAACGAGAAACAGAGCACTTTCCTAATTCTACACCAATTACTTTTGCGATTTCTTGAGCTAAGATCGGATTAGAATTTAACGAAAATAACTTTAAATTAGAATTCAAATACTGAGACATGGGTCAATAAACCTCCATTAGGATTTTTTCTTCGCTTGTAAACGTTCAACATAATTTTCTTTATTTGTTTGTCGAGCACGAGCAATAGCTAGAGCTTGGCTTGGTACATCGTCGGTAATTGTTGAGCCGGCCGCTACATACGCCCCACTTCCTACTACAACAGGAGCAATCAAATTCGAATTACAACCAATAAACGCGCCATCTTCAATTTTTGTCACGTATTTATTCATACCGTCATAATTTACTGTAATGGTGCCACAGCCAATGTTGACATCCGCACCTACCTCAGCATCTCCAATATAGCTTAAATGCGATGCTTTACTTCCATTTCCAAACGTCGCTTTTTTAATCTCAACAAAGTTTCCAATTCTTACATCATCGCCAATTTTAGATAGCGGACGAATGTGAGCAAACGGTCCGACCGTTACTTCTGAACCTACTTCACTATCATGTACAACCGAATGCCGAATCGATGTGTTATGACCAATACGACAATTTTTAATTTCACTATTCGGTCCGATCATGCAGTTTTCACCGATCACCGTATGCCCCTCAATCCATGTCCCTGGATAAATGATTGTATCCTGTCCAATGCTTACATCAGGTGCTATATACGTATGCTCAGGATCGATGATTGTCACACCATTTGCCATATGTTTGCGATGAATGCGCGCCCGCATAATTTTTTCTGCTTGTGCAAGCGCAATGCGGTCATTTACACCTAGCGTTTCTTCAAACATCGGTGTTTCATATGCTGAAATGATTTCGCCTTGTTTTTTCAAAATTTCGATCACATCTGGTAAGTAATATTCTCCTTGCGCATTGTCATTTGATACTTTCGTAAGCGCTTCAAATAATGCACGATTATCGAAACAATACGTCCCTGTATTAATTTCCCGAATCTTTCGCTCTTCTTCTGTTGCGTCTTTATGTTCTACAATTTTTTCAACATGTCCATCTTTATTACGGACGATGCGACCATATCCTGTTGGATCTTCTGCAAGGGCGGTTAAAATCGTTGCTTTCGCTTTCGTTTGCAAATGATGATGTAAAAGCGCTTCCATCGTTTCTGAGGTGATCAATGGCGTATCCCCGCAAACAACGAGAGTCACACCATCTTTATCAGCTAAATGAGGTGCTGCTTGCATTACGGCATGCGCCGTCCCAAGCTGTTGTTCTTGAATGACGTATTCACTTTGATTGCCAAGCTGTTCTTTCACTCGTTCTGCTCCAAAACCAACAACGGTAATTAGTCGATCTACATGCAATGTAGAAATCGCATCCACTACATGTTGTACCATCGGCTTGCCACAGACAGGGTGCAACACTTTATACAGCTTTGAACGCATACGCGTCCCCTGCCCAGCCGCTAAAATGATCGCATATCGTTTCATCGTAAGGCCTCCATACCTCTCTTTATCCATATTGAATATATATCAATTATGTATGTATTTCAAGGAAACATTGTCATCTGCCAAAAAAATTCATCATTTTCATCATATGTTCTTTACGAATAGAGTAAACATGATTTTCCATATAAAAAGGACCCTTTTTTAAGCGAAAGGGTCCTTTCTTATGATTACGAAGCACCTGCTTCTTCAAGCTCTTTTTCCAACTCACCAGCACGGTGATATTCAGCTAAAACAGCCTCTTGGATTTTCCCGCGGGTTGTTGAGTTAATTGGATGAGCGATGTCACGGAATTCCCCGTCAGGAGTACGCTTGCTTGGCATAGCGACAAACAAGCCGTTATTGCCTTCAATCACACGGATATCATGAACGACGAATTCATGATCCAACGTAATCGAGGCAATCGCTCTCATACGTCCTTCGGTATTCACGCGGCGTAATCTCACGTCAGTTACTTCCATTCTGTTCACCACCTTTTCCCTATATAAGAACTTAAGTGAATTTATTCCACACTGTTTTTTATTTTCCTGCTAACATGAAAAAATTTTTTTACGATTGTTTGACAAGTGCAACCACTTCAATTTCAATTAACGCATCTTTCGGTAAGCGCGCAACTTCAACAGCAGAACGCGCTGGTTTATGATTGCAAAAATATTGTCCATATACTTCATTCATCGCCGCAAAATCGTTCATGTCTTTTAAAAATACTGTTGTTTTCACAACCGTTTCTAAGGACGCTCCTGCCGCTTCAAGCACTGCTTGTAAATTTTTGAACACTTGATGCGTTTGTGCTTGAATATCTCCTTGTACCATCTCTCCTTCTGGTGTTAAAGCAATTTGACCAGAGCTGTAAAACATGTTGTTAACAATAATGCCTTGTGAGTATGGTCCAATCGCTTGTGGAGCTTGATTTGTGTGTACAACTTTCATGCCTCTTCCTCCTGTATGTAAAAATCATTTTATTTATTTGACAAAATGAAAGTAGTTTCCTTCTTCTACTCTAATTTGTTTTTCTTTTACATTAACCGATGTCAGTTTCACAAGGGAAACGTATTCATCGACAAGTCGTTCTTCTGCTTCTTCCGACTCGACGAGCACACCGATACCAACAACATTGGCACGAAATTCTGCAAGCAAACTAATCATGCCATTAATCGTTCCGCCCGCTTTCATAAAATCATCTACAATTAATACGTTGGCTCCTTCTTTTAAACTTCGCTTCGATAGCACCATCGTTTGAATACGTTTCGATGAACCAGATACGTAATTGATACTGACCATTGACCCTTCCGTCACTTTACTGTCGCGACGAATAATGACGACAGGTACATTTAAAAAGCTCGCAACAGCATAGGCTAGGGGAATCCCTTTTGTTGCAACTGTCACAACAAAATCAATTTGTTCATGCGCAAACGCAGAAGCATACAATCGTCCAATTTGGTTAACGATGCGCGTATCACCAAGTAGATCAGTCATATATAAATAACCTCCTGGCAATAAACGATCGGGATCTGCTAGACGTGTACATAATTGTTGAATAAATTGTTTCGCTTCTGCTTCTGACATTTTCGGTACGTATTGTACTCCCCCTGCTGCCCCAGGAAGCGTGCGCAACAAACCGATCCCTTGTTGTTCAAATGTCTGCTTAATAATAGCCAAATCCTCGCTAATTGACGATTTCGCTGATCCGTATCGTTCCGCAAAAAAAGTAAGCGGGACGAGCTGATGTGGATGGTAAAGCAAATAATGCGTCATATCTACAAGCCGACTACTCCGCCTTAATTTCATGTAATAACCTCCTTATTATTGTTCATGCCTTTCTCCAATTAATCGAACAGCATATACGTGTTCACAAAAACCGCGCAAACCGTTATATACTCGTTGTAAACGTGAATCGTGTTGAACAAGACCAAACACAGTCGGCCCACTTCCGCTCATTAATGATACATCCGCACCAAAACGTTTCATTTGTTCTTTAATTTGCGCTACTTCAGGATGCATGTTTAATGTGACACTTTCCAATACGTTCCCAGCGAGCGCACAAATTTTTTCATAATTTTTCTCTTTAATCGCCTTAACCATGCCATCTACGTCTGGATGATGAACGGATTGTAATTGTAAATTTCGGTATACATCCGCTGTTGATACACCGATTGTTGGTTTTGCTAAAATAACCCAACATGGCGGTGGAGCCGGAATGTGCTCAATTTTTTCCCCACGTCCTCTCGCAACCGCTGTCCCCCCATATACGCAAAACGGAACATCCGATCCGATCTCCGCTCCAATTTCGGCAAGTTCATCTAAACTTAAACCTAGTCCCCAAAGTTTATTTAATCCTCGCAACGTCGCTGCTGCATCGCTACTCCCACCTGCAAGACCTGCCGCAACAGGAATATGTTTCGTGATGGAAATCGCCACACCACGTCGAACACCTAGCTTTTCTTTCAGAAGTTTAGCTGCTTGGTATGCTAAATTTCGTTCATCATCTGGCACAAAGCGATTGTGTGAAATAATTTGAATCGTATCACTATACAAATCCGTTAACTCCACACGGTCAGCTAAATCAATCGTCGTCATCACCATATTTACTTCATGGTAACCGTCTGAACGCTTATGTAATACATCGAGAGATAAATTAATTTTCGCTGGTGCTTTCACTAACAACCTCAAACTGTTCACCTACTTTTCCGACTTCGAACTCCTATCGACATTTTACCACAAAAAATAGTGAACAAATACGTGCCTTTTCCATACACATAAAAAAAGAGACCACCGATATTGGTCGCCTCCTTACCCGTCACGAATGTGAGCTACTCATCGCTATTTGTTCATCATCTAAAAATGTCAGCTGTACTGTTTCCGTCAACACGTCTGCATAACTATATGATACACGTTCAAAAGCGTTTTCTTCTTGATCCAGTTCAACAACAAATACCGACGGATATGTTTGGGCTAACACGCCGCAACGCTCGATTGTCTTTCGACGCCCACCGTTCGCTTTTAACGTCAATCTTTTACCGAGATTCGAATCCAACACTTTTTTAATTTCCGACAATGTTTTTCCCATCGTATCCACCTCACTATTAAGTAGTATAACAAACGAAGTTGAATAAGTCAAAAAATAAGAATTATATCAACAAAGAATATTTTATGTCAATACTTTTGTTTTTATTATGGGCAATAATAAAAAAATTATGTACAAAAAGTGTTAAAAAACAAAATAATATTCTTGTCTTTTTACCACGATGGCAAAAAGACAAGAAGTATGTTATGTTTGCTCATCTATCGTCCGAAATGGCATTCCCGTTCGCAAAACACCTCGCGTTTCGACGCCGCCAAGTCCCTTTTCCCCCGTTAATGTATTTCGTAGCACATCCCATACGTTAACACGATCCATAAAGGGAGTAAAGCTAATGCGTGAAACGATGTATACAGGGTCAAGCGCATGAATATTGACACGCGCAGGGGAGCTTGCAAAGTTAGCACCCGCTCGAATAAGCGATTCAAAATGAGATTGACACGCTCCAGCGAAAATCACAAGTTGATCGAGATTTGGGATTTTTTTTCGGGCCTGTTTCACCGTCTGTACGAAATATTTCGAGTGACGATAAGCTTTTAAATCATCGATCGCTCCTTTTGATTTTGAATATGCATCATGCCCAGTCACAACTAAAATATCAGGACGAACTTGTTCAAGTAGTGGAATAATGCGATCGGGCATGTCTGCTTCGTGACAATGGACGCCATATACAGGAACTCCAATTCGCTCATACAACTGCATGCATTTTCGTAAATAAAGTGGGTCACCGTCTATATGAAGCACTCGGCCTGGAAGTTGAAAAAAATCCATTTTTACTTCGTATCCACCCGTTGATTCATATTCGCTTTTTTCTCGTAACAAACGATAATCTTGACGCAATAATTTGTAGCATTGCTCAATATGTTGTTTTTCTTCTTCTTTCCGTCTCTTTTTTTCGCGTTCATCAATAACAACTAAATCGGAAAAGGGAGCATCAGCTATGAGTCGAACATCCTCTCCATATAAGATCGCTTCTTTTTCTCCCTCTTTTTCTTTAATATCAATAACCCGAAACAAAACATCACATTCATACGATCTCCGTGCAACAATGTCTCCAACTTGAATCATACACGTCCGCCCTTTCGTTTGTTTTGTTTGTAACATATGCAACGAAAGGATAGAAAGTGTAAAAAAAAGAGGCTTTAAGCCTCTCGATAAAAAATGTGATATAGTTGTTCGCTTAATTTAGCGAATTCAACCATGGTGAGCGTCTCTCCTCTGCGTTTTGGATCAATACGAGCATTTTCAAGCGCTTTTTCAATTTGTACTTTTTTCTCCTTGCCGTTTGGCAATTGGTTCATCAAATTATTTAAAATCGTTTTCCGCCGTTGTCCAAAACTCGCACGAACGACCGTAAAGAAAAAATCTTCGTTTGTAACGGAAACAGCAGGTTGTTCCCTCTTCAATAACCGAATGACTGCAGAGTCCACATTCGGTTTTGGCATAAATACAGTCCGTGGCACATGCATCACTGTTTCAGCGTGTGTATAATATTGCACAGCAATCGTCAAAGAACCATAATCTTTCGTTCCTGGTTTTGCCGCCATGCGCTCGGCTACCTCTTTTTGTAACATAACGACCATACCGCGAATAGGTAAACGATCTGTCAACAACTTCATAATAATTGGTGTCGTTACATAATACGGCAAATTGGCAACGACCATAATATCGTCCACGTCAGTTAATTGTTCCTTTATTACTTGTTGAACATCTGCTTTTAAAACATCTTCATGAATAATGGATACGTTAGGATATGGAGACAGCGTATCAGCTAAAATAGGAAGAAGCCGTTGATCAATTTCAAATGCGACTACTTTTTTTGATCGTCGCGCTAGTTGCTCTGTAAGCGCCCCAATTCCCGGTCCAATTTCAATGACACCTGTTCGTTCAGAAAGCTCGGCAAAATCAACGATGCGATGTAAAATATTTGGCTCAATCAAAAAATTTTGTCCAAGACTTTTTTTGAACGAAAACCCATATTTCTCTAAAATTCCTTTTGTACGAGTCGGTGTAGCAATATCTTTATACATGTTGTTCCTCCTGCATGACTTGCTTCATCGCTTCTATAAATTGTTCTTTTGAAATTTGAAACATTTGTAATCGTTTATGCAACTGCTTTCCGTTTGTGTACCCAATTTTTAACAATTGACCTAACCGCTCACGGCGAGCTCGTGCTAATGAACCACCAATTAATCCTGCATCGATAAGCTGTTGGAATGAAATTTCTTCTTTCGGATCAATCATTTCCTCATACACGCTCAATAGCGCTGTGCGGATAGCCTCAACAGAAGCATGCTCAACACCAAGACCTTTACCGTGTTTCCCTCGCGCTTCTTCACGCGTTAAAAATGCATGTTTGCATCCCGGGACACGTTCGGCAATTGTTTTCCGAATTTTTTCACCCGGATAATCAGGATCCGTAAAAATAATTACTCCGCGCTGTTGTTGCGCTAAACGAATACGTTCAATCGTTTCATCATTAATGGCTGCTCCATTCGTTTCAATCGTATCAGCATCCACCGCACGACGAATCGCTACTGTATCATCACGGCCTTCAACAACGATAATTTCCTTAATTTTCATAAAATCCTCCATCTCTCAATTGTTCTTCACCCATTATAACGAAAAAAACAGAGGATCGTGAAATCCTCTGTAGTTATTTTATAATTTTTATTTTCACACGTTTCGTTCCCCAGCGATATGCAGCTGATTGGTCAGGGAAAAATAAGTCAATCTTATATCCCTTTACATTCGCACCTGTATCTGCTGCAACAGCGTATCCGTATCCCTCTACGTATACTCTCGTTCCAAGCGGAATAACACGCGGATCAACAGCAATCACTTTTGCGTTTGGATTTGAACGCAAGTTGACACCCGTTGCCGTTGTACCAGAGCATCCACCACAATATGCTGTGTACGCTGTAGCAATCACGTAAAGTTCCTCAGCCGCTTCATTACCTCCACGAGAAGCTAATATTTTCGGAGCTGGTTTCGTTCCAATCGCAACAATACGATTTTTGCTTGGCTTGATCGTCTCTGTTTTAATAAGCTTTCGCGATACTTCTTTTCCGTTTTTTAGAATAACTTCATATTGCTTAGCGACAAGCCCTTTTTCTCCTTCGCTAATTACCTTTTGCTTACCTTTTTCTAGTTGTGCGTCTTTCTTTTTCACAACTGTATAATTTACTGGTTCTTCCACTACATCGGTGACTTTTTCAACTCGAACAATGTTTATTTTTGTGTTTGGTTGAATCATTTCATTCAATTTGGGTTGAACGCGATCCATCTCCCGCAATGTGATATGCTGTTTAGCTAAAAAGTCAGCGACCGTAGTCGAAGTAGACCAAACTTGTTTTTGTTTGCCGCCGTCATTTAATGTAATTGGAAATGCTTTGCTTATTACAATCTTCATGTTTTCTTGCACTTGTTCATGAACGTTCGGTGATACTTGATCGCAATCACGAAGTTCGATTTGTTGAATATGCAATACATCCTTGACAGTTTTAGCCGTCGTTCTTAATTTCTTTTCTACCCCATCAACAATGAGTACAATCGGCTTGCTGGCTTCCCATTTGACAGTCAAATGATCAACAATTTTTGTTTGTGGGGAAGGGGAGATAGCATCTTCTTGTTTTAACTTAATATTTTGTTCTTTCAATAACTCAGCAACTGTATTGGCGTGTGTACGCACTTTTTGCTCTTTTCCATTCGTATATAACGTGACTGTATCTTTTGTCCATTCATAACTTGCATATCCCGTCATGCTACATAGAGCCAAAAATCCCCCTGTAGCTAGCGCAATCTTCTTCTTTGATGCTGATTGCAATAATGTTTTTACATACGTAATCAAAATAAAAACGCCTCCTTTTCCGATAGATAACCGTGACGACCCTCCCTTTCTATGAAGCTTATTATCTATTATTCAAAATATTCTTTCATAAGGGAAGAAAGACTTGTCGACAAGCTTATTGTATGCTTGTGAAAAAAGATGTAGAACGATCACGTTTCATCTTTTCTTTAGACAAGTCTTCCAATCAATCGACACGTTTCTCTATCAAATAATGCCGAATAATCGCTTGGCGTTGTCGGACGTTTTTTGAGCAACTTCTTCAAAAGATAACCCTTTTAATTCGGCGATCGCTTCAGCAACATACTTTACATAGCTTGGTTCGTTCCGCTTTCCCCGAAACGGATGTGGCGTTAAATATGGACAGTCCGTTTCAATAAGTAGCCGATTAAGCGGAATTTCTTTTGCTACTTCTTTCGGCTTTTTCGCATTTTTAAACGTAACAGGACCGCCGAACGAAATATAAAAATTCATATCTATACATTGGCGTGCCACTTCTATACTGCCGCTAAAACAATGCATCACGCCTCCGACTTCCTCTGCGTTCTCTTCTCGTAAAATATGAACGATATCAGCAGTTGCATCACGATTATGTATAATAATCGGGAGCTTCACTTTTTTCGCTAAACGAATTTGTTTTCGAAACACTTCTTTTTGTACTTCTTTCGGTGATTGATCCCAATAATAATCTAGTCCCATTTCACCAAGTGCGACGACTTTCGGATGTGATGCTAAACGTTCAATCATAGTGAGATCTTCATCCGTCATATGAATTGCATCAACAGGATGCCATCCGACAGCTGCATAAATAAAAGAGTATTGCTCAGCTAATTTTATTGCCCGCTGAATGGTCGGGCGATCAAAACCGACAACGACAATATGTGACACACCTTCTGCACGTGCTCGCTCAATGACTTGTTCAACATCTTCGTTAAATTGTGTCGCATTTAAATGTGCATGTGTATCAAATAACATATGACCCCTCTTTTCTTCCGATGTTCAGTTTACCACACAATATCGTTACATAAATCACAGCTATATAACAATTGCATTACAAAACAGAAACAAAGAGGTGTCTTTGCAACACCTCTTTACTTTACTTTTGCTCCGTTTGGAAGTGATTCATCCACTGTTGCCAATGATAATACACCATCTTTTTCTCCTGCTAAAATCATGCCTTGTGATAACTCTCCGCGCAATTTCACAGGTTTTAAGTTCGTCACGCAAATGACCTTTTTCCCAATCAAATCTTCAGGTTTGTAGTATTTTGCAATACCTGATACAACTTGACGTTTTTCATATCCTAAATCAAGTTGCAGTTTAAGTAAGCGATCTGCTTTTGGAATCGGTTCAGCGTGAACAATTTGTGCGACGCGCAAATCTACTTTCATAAAATCATCAATTGTAATTTCGTCGCTTGTTTCCTTGCTTTGTTCTTGTTTTTCTTCTGTATTTGCTACTGTCCCTTTCATTTGTGATTGAATGTATTGTACTTCCTCTTGAACGTCTAAACGCGGAAACAGTGGTGCACCTTTCGCAACCATTCGCTCATGTTGTGAAGCGCCAAACGTTTGTAAACTATCCCAACCCATCAGCTGTTCGTCTTGAATGCCAAGTTGAGCAAACATCCGTTTTGGCGTTGCTGTTAAAAATGGTTGCAATAAAACAGCTACATAACGAAGCGACTCCGCTAAATGTGACATGACTGAAGCGAGCTGTTCATGTGCAGCTTCATCTTTCGCTAGTACCCATGGTTGTGTTTCATCAATATATTTGTTCGTGCGACTAATGAGCTGCCAAACAGCTGTTAGAGCTTGGGAAAATTGCATTTGCTCCATCGCCTCTTCATATTGTTTCACCGTATCATATGCTGTTTGCACAAGCTGTTCATCAAACGATGTATACGTACCGCTATATACAGGAATGCGACCGGCAAAATATTTTTCGATCATCGCTACCGTCCGATTTAACAAGTTTCCTAAATCGTTCGCTAAATCGTAGTTAATACGTTCGACAAAACCTTCCGGTGTAAACACACCATCTGAGCCAAACGGCACTTCACGGAGCAAATAATAACGCAACGCATCCAATCCATACCGATCAATTAACGTAACGGGATCAACGACATTTCCTTTCGATTTCGACATTTTCCCGTCTTTCATAAGCAACCAACCGTGCGCAAACACTTTTTTCGGAAGCGGAAGATCTAGGGCCATCAACATAATTGGCCAATAAATCGTATGGAAGCGAACAATCTCCTTTCCAACGAGGTGGACATCAGCAGGCCAATACGTTTTATATTTTTCGTCATTTTCTGTTCCATATCCTAGGGCAGTAATGTAGTTTGACAACGCATCAATCCATACATAAATGACGTGCTTCGGATCTCCAGGAACAGGGATACCCCAGTCAAATGTTGTTCGCGATACAGCTAAGTCTTCTAACCCAGGCTTGATGAAATTGTTGATCATTTCATTTTTACGCGATTCTGGCTGGATAAATTGCGGATTTTCTTCATAAAACGCTAATAGACGATCGACATATTTACTCATGCGGAAAAAGTACGATTGTTCCTTTACTTTCTCTACAGAACGTCCGCAGTCTGGACAATTTCCGTCAACCAGTTGCCGCTCGGTGTAAAACGATTCACACGGGGTGCAATACCATCCCTCATATTCATCTAAATAAATATCCCCTTGTTCTAAAAGGCGAGCAAAAATTTTTTCAACAACTTGTTTATGACGTTGTTCTGTTGTACGAATAAAGTCGTTATAAGAAATATCTAGTTTTTTCCAAAGTTCTTTAATCCCCGCAACAATTTCGTCGACATACTGTTGTGGAGTAACCCCTTTTTCCTCCGCTTTTCGCTGAATTTTCTGACCATGTTCATCCGTTCCTGTTAAATACATGACGTCGTAGCCGCGCATCCGTTTATATCTTGCCATTGCATCGCCAGCTACCGTCGTATAAGCATGACCGATATGTAATTTATCGCTCGGATAATAAATAGGTGTAGTAATATAAAACGTCTTTTTCGTCACTTTTACCCCTCCTTGTTGCACGTGTAGTAGAAACGCTCCCGCCCAAAGGACGAGAGCGATTACATACTTGTATTCTTGATCAATACATCTATTCCTCTTATCTCACCAAAATATACATAAAAATAGAGAGCGCTGTCAACTATTCCACATGAGATTATCGACAAATAGTAGTTTTTGTCGAATTTTGTCGAAAATATATCGACATTTTTGTCGAATTTATGTTGAATTTTGTCGAATAATCCTTATAATAAGGTTTGTATCGTCTTGAAAAGTAGTTAAAAACTGTTATGCATCTATTGTCAAATCATTTGGTTTTTGTCATTTCAACTATAATTTTGTCGAATTTTATATGCAACGACATGTAAAACATACATTTTTTTTTATTGTTGCATATAAAAGGATTGACGCTTAATGGAAAAGTTGTTATGATAAATCCATAGAGATTTTGTCGAATATTGACGAAAAAAGATGAAAAAAGGAGAGGAGAACAGTATGAAATCAACAGGTATTGTTCGTAAAGTCGACGAATTAGGTCGTGTAGTTATTCCAATTGAATTGCGCCGTACATTAGGAATCGCAGAAAAGGATGCGTTAGAAATTTATGTAGACGACGAGCGCATCATTTTGAAAAAATACAAGCCAAACATGACTTGCTTAGTAACTGGGGAAGTATCTGATGACAACTTTAAACTTGCAGATGGAAAAATCATTTTAAGCAAAGAAGGCGCAGAAGCATTATTACAAGAAATCCAAAACCTTCTTCAACAATCAAAATAAAAAGTTTCTCTAGATTTTTCTAGAGAAACTTTTTTTACTTATGGTATGCTTCATATACATCCCGTTTTGGCAATTGTCGATCTTTCGCTACTTGTTTAATTGCTTCTTTTGAAGTGTACTGCTTCGCCTCCATGTAATAGTTGACATGTTCAACAATCGTTAAATTATCCCACCATACTGATTCTTCATCCGGCATATGATTCCCTTCTACAAGAAGGCAAAACTCTCCTCGCACTTCATGATGCTCTGCCCAATGTATCACTTCTTCAATCGTTCCGCGAATAAATTGTTCGAATTTTTTTGTTAATTCACGTGCTATAGCCATTTTTCGATTCCCGAATATATGGTGCATGATCGTTAACGTTTCACGGAGACGATGCGGTGCCTCATAAAAAATAAGCGTATCTTTTATATGTTTTAATTGTTCAAGTTCTTTCTTCTTTTCTTTTTTATGACGGGATAAAAATCCGTAAAAATAAAAATGAGTTGTCGGTAGTCCAGAAGCCGTTAGCGCTGTGATGGCTGCATTCGCACCGGGAAGAGGCACAACTTTACATTGGGCTTGTAACGCTTCAACAACAAGTTCGTGACCTGGATCAGAAATGGTTGGCGTCCCTGCATCACTAACTAAGGCAACGTGTTTGCCTTGCAAAAGAGAGGCAATAATATGCTCCCCTCTCGCTTGTTTATTATGTTCATGGTAACTCACAAGCGGCGTATGAATGTCGAAATGATTCAGCAGTTTTTTCGTTTGCCGTGTATCTTCAGCCGCAATGAAATCGACCGTTCGTAACGTTTCAATCGCGCGTAACGTCATGTCCTCTAAATTGCCAATCGGCGTCGGGACAATATATAAAATCCCTTTTTCATCTTCCTCAATAAAACTTTTTTGTTCGTTCATATCATCTCATTCCCCATATAAAATATGTTTTAACTCGCTCGTGTACTCGCCATTTTGTGCATATACGACGAGAGGTGGTAATATTTTCAATCCTCTATTCCCATCTTTCGTTCCTTCAATTAAAATGGTATTCGCTTCTTTCCCTTCCTTTGGATAAACAAAACGTAAGCGCTTCGGCTCTAAACGGTATTGTCTCATTAATGTCACGATATCTAATAACCGCTCCGGCCGATGGACAAAAGCAGCTTTTCCACCTTGTTTGAGCAGTTGGCTGCTGACGCGGATAACATCCTCTAGCGTGCAATAAATTTCATGACGTGCAATAGCAAAATGTTCATTTTTATTGATCTCTTCCCCATTTGGCGTTGGAAAATAAGGAGGGTTACACGTCACGACGTCAAATTTGCTATGTCCAACATAAGCCGGCATATCTTTAATGTCACCGTGAATGATTTCAATTTGCTCTTCTAATTCGTTGTATTGTACACTTCGTTTCGCCATATCATAAATCTTTTCTTGAATTTCCACTCCAATAATTTTTCCTTTTGTTCGTTTACTTAATAGCAACGGGATGACGCCATTCCCTGTGCATAAATCGACTAAATTACCTTTTTGAATCGGGACATATACAAAATTCGCTAACAACACCGCATCAAGTGAAAACGCAAATACAGATGGGCTTTGAATAATTTTCATATCTTCTGCTAACAAATAGTCAAGCCGTTCGTCTTCACGCAACATATTTCATCCCTCTTTCTACAACAAAATAGCCTTCCAGACCATTCGTCAGAAAGGCTATTTTTTATTTAAAAATGACAAACAAAACAAGCAATCTCCATCGGTTCGCAAACTGCCGTAATGTACATTACAAATGTGAAAACCTTCTTGATACAGACGAGCTAAGTTGTCATATCCTTCACCGATATCAACTAATTTTGCCTTCGTTTGTTTTTTGCCTTGTTCCACTTTTTGCTCCGACAATTGTTCGAGCCGTCTACGCAAATGGTCATTCTCAACTTGGAGGTGATGATTTTCTTCGATTAGCTCTCCAAGATAACTTTTCAGCTCCCCTAGCTGTTTATACAAATGAGCAATTTGTTCCTCGATACTTGTTACAGATTGAAAAATCTCTTTTTTATTCACGCGCCATCCACCCCATCACTCTGTGGCTTGAGTAGGAAGAACTTTTTCTTTTATCAATTCGTCAATTGTATACTCGACCACCCGTTCTTTTTCAACTAACTCAACTTGTAGCACTCGTTCTAAAATGTTTAGTCCAACAACTTTTCCTAATCCAAGGGGAGTCTCAATCATTTCTCCTAAATCAGGTAACTGTTCTTTCGCAGTCTCATATTCGTCGTTTTCATATTTTAAACAGCACATTAATCGACCGCATAATCCTGATATTTTTGTCGGATTTAACGATAAATTTTGATCTTTCGCCATTTTTATAGAAACAGGATCGAAATCGCCTAAAAACGTTGAACAACAAAGCATACGCCCACACGGACCGATACCACCTAACATTTTCGCTTCATCGCGAACACCAATTTGTCTTAACTCAATTCTTGTACGAAAAATAGCTGCCAAATCTTTGACAAGTTCACGAAAATCAACTCGTCCATCAGCAGTAAAATAAAAAATGATTTTATTGCGATCAAATGTATATTCCACATCGACAAGCTTCATCTCTAATCCGTGTTCTTCTACTTTTTTCAAGCAAATGTCGTATGCTTCTTCTGCTGCCTTTTTATTTTCTTCTACAACAAGCTTGTCCTTTTGATCGGCCAAGCGAATTACTTTTTTTAACGGTAAAACAATATCTTTTTCATCGACTTGTTTTTTAGCTACAACAACTTTTCCGAATTCAATGCCACGAACCGTCTCAACAATAACATAATCACCATTTGAAATTGGTAAATCTCCCGGATCAAAATAATAAATCTTTCCTGCTTTTTTAAAACGAACGCCTACAACTTCATACAAACGCAGATCCCTCCCGCAACTGCAATACTAATTGTTCCATTAAAAGCTGCGGATTCATATTCGTATGCAACCGCGCTTTTGCTTGTAAAATCGCTCTCATATGTTGAGCAATTTGCTTTTCAGAATAAAGAAAACGCGACCGCTGAAATTCATTCATGCAATCATCATATGCAATTTGTTGTTCTTCCCCAAGTAATACATATAATAAGTCTTTATATAAATATAATAATAAGTCTAACCCGATATTCATTTGCTCTTTATTCGTAAAATGGGTGAGCCAATGTTGCTGAATGACAAGCAACGCTTGTACATATTGCTTGTTTAATGCTTCATATAATTGTATCACTATTTTTCGTGCTTGTGCAAACCAATCATCTTGGCTTAGCTGAAGTGCTTCTTCCAAACTGTTCGTTACTCTTGCAGCCAATATAGCTAACCCCCGCGCTACACCTTGTTGTTGTAAATAAGCGTATATTCGCTCTGTTGGCAATGGATGAAAAGAAATCACTTGACAACGTGAGACAATCGTTGGGAGTATGCGATGTAATTGCTCTGTTAATAAGATCGCTACCGTTTTCGCTGACGGTTCCTCTAAAAATTTCAATAAACTATTGGCTGCTTGAACAGTCATTTGATCAGCATGTTCAATAATATATAATTTACGGCTCGATTCAACAGCTGTTTTTGTAAACTCCTCTTGTAACTGTTCAATTTGTTGTTTTTTAATTGAATTTCCATCTGGCACAACGAGATGAACGTCTGGATGATTACCAGATTGAATGCGTCGACAGTTGACACATGCTTCACAAGGCTCATCATATACATTTGCTAAACAAAAAAGGCGTTTAGCAAATAAAAGAGCCGCTTCCTTTTTGCCTGTCCCTTTTTGTCCTTCAAATAAGTATGCATGAGCCACTCTGCCTTTTCTTATACTGTTGACGATCATTTTCGCTACATGTGGTTGATTTGTTTCGAGCATTTTCCATGACATGACGATCCTCTCACTTTCTTAACAAAGGCTCTATAAGCGCCCACACGTCTTCAAACACTTTTGTTACAGACTGCGTAGCGTCTACTTTTTTTATACGATTTGGAAAACGATCTAATAACATCATATATCCGTCACGTACTCGTTCATGAAACGCTAGCTCCTCTAAATCAAGTCGATTGACTTCTCGCAATCCATTTTCGTGAATGCGCGCTAATCCAAGAGCCGGATCAATATCGAAATAAATCGTTAATGTAGGCATCCAATTCTCAACGGCGAACGCATTAATAGCTAATATCTCATCTATCCCTAAACTGCGCGCTACACCTTGATAAGCTAGAGAACTGTCAATAAAGCGATCACAAAGAACGATCTTTCCTTCTTTCAACGCAGGAATTACTTTTTCAACTAAGTGTTGTCGCCTCGCTGCAGCATAAAGCAAAGCTTCTGTTCGCGCATCCATTCGTTCATTATGAGGATGTAAAATGATCGCACGAATTTGCTCAGCAATATCGATTCCTCCTGGCTCACGTGTCGCCACAACATCAACATGTTGTTCGGTTAAATAATCCTTTAACATGCGGACGATTGTTGTTTTCCCTGCTCCCTCGGGACCTTCAAATGAAAAAAATAAATAGTTCATATCATACCTCCTGAAACACTTCGATGTAATCTCCGTCTATATCTGTTTGAAAATAGGCATTGTTTTTCTTCAAATGTTGAATGATCTCAATATGCTGCTGTGTTACAATTTCCCCGATAAGTAAAATAGGAATCCCAGGTGGATAAGGGACGACCATTTGAGCGCAAACACACCCGATTGCATCGCGAAGCAAAATTTTTTTTGTTTGGCGACCTTTCGTCCATTCGTAACTTACTGCTTGACAATGCTTTGGTAACTGGAATTGCACTCGTTCATTTTTCGGCTTGCTACGAATAGATTGCAACGCACGCTTTATACGATTTGCGATGGCTGGTAGTTGTTTCATTTTCGCAAGCGGATAGACAAGCAATACATTATACGGATCAGCCATCTCTGTAAATATTCCATTTCTTTCTAATAATTGTTGTAACTCATATCCTGAATGTGCGCTACGTGTTTGTAACGTAATCTTTAATAAGTCTGTTCGGATAAGCGGATGTCGTGATTCCACAACATGAATTGCTTCAATTGTCTGCAATTCTTGTTTAAATAATTGAATTTGAGCGATTATTTCATCAATCGTTTCACGTGTTTGTCGCGCTACATAAGCCCGTGCCAAATCGAGCGAAGCCATAATTGGATAAGACGGGCTACTCGTTTGGAAAACTTGCAAAAAGTATCTCAACATACGTTCATCAATAAGGTCGCTATTAAAGTGTAGAAAAGATCCCATTGTCATTGCTGGAAGTGTTTTATGGGCCGATTGTACAACAATGTCGGCTCCACACTCAACAGACGATTTTGGAAAAGGTTCTCCGAGCACAAAATGAGCACCATGTGCCTCATCAACTAAAACTGGCACTCGATAAGAATGTGCCAATTGAACGATTGTTGTTAAATCAATCGCCATACCGTAATAGTTTGGATTTGTTAAAATGAGTGCAGCAGCATCAGGATGCTCGCGCAACGTATTACAAATTGTTTCAAAAGACACAAAAGACATCACTTGAACATCTTCATCAAACTCTGGGGAAATAAAAATGGGTGTTGCCCCAACAAGATGTAGCGCATGCAAAATAGATTTATGACAATTGCGTTGTACGATGACTTTTTTATTTTTTTCACACACAGCTGCAATCATAGCTAAATTACCAGCCGTAGAACCGTTAACTAAAAAATATGTACGTTTTACCCCATACAAATTTGCGGCTAACCGTTGTGCTTGTTCAATTGCTCCTGTTGGATGATGTAAATCATCTAAATGTGACAGTTCAGTTACATCTAAATGCAACAATGGCGCAAAAGAAAGAAGAGCTTCTTCATAAAACACTGCTCCATATTTATGCCCTGGTACATGAAATGAAATAGGTTGTTTTGAAGCATGTTCACATAAAAGCGTATACAAAGGGGTGTTTGTTTGATCCATCTTTATTCGCTTCCTCACTCATGTTGTTTTATACATTTATATTAAAATAAAACAGGCCCTAATCATAGTAGGGGCCTTGAGTTATGAATATATTTTATTCTCTCCTATTTTTTTCAACCGATCAACGTAAAATTTATATTTCTCATCATTCGTTTCAGTTTGAATGAGATCGTTATGACAATCCATACATATGAAATGATGAAAAACATAAATTCCATTTTTATTTTGCTCGTTACATATAATACAAGTTTTACTATAAGACATCCGTTCTCCACCTCCCGCTAACAGTTTTCCCAGTTTCATATAACAATATACTTAAAAAACAATCATTTGGTGCGAGAAGGCAAAAAAAGATAAAAGACCAAGACTAAACCGTCTTGGTCTTTTTGTTTGCCCGGCAACGTCCTACTCTCGCAGGCGGTGTCCCGCCAACTACCATCGGCGCTGGAGAGCTTAACTTCCGTGTTCGGGATGGGAACGGGTGTGACCTCTCCGCCATCGTCACCGAGCAATATATTGAAGGATGATTCCTTCAAAACTAGATAACAGGTTAAGCAGTCGCCTTCGCTTTTCGTGATGTCTAGCTGCGGCTCCTAGCCCCTTGAACCGCTTCAGTCCTGCTGTGGCGGCAACAGCCTCCTCGCAGGCCTTTCGCGTTCTTCGTGGCTGAACAGTCGCCTTCGCTTTTCGTGATGTCTAGCTTCGAACTAACATCCTCCTACGCCTTTCGCTTTTTCCGTTCGACGTGCACGCACGTCTTCGTCAAAAGCTCTCGGCTCCGTCGGACGTTTCCTTGGCTTCGCCAAGGACCGTTCTCCGCTTTTCTTATGTGTTTAGTTAAGTCCTCGATCGATTAGTATCCGTCAGCTGCACGTGTCGCCACGCTTCCACCTCGGACCTATC
>NZ_JBPODS010000015.1:0-59966 GCF_051200995.1 Anoxybacillus eryuanensis | reverse complement strand
AATTCCGCTCCTTTTACACATGAGTATGTAGGAGCAGTATAGCCATGAAAAAAGGGGTTCATACAGAAGTCATGGTTTTAAGGTGCATGTATATAAATTGTCCTAATTTTACAGACCATATTTCATTAATAAGAAATTATTTTCATTAATAAGAAATTATATACAAAAAACAGGGGCATTGGACTACTGTTTTGTTCTCTCTGATATATACATGAAACGTGCAATAAAACAAGTAGAAATTTGCTTTCCGACAAAACAAGAAGCCATTTATGAACTCAAAACATACTTAGAAAGTTCGTGATACAATGAATAGACATTTTACAATGATTTGGTTTTTCTCACTTCTCCTTATTACCTATATTTTGATCGAATCACATGAAAAATATATGAAACACCCTTATTATATTGTTTTATTCATCGGGATGTTTTTCTTGTTAATTGGTAAATATACGTATATTCAAAAACCAACATCCATCGTTGTACAACGTTTTTTTGCTTTAATGTGTGTTAGTGCCATTGCAATCATATGTGCCATTCCTTCAAGTCGAGGTGTGCAGACAGCACAAATGGTTGAAGCTTTCGCTGTTTGTTTAGCGCCTTACGCACTTCTCGAATTTTTTAAATATTTTCCGAGTTCAACGAGACCAAGAACTTTCCACTATGTTTCCTCTATTACAAAGTGGACGAGTATCATTTGTTTCGTCACCTATGTTGGGGGAAGTGTAGCTACAGCTAATACATCTATAAAAGCCACTGCTCGATTGTTTATTGTACTAAATATTATGATGGCTGTTGGCACATGCGTCGCATTAATTACGTTCCATCTTCGCTCGAACTCGAAAAAAATAAAAAACGAATTGTTTGTACTTATTGTTGGACTATGTTTATCATTTGCACCTGTTATACTTTTAAGCCTTCTTCCAAACATGTTATTTGGTGTTTCGTTTCTTTCATTTTATTACACGCTAGCAAGTATGATTTTTTTTCCTCTAGTTCTTTCATACTTATTAACTAAGCAAGGGATTGCAAATTGGCTTGTTGCTGCAAAGAAGATGGGTAGAAAAATTGCCGTTTTATGTATAAGTTTAATTATTTGTAATGTTGTACTGTTAGTAATTGATCACCATATCCCTTTATTTCCTGTAAATATATTTCTTATCTTTTCTATTACTATATATCAAACCATTCACATGTACTTCACACATCGAACAGAGCAAACAATGGATCGTTTGACTAATAAACAGGCATATTCCATTCAAGAATATGAAAAATGGAAGATGGCCATGTTTTTGCATGATGAAATATTGCAAGGGCTTATCGCCATTTGGCAAAGGATTCAATTAGGAAAAAATGAAGAAAGCGAGAAACAAATTCACAATTTATTACAAAGTAAAATTCGTGAAGTACGTAACATGTGTGAACATTTATATCCGATGTTTGTTGAAGATATAGGCTTAGAAAATAGCTTATATGAGTTACGAAATAAAATTCGCGTGGAGAGTCAGCTTGATATTGAAGTGTATTATGACTTAGGATTACGAATTATTCCTTCGACATTGCAAGTCACCCTTTATCGGATGATTCGTGAGCTTACTTATAATGCTGTCAAACACGCGGAAGCTACATCCATCATTATTTCCATATGGGAAGAAGATGATATTTTGCACATTTCTGTTGAAGATGATGGGAAAGGGTTTTCTATCCCTATAAACACATATGACGCAATTAAACAACATCACTTCGGATTAGCTTCAGTTGAAAAGCAACTACATACGTTAGGCGGAAGATGGGATATTTATTCCGACCAACAACTTGGCACGAGAATTTTTATAATGATTCCATTTGACGAGGTGGAAAAATATGATGATTAGAGTGCTATTAGTAGATGATCATATACTTGTGATGGACGGCATGGCAGAATTACTCGAAAGAGAAGAGGATATAAAAGTTGTTGGAACAGTTTTGCAGTTATCTTGTTTACAAGAAGCAATCGAAACGTTAAATCCTGATGTTGTTGTTATGGATATTCGTTTAAAAGACGGGAATGGTTTAGAATGGACAAAAAAGATAAAAATGTTGTATCCAGATTGCCACGTGGTCGTCTTATCCGGCTACAATTATAATGAGTACATACGAGCTGCTAAACAAGCGGGTGCTTCCGCATTTGTTACAAAAGAAGATTCGATTCTTCATTTAGCAACTGCCATTCGACAAGCACATCAAGGGTTTTCATTTTTCCCGAGTAACATAGATGAAAGTAGCAACATCTCGCTAACAAAAATGGAGCTAATTATTCTAAAATTAATTGCTCAAGATAAAACGAATGAAGACATTAGTAATTCATTGAATGTAAGTAAGAGAACAGTAGAACATCATGTTTCTTCAATTATAAAAAAGCTCCGTGTCGATTCTCGTGTTGGTGCAGTCGTCAAAGCAATAAAGGAAGGAATGATTGAACTATAAAATGTAGCCCCTATATGAAAAGAAAAAGGCATGGAATCGATTTTCCACGCCTTTTTATTTTACTTGCTGTAGCGTATATTGATTAATTTGAAACACATGGTCACAAAGAATATCGGTATCTTCTTGATTATGACTCGTGATGAGTATCGTCCTCCCTTCCGTCTTAAAGGAAAGAAGTAAATTTCGTATATTGTCTATACTTGTACGATCTAATGCGTTAAATGGCTCATCTAAAATCAATGTTTGTTGATCTTCCATGATCGCTTGAGCTAACGCTAATTTTTGTTTCATTCCTAGTGAATAATGTTTTACTTTTTGTTTTGAATCTGGATCAAGCCCAACTTGTTCCATTGTTTTCCGAATCTTTTGATCATCAATTTGATTTTTAATTAAGGCTAGTTCTTTTAAATTTTGGAATCCTGTTTTATTGGATATATATCCTGGGCGTTCAATAATAATTCCGAAGTGATCTGGAAAGCGGTTGTTTAAACCAATTTCTTTTCCATCTACACGAATGATTCCCGAATCCGGTTTTAAAAAACCACATATTAGCTTAAAAAACACTGACTTACCTGAACCATTTGGTCCCATAATACCATATGTTTTTCCTTTTTCAATCGTTACGTTCACATGCTGAAATATTGGAACACCTTTAAAAGACTTGCATACTTCTTTCAATTCAATATGCACCACGTTTTTTCACCTTCTCTAAAAAATTCTTCTTCGTAAAAGAGCACAAATACTCATTATTATTGCTATCAACCACAGAAGTAAAACAAGGCTAATCAAATAAACGGATTTCCCTTCTAAAACATATCCTAAGCTGTTTAGCTTAAAAGGAATAAACGGCGAAGTAGACCATATCGTCATGATTGAGAGCAATGCTATACCATACACATTTTGGTTCAAAAAGTAAAAAAACATGACAAATAACACATAGAAAACAATTTGCAAATACCCATTAATAAAAAAATGATACAATAAATCAACTACTGCAACGTCCTTTTGAAACGATATGGAAAAGAGAAGCGGCACTCCCTTTAATAACGAAATAGTAAGTGATGCAACAAATAAAAAAACAAGATAAATCAAACTAAATAACGTTATGCTTAAAAATTCTTTTTTTAACCACTTATAAGCTGAGCCGTACCGTATGAATTCATAATAAATCATGTTCTTCTTCTCTTGTTGCCAAAACACGCTGAACACATAAGCAAATCCTATGTAAAAAATCATATATGTTAAAAGAGGCAAGAAGCGAGCATGCTTTGTTATACCTAGGAAAACAGAGCAAAAAAAATCCATTGACGTTCCCATGTCTTTTGTTTGTTGCACCCACATTACGACCACAACCGTTAATAAGAACGAGATATAATACTTATACTCGATAAAGAAAGTAATTATACTTCTTCGATTCCACAACACAATCAATATAAGTACAATAATTAGAAACGTAAAAAAGGGAACTAATAGATGATCAAATGTTTCTAAACTTTGTGCAAGAGAGAAGTAACTAAAAAACTTGAACTCCCCCATATGGCTTGGAAAACGCTTAAAGGACAAAATGGCGTATATCCATACAGAAAAAACAAAAGTAATGAACAAACGAACTCTTTTGATAAGCAAATAGAAAGAACAAAAAATGATATGCAAACAAATAAAAAAGAAAAAAATCAGTAAAATTTGATAAAAAAATGAAAGAAGTGGACTACTAATAAACTTTTGAATTGTTTGTGCTTCAATGAGAAATACATCTTCTTTGCTCAGAGCACTCCAAGAACTAGAGAATGAAACTCCTTTTAATAAAATAAGACTGACAACTAACCAAATAAAAAAAGTTTTGATGAGAACCTCCAAAAAACGGATGGTTGTTTTGTACCCCCATTTATTTAAGGAACCTAACCTTATAAGTGAAACATCTTCATAGTAAGAAATGATATAGAAAACGGAATAGAAGCAAAGAAAAGGAAAGATAAAATACGTAATGAGATAAGGATTTCCAAAATAAGCTATCATAAAATCCCATACATTTACAGCTTTTTTACTTTCGTGACTTAAAAAAATAATATACTCTTTACTTCTTAAACTGTAAAAGTAAATAATGCATGCTACACTACCCCACTTCAAGTAGCCAAACTCACTATGAAAAAGCTTAAACATACATTTCATCCACTCTTCCTTTTAAACGTACCATTAAAACAGTAACAACAACAGCTAATAAAAAAAATGGAACGAGCGCCGTCCATATGGGCTGTTGGAAAATACGAAAAGGAAAAATTGATACATCTGGAGAAAATTTGTCCATACCTATAATCTGAGTAAAAAATGTTCCTAACAAATAGTAGATAAACGGAATAAAAAGCGCAACGATCATCCGATCCATAAGCATAACTAAAACTAACCCAAAAGTAGCATACAACATCCCATTTAAGCCAACCCATGTTGAATAAATAACACCATAAGGTAAATTCCCAAGTGACAACAACTGTTCAAATGTCGTATATGGAATAGGATTGTTTAAGTCTTCATATAAACGAACTAATTCAAACTTTGGTACAATATACATACAAAAAATGAAAGGAATAAACATCATTAGAAAAGATATTACAAATGAAACAGTCGCATTTACTATAATTTTGCTAAATAAATAATAAGGAAGAGGAACTCTCGCTCGGGCGTAAAGTAAGAAATAATTTCTTCTCTCATCAAAAAAATGGACTGTATAAAGCAAAACCATTAAAATTGGGAAGAAAAGAGAAATGCCTCCGGAGTATAGACGTAAAAATATTTCAATATGTCTGTAGAAAATATATTGATCCTTAATAATGAAAAAATAAGCTATCGGAAAAAATATAATAGAAACCCATACAATTACATTCCCCTTATTTAACATCCGATTGAATTCAACATTTACCTGTCGCCGCAAAATAAACACCCCTTCTAATCGAATAAGAGCAGGGGGGATCATTCCCCCGCTCTTATTTAATTGCTACGCCATTCTCCTTTAACTCGCACATCAACAACCTCGTTGAAGTCTGTACTAAACTCTACTCTTGTGGCGGCACCCTTTTTTATAGAATTAGGCAACTTAAAAGGTCCACCAACAGTAGCTATACGAACCCAATTACCTGTCCCACCATCATAAGAATGAGCTCTTGCATCAACCGCTTTTCCTAAAGTAGATACTTTCAGATCTACAGACTCACTACTTTTGGATTTTTCTTGTTGAGGAGTAAAGGCATTTCCATTGAATTTTGGAACGATGACATCATACCCTTCATAGCTTGTTCCAGCCTGAGCAACAACTCCTATAGAGATTAGTAACATCGAAAAAACAATAGTCACTATTTTCTTTTGCAATCTTATCATTCTTCTTCCCCCAATGTTGTATAATGATAAAACGTTACATATTACCGATCGGTCTATTAAAATTATAAAAAAAAAAAGAAAATAATGTATATCCGTATTTTCCGCAATTTTTATTGTGGAAAATACCTAATTTTATCGTTTTAAAATATAAAAAAGGGTACTCCGTTTGTCTTTGGAATACCCTCTGAATTATATATACTAACACACATATAAAATACTATACTTGACAGAAGAACAACTTTAAATTCTTCCGTATTTAACTAACTGCTAAACCCCTTTATACGCTTGGCGATAAATGTCGGCAAGGTCGCTGACTAATGGTAATTTTGGGTTAGCTGTTGTACATTGATCTTCGAAAGCTAATTCAGCAAGTTGTTCGACTTTGCTTTCAAACTCTTCTTTGCTGACGCCTGTTGCCGCGATGCTTAATGGCATGTCGAGTTCTTTTGCGAGCTTAATGATCGCTTGAACGAGGCTTTCTACTCCTTCTTCTGTCGTTTTCGCTGGCAAGCCAAGCAAGCGGGCAATTTGCGCGTAACGCTGGTCAGCAACGAAATGTTCGTACTTCGGAAACGCTGTAAACTTTTTCGGTTTTTGCGCGTTGTAACGAATGACATGCGGCATTAAAATCGTATTCGCACGTCCGTGCGGAATATGGAATTCTGCACCAAGTTTATGCGCTAAGCTATGGTTAATACCTAAAAATGCGTTCGCAAATGCCATACCGGCAATTGTTGATGCGTTGTGCATTTTTTCGCGCGCTACTTCGTCGTTGCCGTTTTTGTATGCACGTGGCAAGTATTCAAAGACGAGCTGAATCGCTTTTAATGCTAATCCGTCTGTATAGTCGTTCGCCATGTTCGATACGTACGCTTCAATCGCATGTGTTAATACGTCCATACCTGTATCGGCTGTAATATGTTTTGGCATCGTCATAACAAATTGTGGGTCAACGATCGCGACATCTGGTGTCAACTCATAATCAGCGAGTGGATATTTTACATTATTTTTCTTATCTGTAATAACCGCAAACGATGTGACTTCTGAACCTGTACCAGACGTTGTTGGAATCGCGACAAATTGCGCTTTTTGACCGAGTTTTGGATATTTAAATACACGTTTACGAATATCTAAAAACTTTTGTTTTAAGCCGTTAAAGTCTGTATTTGGATGTTCATAGAACAACCACATCGCTTTCGCCGCGTCCATCGCCGAACCACCGCCGAGGGCGATGATGACGTCTGGTTGGAACGCATGCATCATGTCGGCACCTTTCATCACTGTTTCAATGGATGGATCTGGCTCCACTTCTGAGAAAATTTCGCAATGCACATAATCTGGGCGTTTGCGTAAATAGTACAACACTTTATCGACATAGCCAAGCTTCACCATGCCTGGATCTGTAACAATAAAGGCACGTGAGATGTTTGGCATTTTCGCTAAATATTGTGTTGCATGTTTTTCAAAATAAATTTTTGGCGGAACTTTAAACCATTGCATGTTTACATTCCTTCTCGCTAATTTTTTAATGTTCATTAAATGTGTCGCACCTACGTTTGTTGAAACCGAGTTACCTCCAAACGTACCGCAACCGAGCGTCAATGACGGAATGTATGCATTGTAAATGTCACCGATCGCCCCTTGTGAAGATGGTGCGTTCGAAATGATTCGCCCTGCTTTCATTCGCTTACCGAATTCAAGAATGACTTCTTGATTTTCTGAATGAATAACAGCAGAGTGGCCAAGTCCACCGAACTCAAGCATTTCTTCTGCTCGTTTTAATCCTTCTTCTGTACTATTCACCTTATAGCACGCCAATACCGGACTTAATTTTTCACGAGAAAGTGGCTCTTGCGGACCGACGCTTTTTAGTTCTGCCACAAGAATTTTCGTATCAACCGGCACGTCAACTCCTGCCATTTTCGCAATTTCATATGCTGGTTTACCGACGATATTCGGATTTACTGCGCACGTATTTTCATTAATGACAAGCTTTTCAACTTTTTTCTTTTCTTCTTCATTTAAGAAATAACATTTGTTTGAAATCATTTCGTTTTTTACCGCGTCATAAATTTCTTTATCAATAATGACCGCTTGTTCAGATGCACAAATCATACCGTTGTCAAACGTTTTTGAAAGAATAAGGTCGTTCACAGCACGTTTTATATTTGCTGTTTTCTCAATATAGCAAGGCACGTTACCAGGTCCAACCCCTAATGCTGGTTTTCCTGAGCTATATGCCGCTTTGACCATGCCTGCTCCACCTGTCGCGAGAATAAGCGAAACGCCAGGGTGATGCATCAATTGTTGCGTTGCTTCAACGGAAGGCGTTTCGATCCATTGAATACAATGTTCTGGCGCGCCAGCCGCAATTGCTGCATCACGTAAAATGCGTGCCGCTTCACTGCTACATTTTTGCGCGGACGGATGGAACGCAAAAATGATTGGGTTGCGGGTCTTAATTGAAATGAGCGCTTTAAACATCGTTGTCGATGTTGGGTTTGTTACCGGTGTTACCCCAGCAATGACGCCAACAGGCTCGGCAATTTCAATAATGCCTTCATGTTCATTTTCGCGGATAACGCCAACCGTTTTATCGTACTTAATGTTATGATAAATGTATTCTGTCGCAAAAATGTTTTTAATGATTTTATCTTCATATACGCCACGTTTTGTTTCTTCAATCGCTAATTTCGCTAAATACATATGTTTATCAAGTCCAGCTAACGCCATTTGCTTGACGATATGGTCAATCGTTTCTTGATCGTAATCGCGAAACGCTTTTAACGCTTTTTGCGCATTCGCCACGAGCGTATCGATCATCTTTGTAACTTCTTTCTTTTGGTCTAATACTTTTTCATCAACAGCCATATAAGACCCTCCTATATTTACTTGTGAATTTTTTCACAAGTTGATCGAAAATAAAAATGTGATTACTTTCACATTCACATTATAACGAAGATAGGATCGTTTGTGTGTGTCAACTTTGTGAAATATTGAGCAAATATATTGTGCAAGAGAACCGCTTCTTATAAAGAAGGCGGTTACTCACATACTGGATTGCGTGGAATTTTTGTAAACGAAATATCGTTGTACATGCGCGTATTTCGCTTAACGATCACGACATAGTTCACTGTCCATATATAAGAAGGAATATCTTGATCATCTTCAAACATCATTGCTTCAAATTCGTCCCCAATCATTTCTTCAAATAGCTCCAATGTATATGTTTCTGCATCTGTTGAAAAGTTTCTCCATTCGCATACGAGCATCATCTGTCACCTCAACTTTTCTTTTGTTACCATTATTGTAACATTCTTTTCTATACTATAGATTGTGAAATATTGAACAAATCATGAATATTGCTTATTTGTTATATATGCTTGTTTTGGATGATTTGGTTGGTCTGGATACTTTAAACGCATTTTCCCTTCCGCTAACAGCTTTCCTAAATAATTATTGCGCAGTCCGTCTGGCGTTCGATCTAATAAATAAGCTAATTCTTTTAACATGAATGGCCGATGGGCACATAGTTGCAAAATGATTTCTTCCATCTTTGCCGGTGCAAGCCTTTTTTTCTTACGCGCAATCTCAGCAATACTCCAGAGCTCTTGATCGATATTCGTTTCTTCTTCGTTATTTACGAAGTTAGGTGAATTATTTATGGAGTTTTGCTCTTTATTATAGGAGTTGTTTTCGTTATTTATGGAGTAAAGTCCGGTGTTTACGGAGTCGGAATCATTATTTACGGACTTAATCCCTTTGTTTATGGACTTCAAGTCGATATTTATGGAGTTTTGATCACTATTACAAGAGTTGTTTTCGTTATTTATGGAGTCAACCAACTCTAAATGGTCTGTCCAATCACATACCATCTCTAGATCATCGTCTTGTTTATGTCTTTCTGGAAAGGACACGATTGGTAATGTAATAACCGTCCGCTCCTGGAAATCGTATTGATCAATAACAGGCTGTTGCAAACAAATCGTTTCGATCGTTTTCAAACCGACTCCAGCTCGCTTGCAAAAATGAATGTAAATAAACATTTTAAACACATTCGGATTACGCAAATGGCTAACACCGCCGCTAAATGCTTGTTCTAATGGGATACCAAAAAGTCCTGGATTAGAAAATTGCACGGATGAGCGCTGCCGTTCGACAATAATGCCCCCATCACCGTTGTAATCGGCATGGACGATCGCATTAACAAGCGCCTCATGCATAGCTTCTTTTTCAGCTTCTGATCCATCTTTTAGCTCGTTCATTACTTTAAAATAAAAATCATAAATATTTCCCGACCACGTTCCATCTTGTGAAGTAAAACGATTTGTCCAATGCATATGATTATCGCCATGTTCACGATATTCAAGAAAGTATTGCGGTAAAACTTCTGTAATCATTCGCTCTTCGCTAAACATAAGAAGTCCTGCGAGTGTGAGACCCTCTTTGCTTGTGTTTCGTATTTTTCCCCATGCCCCAATCTTATATAAAAAATCTTTCGTTTCTAAACCGTTCCATGGGTGGTTTGGTTTGACTTTTGCAAATTGCTCACGATAATGGCGAACAGATTCTAAATGCAATTCATTCAGCCCGTAATGTTCTAAGACGATATTATCTTGTAAACGAACACTTGCATCTTTATTCACTTTAACTCTCCCTCTTACGTTATGTTATAAAAACATTTCTATACACGTCTATTTCCATTTTATCATCTTTACAAATGTTCATCATAAACTTTTCGATTTGGGGAAAATTAAGAAAAACATGGATATGGAGGAACAAACTCATGTCTTTACCAAAGTCATCTCAATCGTATTGGCTACAATCAACAACACTTCCTTCTTTTCCATCGCTTACGCAATCGCTTGATGTCGACATAGCGGTTGTTGGAGGAGGAATAACAGGCATTACAACGGCCTATTTGCTTGCTAAGCAAGGGGTGCGTGTCGCTGTCATCGAAGCAGACCGACTATGTAACGGCACAACAGGACATACAACCGCAAAAATAACTGCCCAACACGATCTCATTTACCACGAACTGATCGCTCATTTCGGTGAAGAAAATGCTCGCCATTATTACGAAGCAAATGAAAAAGCGTTGCAATCGATTTTGCAAACGATAAAAGAACACGATATTCATTGCGACGTATCGCTAGAAGACGCGTACGTGTATACGACGGAAGAAACACAATTACATATGCTTGAAGCGGAGTGGAAAGCGTATGTAAAGCTCGGCATCGACGGGGCATATGTCGATCAACTTTCGCTTCCTTTTTCCGTCCGAGGTGCAGTCATGATGCGCAACCAAGCGCAATTTCATCCGCTCCATTATTTAAAAACATTAGTGGAGCTCGCGGTCAAACATGGGGCATCTTTTTACGAACAAACTGTTGCACAACATATCGAGACAACCAATCGCCCGATTGTACAAACGAAAAATGGCGCAACGATCACGTGCGACACGGTTGTCATTTGTACCCATTTTCCGTTTGTTGACCCTGCTTTTTACTTTGCACGCTTGCATGCAGAACGGTCATACGTCATTGCAGTTGAAGCTCATGAACGACTGCAAGGTATGTATTTAAGCACAAATGAACCAAAGCGATCGTTGCGATACACGATGATAGACGACAAACCTCTTCTTTTGATTGGTGGTGAGTCGCACAAAGTTGGACAAGGAACGAACATGATTCAACACTACGAAGCGTTGCAATCATTTTCAGAACATATATTCGGACTTTCGAACGTGCAATATCGTTGGTCAGCGCAAGATCTCGTCACACTAGACAATCTTCCATACATCGGTCCTGTTCGCACAAGCCTTCCACACATACTTGTTGCAACAGGATATCGAAAATGGGGTATGACGACAAGTGTGGTCGCAGCTCAGCTATTAGCCGATTTAGCATTACAAAAAGAAAATCGTTATGCTCAGCTGTTTGCTCCGTCGCGATTTGTCGCTGATCCGTCGCTCAATCACTTACTGGCAGACGGAATCGATGTCGCGAAACATTTCTTCATTGGAAAGCTTGAATACGCCCTTCGTACCCCCCGCGACATATTGCGTGGAGAAGGGGCTGTGGTAAATGTAGACGGAAAACGAGCTGGTGCTTATCGCGACGATGACGGTACACTTTATGTCGTCGATACGACATGTACACATATGGGGTGTGAACTCGAATGGAACAACAGCGAGCGGTCATGGGACTGTCCTTGTCATGGTTCACGGTTTTGTTTTACAGGAAAAGTGCTAGAAGGGCCGGCCATCGAACCGCTTCAACAGCTGAAAGGGGATGAATAATGAACGGCACTCAACAACTATTGGCCCATTCGCTCGATGCGAATGAACAAACGTTGCGTGACTATTTTACAAAAACGCCTGATCTTGTATATTGCCATCTACTCATTGGCGAACCGAAAAAACGGGCGTTACTTGTATATCTTAATACGCTCGTTGATAAAAATTCGATTAACAATAATATTATTGATCCGCTTTTATTTGAAACGAAACAAATTCATACAATTGCAGATATTCAACTCCCGATTGGTTCAAAATCATACACGACAAAATGGGAACATGTCATTCAACATTTGTTTCAAGGAGAAACCGCACTATTACTAGACGGGGACAATCAAGTATTACTTTTAGATACACAAGGATGGCCACAACGTGCCATCGCAGAACCACAAATTGAATCGTCACTAAAAGGATCACATCAAGGATTTATTGAAACGTGCGAAAAAAATATCGCCTTAATTCGTCGCTATTTGCCACATCAACAACTAAAAATTGAAGAAACGACTGTCGGCAGACGGGGACATACCCCTGTCTCATTATTATATTTAGAAGACGTTGCTCATCCAGAAGTACTGCAAGAATTGAAAGATCGAATTGAACAAGTTGACGTCGATACAATCGTCAATACAGGCGAGCTCATGCAACATATTGAAGACAATCCATTTTCACCGTTTCCGCAATTTTTACTAACCGAGCGACCAGATGCTGCGGTCAGTAACTTACTACAAGGACGCATCGTGATCGTCGTTGACCGCTCACCTAGCGTCATGATTGGACCAATGACGTTTATTACGTTTTTCCAAACAGTTGACGATTACAGTACGCGTTGGATGATCGCGTCGTTTTTACGACTTTTGCGCTTGCTTGCCTTTTTTATGGCGATTTTTTTACCGTCCGCTTATATTGCGGCACTTTCGTTTCATTATGAAATTATCCCACTCAATTTATTGTTAACGATTGGTGAATCGCGCGAACGCGTTCCGCTTCCCCCTATTTTAGAAGCAATTTTAATGGAGCTTGCAATTGAAATGTTACGTGAAGCAGGTTTACGTTTACCTGCACCAATTGGGCAAACAGTCGGCATCGTTGGCGGTGTCGTCATCGGGCAAGCTGCCGTTGAAGCCGGCATCGTCAGCAACATTATGGTCGTTATCGTCTCATTAACTGCCATTGCGTCATTTATTATTCCAAATCCGGATATGTCGGAATCGATTCGTTTACTGCGCTTTCCAATGATGATTGCTGCTTCTTTATTTGGTTTAGTTGGAATGGTCATCGGTTTCATGCTTATTATCGGTCATCTCATTTCGTTAGAGTCACTTGGCACACCTGAAGGGAGTCCATTCGCTCCTGCACGATTGCGCGACTGGAAAGATACGATTTTACGCTTTCCGCTTTGGATGATGCGCACGCGACCATTATCCGCTCGTCCGACACAACTGACGAGACAAAAAAAATTTCGCAAATAAGTGGTGCTTATGAAACGATATAGATTTAACGAAATCACGATAATGCAATATATTTTTCTGATCTCAGGCGCACAAATCGGCATTGGCATTTTATCGCTTCCAGCCCAGCTTGCTGATATTGCCAATACGGATGGATGGATCGCTATTATTATTGGGTGGCTTATTTCTATCATCGCAAGCACGATCATTATAAAAACGATGGCGAAGCATCCACAAGACACGATTTTCGATCTTTCTCGTCGCTATTTTGGAAGGATATTTGGGACATTAATCCATCTTGTTTTTGTCGCTTACGCTTTATTAGCAGCTATTACTGTTATTTTTACGTCCATTCATATTACACAAGTATGGATTTTACCAAACACACCGAATTATCTCGTCATGATGTTATTTATGTTGCCTGCTTTGTTAATTACACGAAATGGTGTGCGCGTGCTTGGACGTTATGCTGAAGTCGTCTTTTACTTAACGCTTTGGATGCCCATTCTTATTGCGATACCGTTACAGAAAGGGACGATTTTATATATGCTCCCTATTTTAAAAGAAGGATGGGCACCTATTTTTCAAGCGGTAAAAACGACGATTTTGTCGTTTTTAGGTTTTGAATTAGCGTTCGTGTTTTACCCGTTTTTAAAAGAAAAAAAACATGCGATAAAAGCGATGGTCATCGCCAACAGCATTTCGGCTTTTACTTTTTTATTAATTACGGTCACATGTTTTATTTTTTTTAGTCCTGATGAAACTCCTTCGCTTATTTGGCCGACGCTGTCGCTACTTAAAACGATTGAGTTTTCATTTATTGAACGGTTTGAAGTCATCTTTTTATCGTTTTATTTGTTCGTCATGTCAACGACAGGCATTCCGTACATTTTCACAACTGTTTTTGGCATGAGTCAACTCATCGGAAAAAAAGACCATATGATTGTATTGCTTATTGCCGTTTGCATATTTATTTTAACGTCTTTTTTATACAATCCATCCTTTTCTCATATTCAAACGATGGGATCGTGGTGGGAACGATATGGCCTATGGGGGGCTTATATTTTTCCTATCTTCTTGTTTATTTATGTTTCCATGGCGCAATGGTTTCAAGGAGGAAAAAAGAAATGAAAAAATATATGTACGTCTTCCTCTGTTTTCTTTTCACAACTGGATGTAGTGCAAAAACACAACTAGATGATCTCACACTCGCATTGACTGTCGGATTGGATACAGGGAAAAATGGAAAATTACTTATCTATTCTGTTAGCCCGGTGTTTAATAAAGAGGCTAAAAACATTTACGAAGTCATTCGTACATTAGGAGTAACACCACGGGACGGACGTTCAAAAGCAAACGCCTTTGCCTTAGGGAAAATTGTTGGAGGAAAAGCTCAAAACATCATTGTCAGCAAAACATTTGCGAAAACACATGATATGTTTTCGTATTTAGACGTGTTTTATCGCGACCCAAAAAATTCAACAACAGCCAATTTCATCGTTTTTGACGGTCCGTTAAAAGATGTCATGTACATTCGTCTTGACGATAAACCGCGTCTATCTGTGGCTATTCGGGATGTGTTATTAACAGCACATAAAAGTAAACAAACAACAAAAATCAATTTACTTGAGTTTCGACGTTTATCGCTTGATCGTGCTCAAACCCCATTTGCACCGATCTTAAAAGTACAGAAAGGTGATTTAGTCGCAGGGGGGATTGCTTTATTTAATAAACAACGAAAATATGTCGGCTCATTATCACAAAAAGAAAGTCCATATTTTGCGATATTAAACAAAAATATTAAACCTGCGACATCGCTTACACTCGCTATAAAGGGTCTAACAAAACAAAAAGAATATGTAAGCATTTCGATTGAAAAGGGTGATTTTTCATATAAACCGTCGTTTCAAAATGGGATGTTTCGCTTTGACGTTCATATACATCTAGGTGCCATTTTGACCGAAACAACGACACATATTGATATGAAAAAAGAAAAGAAAAAACTCGAACAATTGCTCGCAAAAGAAATACAAAAACAACTTGAAGCGATCGTGAAAAAAATGCAAACATATGAAGTCGATCCGATCGGCTTTGGCTTATATGCTCGCGCCTATGAATACAAGCATTTTAAAAAACAAAAAAGCTGGCCAAAAGCGTTTGCGAAAGCAGAAATTAACATTCGTCCAACGGTTGAAATGATTAGCTATGGTGTGCTCCAATAAAAAGTTGCTGAACATAGGGCGATCGTTCATAATGAATTTAAAAAATAGCTAAATGAGGTGAGAAAAACGAGATGGACGATCGCGTCATTATTCGCTTTGACCATGTTACAAAACAATACGATGATGATCTTCCTGTGCTCGATGACGTCAGTTTTGAAATGGAGCGCGGCAAATTTTATACGCTTCTTGGCCCTTCTGGCTGCGGAAAAACAACGATTCTTCGCCTAATTGCTGGGTTTATCGAACCGACAAAAGGGGATATTTACTTTCACGGGAAACGAATGAACAATGTTCCAGCAAATAAACGACAAGTGAATACAGTATTTCAAGATTATGCGCTTTTTCCTCACTTAAACGTGTTTGAAAACGTTGCTTTTGGCTTACGCATAAAAAAAGTGCCAAAGGTAGACATTGAGCAAAAAGTAAAAGAAGCCCTTCGCTTCGTCAACTTAGAAGGATACGAACAACGGGCCATTCATGAAATGTCAGGAGGACAACGACAACGTGTCGCTATCGCTCGTGCGATCGTCAACGAACCGGATGTGCTGTTACTAGATGAACCGCTATCGGCGCTTGATTTAAAACTTCGAACAGAAATGCAATACGAGTTACGAGAATTGCAACGAAGACTTGGCATTACGTTTATTTTCGTTACTCACGATCAAGAAGAAGCGCTTGCGATGTCAGATGAAATCTTTGTGCTAAACAAAGGAAAGATTGAACAACGTGGTACACCAAAAGATATTTATGATGAACCTGTGAACCGTTTCGTCGCTGACTTTATCGGAGAATCAAATATCATTACTGGAACGATGATTGACGATTTTGTTGTGGAATTTGCGAATCAACGATTTACGTGCATCGATCGCGGCTTTGCGAACAATGAACAAGTAGATATTGTCATTCGACCTGAAGATTTAGAGTTAACAACTGTTGAGCGCGGCAAATTGCGCGTGCGCGTTGATTCTGTTTTATTCCGTGGCGTGCATTATGAGCTTTGTTGTTACGATACGTATGGAAATGAGTGGCTCGTTCACTCGACAAAAAAGGCGGATATCGGGGAAGAAATTGGCCTCCATTTTGAGCCAGAAGCTATTCATGTCATGAAGCGGAGTGGGGGTGAATAATATGCGCCGATATGCTTATGCCATCCCCTATTGGTTGTGGATCGGGTTGTTCGTTGTTGCACCGATTATTCTTATTATTTATTATTCTTTTTTCGATATTGAAGGCCATTTCTCGCTCGTTAACTATGAAACTTTTTTCACATCTGTTTATTTACGAATGACAGTAAATTCGTTTTGGTATGCATTTTTAATTACAGCATGTTCACTCCTTATTGCATACCCAACCGCTTATTTGTTAACAAAAACGAAGCATAAGCAGTTATGGCTGTTGCTTATTATTTTGCCGACATGGGTCAATTTATTGTTAAAAGCGTACGCTTTCCTCGGACTATTCGGCACGTATGGGGCAGTCAATGCGCTATTTGAGGCGATTGGAATTGGGACGAAACAACTATTGTTTACGGACTTTAGTTTTGTTTTTGTATCTGTTTATATTTTTATTCCGTTTATGATTTTGCCGATTTTTAATGCGCTTGAAAAATTGAACCCTTCTTTGATCGATGCAGCGCGCGACTTAGGAGCGAGCGAATGGACGATATTTCGTCGCGTCATTTTTCCGCTTACGCTCGATGGTGTCAAAGCAGGGTGTCAAGCGGTGTTCATTCCGTCGCTTTCGCTCTTTATGTTGACAAGATTAATCGCTGGAAACCGCGTTATTACGCTTGGCACTGCGGTTGAGCAACATTTTCTCGTGACGCAAAACTGGGGAATGGGGGCGACAATCGCTGTCTTTTTAATGATCGCCATGGCTAGCATTATGGCGTTAACAGGAAATAAAAAATGGGGGGTGAGACAATGAAATTTTCTCGCCTCTATTTAGCTTTTATATTTTTCGTATTATACATGCCTATTTTTTATTTAATTTATTACTCGTTTAATAGTGGCGGGACGATGCATCATTTCGAATCATTTACTCTTGACTGGTATAAAGAAGTGTTTGCTGATACACGCTTGTTTATTATCGTTTTGCATACAATGATTATCGCCTTATTATCGTCATCACTTGCGACAATCATTGGCGTGTTTGGCGCTATTACCATTTATTATGCAAAACATCGTTGGAAACAAACGTTGCTTACGCTAAATAACGTTTTAATCGTCAGCCCTGACGTCATTATTGGGGCATCGTTTCTGATCTTATTTACGATTGCTGGCATCCAGCTTGGATTTACATCTGTCTTATTGTCTCATATTGCTTTCAGCATTCCGATTGTCGTATTAATGGTGTTGCCAAAGCTGCAGGAAATGAGCCCGACGTTGATTGATGCAGCACGCGATTTAGGGGCAAATGAGTGGAACATATTAACAAAAGTCATCCTTCCATACGTTACACCTGGCATTTTTGCTGGCTTTTTCATGGCGCTCACGTACTCGCTTGATGACTTTGCGGTCACGTTTTTCGTGACAGGGAACGGCTTTTCGACGTTGTCTGTGGAAATTTATTCGCGCGCACGACAAGGGATTTCGTTATCCGTTAACGCTTTATCTACCCTTCTTTTCTTATTTACGCTTGTTCTCGTTGTTGTGTATTACGTCATCACACAACGCGCTAGCGTTAAGGGGGGACAAAAATGAAAAAAATATCATCACTTTTTTTGCTCGTTTGGCTCATTGCTTTTAGTTTGCTTTATGTCACAAAAACGATCGAATCGTCCAAAGGGTATGGGGGAGCTAATACGTTAACGATTTATAACTGGGGCGACTATATTGATCCTGCGCTCATTAAAAAATTTGAAAAAGAAACGGGTCTCAAAGTCATTTACCAAACATTTGATTCGAATGAAGCGATGATGACAAAAATTTCCCAAGGTGGCACAACATTCGATGTCGCTGTTCCGTCAGAATACGCCATCAGCAAAATGAAAGAGGAAGGGTTGTTACTTCCGATCAATCATTCAAAAATCCCAAACTTGCGCTATATTGATAAACGTTTTCTTGACTTATCGTTTGATCCAGGCAATGAATATTCCATTCCTTACTTTTGGGGAACGGTCGGCATCGTCTACAATCGTGCACTACTTGGCGGAAAAGAAATAACGAGTTGGAACGATTTATGGGACCCCGCATTGAAAAATCAAATTTTACTTGTTGACGGTGCACGTGAAATTATGGGCATGGCGCTAAATAGTCTACATTATTCACTTAACGATACAAACAAAATACATTTACTACAAGCAAAACAAAAACTTGATCAGCTAACACCAAACGTCAAAGCGATTGTCGGTGACGAAATTAAAATGCTGCTTGCGAACGAAGAAGCCGCGATCGGCATCGTTTGGTCGGGCGATGCAGCAGAAATGATGTGGGAAAACGAACGGCTTGATTACGTGATCCCAAAAGAAGGAACAAATTTATGGTTTGATAATATGGTTATTCCGAAAACAGCGAAAAACATTGAAGGTGCTCATCAATTTATTAACTTTATGCTTGACCCGAAAAACGCGGCTCAAAACGCGGAATACGTCGGCTACTCAACGCCAAATAAAAAAGCGCTTGAATACTTGCCGAAAGAGATAGTGGAAGACGAACGTTTTTATCCAAGCGAACAGCTTGCTAGTAAGCTGGAAGTGTATGAAAACCTCGGAAAAAACATGCTCGCGTACTACAATGAATTGTTTTTACAATTTAAAATGCATCGCAAATAAGGGTATGGGTTTTTCGCCATACCCTTATATTATTTTAGAAAATTTTTTATTTACTTCATTTACCCATTCGTTTAAAATGATTACTTGTGAAACCTATTTATTTAATATAAGATTGGTTTCATTAAAAAAATACAGAAAATAAAAATTATTATTTTAAAAAATGAAAGGGGTTTCGTTATGTCACAAAGTAAGCAACGCATTGTCGAAAGCGTTCCCCAACGTGGCTTTTTCGGCCATCCGAGAGGACTTTTCACATTATTTTTTACTGAGTTTTGGGAACGTTTCTCTTATTATGGTATGCGTGCTATTCTCGTATTTTATATGTATTATGAAGTATCGAAAGGCGGCTTAGGATTAGATGAACCGACTGCTCTAGCGATCATGTCCATTTACGGTTCACTCGTTTATATGTCGGGCATTATTGGCGGATGGTTAGCGGACCGATTATTCGGGACCGCAAAAGCTGTGTTTTACGGCGGTATTTTAATTATGCTCGGTCACATTGCTTTAGCTGTTCCAGGAAGTGTAACGATGTTTTTCGTTTCGATGGTATTAATTGTTCTTGGAACAGGATTACTTAAGCCGAACGTTTCAAGCGTTGTCGGTGATTTATATGCAGAAGGCGATCACCGTCGCGATGCGGGATTTAGCATTTTTTATATGGGGATTAACCTGGGGGCATTTTTAGCTCCACTCGTTGTCGGAACGGTTGGCATGAAATACAACTTCCATCTCGGCTTTAGTATTGCCGCGATCGGTATGTTTTTCGGACTTCTCGTATTTGTCGGAACAAAAAAGAAAAATCTCGGCCTTGCAGGAACACATGTACCGAATCCATTATCAGCAGCTGAGAAGAAAAAAGTGTTTACATGGGGTACGATCGGTGTAGCGATCATTGCCTTATTCGTTTTCATCGGCTTACAGACAAACACACTAACAATCGATTTGTTTGTATCGCTTGTCGGTATTTTCGGTATTGTCATTCCAACGATTTACTTTGTCGTTATGTATCGTAGTCCGAAAACGACAGATGTGGAACGTTCGCGCATTATCGCCTATATTCCTTTATTCATCGCAGCAGCGATGTTTTGGTCCATTCAAGAACAAGGTTCAACTATTTTAGCAACATATGCAGATAAACGAACACAGTTGCATTTTGCTGGTATTGATCTTTCGCCAGCTTGGTTCCAATCGTTAAACCCATTGTTTGTTATTACGTTTGCTCCGATTTTTGCTTGGCTATGGGTGAAACTAGGAAATAAACAACCATCCATTCCAAAGAAATTTTCTTTAGCGCTATTGTTTGCTGGATTATCGTTCGTCGTCATTTTATTGCCAGCTTATCTTGGTGGAAACGATTCGTTAGTAAGTCCTCTTTGGCTCGTGCTAAGCTACTTAATTGTTGTGTTTGGTGAACTATGCTTATCGCCTGTCGGTTTATCCGCAACGACAAAACTTGCTCCGGCGGCGTTTTCAGCTCAAACGATGAGCTTATGGTTTTTATCAAGCGCAGCAGCCCAAGCGATTAACGCTCAAATCGTGAAGTTTTATACACCAGAAACAGAAATGGCGTATTTCGGAACGATCGGTGGAATCGCCATCGTCTTTAGTATCATTTTGTTCATCATCTCACCAAAAATTGAAAGCTTTATGAAAGGGGTAAAATAAGCGGCTGAATTCAGCCGCTTTACTTATGATACGGTTCTCCCCGATTGATACGGAATGCGCGGTAAATTTGCTCGGTTAAAATGAGACGCATGAGTTGATGTGGAAAGGTCATTTTTGAAAACGAAAGCGATTCGTTTGCTCGTTTCATGACGTCATCGCTTAAGCCGAGCGAACCACCGATGACAAAAGCAATTTTGCTTTTTCCATATGTCGCTAACCGATCAAGCGTTTGAGCGAACTGCTCAGAAGACATCATTTTTCCTTCAATCGCTAAGGCGATCACATGCATGTCATCCGTAACTTTTGCTAAAATACGCTCGCCTTCTTTCTTTTTGACGAGCTCCATTTGTTGTTCGCTTAACTGTTCTGGCGCTTTTTCATCTGCTACTTCCACAATGTCCATTTTCGCATATGTTGATAAGCGCTTCATATACTCTTCGATGCCTTGTTTTAAATATTTCTCTTTTAACTTACCCACAGCAATAATGTATATATTCACAAGTGATCCCCACTTTACAAACATGATATCCACAAGTTTTATCCACATATCCACAACACGAATCCACATATTGTGTAGAAACATTAGTTCCCTACTATATATACAGCGCGTTGTTCACAAAAATCGCATATTTCTTCTTTTTTATCCACAGAAACTGTTGATATTTCTGGCGCTTGTTGTTTTTCATCCACATACATATCGATAGCGATTTCAACATGTTGCTCGCAACATTTCCACAAGACGTACCACTCCTTATTCATGACTGAAACGACAGGGAATTCCCTGCCGTTTCATTATAATGATTGTTTCGCTAATTTTAACGTCACCGTTTGTTTTTTGCCATCGCGGTAAAATGTTACTTTCATCGTATCGCCAATTTGTTTGCGATTATATAAATGTTTTCTTAATTCGATCACATCAGCGATTTTTTCGTCATCTAACGCTACAATGACATCAAACTCACGCAATCCCGCTTGCGCAGCTGGCGAGCCCGGTACAACTTGTAAAATAGCTACGCCTTCTTTGACGTTTGCCGGTAAATGAAGTGTCTGTTGCCAATGATATGCTGGGATGTCGCTTAATGAACGCAATTCTACGCCCATATATGGACGGCGAACTTGTCCAAACTTTTCTAAATCAGCAATAATTGGTTTGGCATAATTAATTGGAATGGATAATCCGATTCCTTCAACAGCTTCTTGAGCAATTTTCATGGAGTTAATTCCAATGACTTGCCCTTCGATATTTACGAGCGCTCCACCGCTGTTTCCAGGGTTAATGGCAGCGTCTGTTTGCAATACTTCCGCATGCCAATCTGGAATACCGTCTTGGTCAATATCAATTGGAATCGTCCGGTTTACTCCTGAGATGATTCCTTGTGTTACAGAGCCTGCGAATTGTAAGCCAAGTGGGTTTCCAACCGCAATGACTGGCTCCCCTACTTTCACGACATCAGAATTTCCGAATTCAGCTACATTTGTTACGTGTTTTGCGTCAATTTCTAATACGGCCAAATCTGTCCACACATCGCTCCCAAGTAAGCGGGCTGGCACTTTTGTTCCGTCGCTTAAACTTACTTCCACACGGCTGGCACCTTCAACAACGTGATGGTTCGTTACGATATATGCCTTATTTCCTTCTTTTTTATAAATGACTCCTGAGCCTGTTCCAGCTTCCCCGCCTTCTGACCAAAAACTTGCTTCTTGAATATTTACAATGCCAACAACCGCATTTGATACTTTATTCACCGCTTTTGTTACTTGAGTCACAACATCGACTGCTACACTCTTATCTACTTTTGGCTGCTCCGTCACAGTCGTCTGTTTTTCTTCCGTTTGTTCAAGTTTATAAGGTAAAATATCCCATTTAACTAACGAAGGAATAGAGACAACGACAATCATTCCGCCTAAAATAGCCCCGACTATTCCCGCTAAAAAAGCTCCACCACGATTGCCTTTTTGTTTTTGACGAATATGTTCGTAATGATCATCATAATAGCCCATCTTTCACCCGTCCTTTCTTTTAAAATATTGACCCCTTTTCCATTATAACCTTCTTTTCCCCTAAGCATCTAACAATATACATACGACATGTTGGTGAAAAAAAGGTGAAATTTATACTGAAATCAGTGCCGTCGGACGAGCTGGATCTGTGTCATACAGTTGAAAAGATTCTCCGACAACTATTCCTTTTCGCTCAAGCGTCTGGGACACTGTCATTCGTGCTAATTCTTTCATATTGTTATCTTGGCTTAAATGCGCTAAATAAATGCGCTTTGTTTTATCACCAATGACGTCTGCTAAAGCAAGACCTGCGTCTTCATTAGATACGTGTCCGACATCACTTAATATGCGTCGCTTAATGTTCCATGGATATTTCCCCATACGTAACATTTCTACATCATGGTTACTTTCAAATACAAATACATCCGCATGGCGAATGACATCTTTCATGCGCTCGCTCACATACCCTGTATCCGTAATGAGAGCTAGCTTTTTTCCTTCATAATGAAACACATAAAACATCGGCTCCACAGCGTCATGGGACACACCGAACGATTCAACATCCAAATCTCCAAATGTACGAACAGAACCCGTTGGAAAAATAAATTTTTGCTCAAGCGGAATGTCACCGATGAACCCGTCCATCGCTTTCCAAGTCTTTTCATTCGCATAAATCGGAAGGCGATACTTGCGAGCAATAACACCTAGTCCTTTAATATGGTCGCTATGTTCATGTGTCACTAAAATACCAGTTACATCTTGAATGCGGCGATCAATATGGGCAAATAATTGTTCTAATTGTTTGCCGCTTAACCCAGCATCAACAAGCAATCGCTCCCGTTTCGTTTCTACGTAAAAAGCGTTGCCTGTGCTGCCGCTTGCTAAAACGCTAAACCTCATGTTATTCACTCCAACACTTTATTTTCATCGCTAATGACTTGTCCTTCAAATGCGTTCACATAATAATCTGTTTTTCCATTTACAACAACGTGCCATGTCGGTGTTAATACTTGCGAAGTCGTAAACTGAACGAGCGCATAGTATCCCAGATCGATTTTTGTTACTCGATCGCCCGGCTTTAAGTAATTTCGCTTATACAACGTCTCTAATGCTTTAATCGCCGGCAAAATTTCTTGTTTTTTCTCGTTTTTCTCTAAATCAACGAGCAACGTTTGTTCATAGCCAACCATTTCATTTCGATCATTCACATAAATAAGCAACATACTGCTCACATTTTTATAGATGGTTTTCCCTTCATATTGTTGAAAATAAATGAGCGCTTGTAAGTCTTCATCATACTTCCAAAATGTATATTGATCACCTGCAATTATATTTTGTCTTAAAAACTCTGTTAGGCGATAGCCGTCTTTTGGATCTTGTAGCGGCACAGGTTTAATAAAATGAGCTTGCAAAACGGTTTCGTTTGCCGCTTCAACTTGTTGGTTTGGCAAATTTTTGACTTCTTCTTCCGTAAACGTTTTACTTTTCCCACTAACGTATGTCGCTTTCGTGATCTCTTTTGGTAAATCGACATATGTAATGCCATCCGCTTCGAGCTGTTCCTCGATAGTCGCTTCCAAAATCACATCAAGCTGGCTACTATTTTTTTTCTGGATGAATTGGTAACCTAAAAATATATCCAGAATGAGAAATGTAATAATAAAAATCGTTTTCGTTTTACTCCAATCCAATGATATCCCCTCTTCGTTCATCTGTCGTCATCACAATTTTTCGCCATGTTCCATTATACAAACAATACCAGCTCGGCTCTAACATGACGATATTTTCTCGCTCCGAATCACGAACGAGCTCATAGCCAATCGCAATATCGTCAATGAATTCATGTTGAATATTTTTTTGCTTTTTCAACTGATCAATGACTTCATATCCGGAGGAAAGTGTAATTGGTAAACTTACCCGGTCAGGAATGGCCAATGTGAATAACGGACGTTGGTAATTCATAATCTCATTTTCTCCCCATATTTGCACAATTTCTGCCATTCCATAACGATTAAATACAGGGTAGCCATTGGCAAACAAACGAAAGGTTACCTTTCTTCCATTTTCGTCTAACTGATCAAAATAATACGTATCCGTCCAACCGCCATGATCGTTCACAAAATCAATGCTCTTTTGCAAAACCGTCGGATCCGCCGCCTTTATCTCGCCACGGGCAGCTGGATTGACATACAACAACAATTTTTTGGATAAATCAACATCCATTAAACGCGACCCGTCTGTATACTCCTCACCAAAATTGAGTACATCTTTTTTCACAAAACTTGGGTCTGTAAATAATGCATCTTTAAAACGATCGCTACTTAACTCGTCCATGTAGTATTGCAAGCGGTTTAATACGAGGGGACGAGCGGGTAAAAACAACGATTTTGTCTCGCTAATGTCATAAGATAAAAAAGGTGTGTAACGTTCTGCCCGCGCATAATATGTTTGTTTCAAATTTTCAATCACCGCATCTTGAACAACCGCTTTATATATACGCTTCTCATTGGCAGATACGAAATAGACATTCATTTCTTCTTCGTTTTCATTCATCGGAATGATGATGCGATCAAACTGAACTTTTTCGATATCCTGGTCTTCAAATTGAAATATCGTTCGATACATTTCGATCGGTATGTCATCAGGATAAATAATTTCAATTTTTCCTTTCCCATGTATAAACGAAAGAAACTGTTCTTTTTTAATTGTGCTTGATATATTTTCGAAATGATCGAACGTCCAATTTTTCATCTCTTTCATAAATTTATAAATATCCGAGTGATGTGTCATTCCATAATGTTGTTCATTTTTATGAATAAAAATATAACGTGGCTGAATAACCGTACTATAATCAACAGCAACATTGCTGACAGGGACGTTTTGAATGTATTTTGCGTTTTCAATAAAGTCATATTTCGGCTGATACGTCCATAAACTCCACGTTAAAAAAACGCTCGTACATACAAGAATCGTCAATACAATGGACTTAATCGTTTCGTATTTCATCGTTTTCATCCTTTTTTCTGTTGTTCAATCGGCAAAGTAAAGTAAATAGTTGTCCCTTTTCTTTCTTGGCTTTCGGCCCAAATACGTCCTCCATGTGCGACGACAACTTCTTTTGCAATAGCAAGACCTAGTCCTGTTCCACCGAGTTTACGTGAGCGCGCCTTATCGACACGATAAAAACGCTCAAAAATTTTAGATAAATCCGATTTTGGAATGCCGACACCCTCATCTTTTACACTTACTTCAATATAGTCCGTTCTTTTTCTTACTCGAAACGTAATTTTCCCTCCTTGTGGAGAGTATTTTAAGGCGTTAGAAATAATGTTATCGAGTACTTGAGTAATTTTGTCTTCATCCATATATACAATCATTTTCTCATCCGGGAAATCTCGAATAAACGAAACATTCTCTTTTTTTGTTAATTCAAATCGATCGATGACTTTATGGAAATACGGGATAAAATGTACACGTGTTTTTTTCAATTTATAATCTTTACTGTCGAGCTTAGAAAGCTGCAACAAGTCATTGACAAGACGAATCATTCGTTCTGTTTCATTTTGCGTCACCTCAATAAACCTCGGGGCAATCTCCTCATCCCGCCATGCTCCATCTGCGAGCGCCTCTAAATAACTGCGCATCGTCGTTAGTGGCGTTCGCAATTCATGCGAAACATTCGCTACAAACTCTCGACGATCACGATCAATTTTTTCGTGTTCCGTAATGTCATGCAACACAACAATTAATCCGTTCACAAATCCTTTTTCTTTTTGAATCACAGATAAAGAGGCACGTAAAATGTACATTTCGTCATCTGTACTAAAATCTAAAATTAATGTTTCACGTTCTTCAATTAACGTTTCGAACGTATATTGTTCATCTAATCCTAATACCGTCACAATCGGTGCAGAAAGCACTGTTTCACGTGAAACATTTAAAATGTTTAGCGCAGCATCGTTAATTAAAATAATTCGTCCTTTTCTATCTGTTGCAATCACACCATCTGTCATGTGCGTCAATACCGATTCTAATTTACGACGCTCTCCTTCTGTCGTCGCTTGCGCTTCTTGCAATTTTTTCGTTAAGTTGTTAAAGCTAAGCGCAAGCTGTCCAATTTCATCGTATCCATATACTTTTACTTTTCGGGAAAAATTCCCTTTCGCCATTGCCAATGCTTGTTTACGCATATCTGAAATCGGGCGTGTGATGGTCTGTGCCAACAAAATGCCTAACAATGCAGTAATGGCTAAAGCAATGCCTGTTCCTGTCGCTAAAATATTATTAATTTGCCTCATTTGCGCAAAAACATTTTCCATCGAAGCAATGACATAAATTGCCCCTTTAATTTCATTTTTCACCTTAATGGGCGTAGAAGAAATATACATACGATGACCTGTTTTTGGATCAACAAGCATTTTTTCTGTCATTTCGCCCGCAACTAATGTTCGTTTAATTAGTAAATCTGTCGTCCGCTTTCCTACAATATTTTGATTATATGGGTTCGATGTTCCTAATACTTTACTTTTATGATCAATGACGCGCACTTCAGAAATATCTTGTGAAACAAAATCTTGTAAAATAGTCCGAATTTCTTCTTCGAGTGTAGGGCTTTTTTTATCACGTTCTTTGTTCATTTCTTGTTCAATATTATAAGCAAGTAAAATGACACGTTCGTTTAATGAGTTTTTAAAAGTTTCAACAAGTTGCGCTTCCAATTGGCGCACGAAATAAGCCCCGATAATTTGCATTGCAATTAAAATAAGCAAAATGTAAATCAAGGCAAATTTCACATGAATCGATTGAAATATACTTACCTTTCTCATGCGGTTACTCCTGTTCTGGATTTCGCAAATAATATCCTACCCCACGTCTTGTCACAATCCATGTCGGGTGCGAAGGGTTATCTTCGATTTTTTCACGCAAACGTCGCACAGTTACATCAACGGTGCGCACATCACCAAAATAGTCGTATCCCCATACCGTTTGCAGTAAATGTTCACGCGTCATCACTTGTCCAATATGCTTTGCTAAATAGTGAAGAAGTTCAAATTCCCGATGCGTTAGTTCAATCTGCTCTCCTCGTTTCGATACAGTATAAGCATCTGGATGTATGGTGAGCGAGCCAATTTTTATTTCACTCATTTCTTTTACATCTTGTTCTTGTCTTTGTTGGTGACGCCGTAAATTAGCTTTGACACGCGCTAACAGTTCGCGTGTGCTAAATGGTTTCGTAACGTAATCGTCTGCGCCAAGTTCTAGCCCAAGCACCTTATCAATTTCAGAATCTTTCGCTGTCAACATAATAATCGGCATATCATATTTTTTACGAATTTCGCGACATACTTCCATTCCATCTTTTTGAGGTAGCATAATATCTAATAAAATTAAATCAGGCTGAATGTCTTCTACTTTTTGTAGCGCTTCCACACCGTCATATGCACAATGTACGTCATATCCTTCTTTTCTTAAATTAAATTGCAAAATATCAGCAATCGGTTTTTCATCATCAACAACTAAAATTTTTTTCTCCATGTATATTCACTCCCCCAAAAGACATATTTACATATAGTGTACCATGTCACCATTATAAAACAAAAAAGCATAGACACACATATGTATCTATGCTTACAAGTGGCTCGGGACGGAATCGAACCGCCGACACAAGGATTTTCAGTCCTTTGCTCTACCGACTGAGCTACCGAGCCATATAAATAACCCATTTACTATCGTTCATTTGTTTGAAACATGCACGTCCTTCGTCCCGCTCTCAGCTTGTTTACTCAAGATGTGACTCGAGCGGTACGCTGTAGCTTCTCAAAGAAACTTATTCACTCGTGCTCTACCGACTGAGCTACCGAGCCATATAAATAACCCATTTACTACCATTCATTTGTTTGAAACATGCACGTCCTTCGTCCCGCTCTCAGCTTGTTTACTCAAGATGTGACTCGAGCGGTACGCTGTTGCTTCTCAATGAAGCTTATTCATTCGTGCTCTACCGACTGAGCTACCGAGCCATATAAATAACCCATTTACTATCGTTCATTTGTTTGAAACATGCACGTCCTTCGTCCCGCTCTCAGCTTGTTTACTCAAGATGCGATTCGAGCGGTACGCTGTTGCTTCTCAAAGAAGCTTATTCATTCGTGCTCTACCGACTGAGCTACCGAGCGATATAAGTAACTATTCCAATAAAAATGGCGGTTCCGACGGGATTCGAACCCGCGATCTCCTGCGTGACAGGCAGGCATGTTAACCCCTACACCACGGAACCGCATCCAAAAGACATTTATTATTTTACTATATAAGTAACAATAAAACAATAGTTTTTTAAAAATACGTCGATGATTTGCTCATCGACGTATTTTTCATGCATACACATTGCGGACAACATTTGTTTGAGAACGGTCTGGTCCAACCGAGAAAATAGAAAGCGGAATACCTGTTAATTGCGAAATACGCTCAACGTAACGACGTGCGTTCGTTGGAAGCTCATCTAAACTTTTGACACCTGTAATATCTTCCGTCCATCCCGGCAATTCTTCATACACCGGCTCACATTCCGCCAACACTTTTAAGTTCGCAGGGAACTCCTCGATGATTTGTCCTTTGTAACGGTAAGCAACACAAATTTTTAACGTTTCAATACCTGTTAACACATCAATCGAGTTTAATGATAAATCTGTAATACCACTAACGCGACGTGCATGACGAACAACAACGCTATCAAACCAACCAACACGGCGTGGACGTCCCGTTGTCGTTCCGTATTCACGCCCTACTTCGCGAATACGATCACCAATTTCATTGTTTAACTCCGTTGGAAACGGACCGTCGCCGACACGTGTTGTATATGCTTTAGCTACCCCAACAACATGTTTAATTTTTGTCGGACCAACACCAGCCCCAATCGTAACCCCACCAGCAACAGGATTTGACGATGTAACAAACGGATACGTGCCTTGGTCGATATCTAACATGACACCTTGGGCACCTTCAAATAAAACACGGCGTCCTTCGTCAAGCGCATCATTTAATACAACAGATGTGTCACAAACGTACTTTGCGATTTGCTGTCCATATTCGTAATATTCATCAAGAATGTGTTCTAACTTAAATCCTTCTACACCGTACACTTTCTCAAAAAGCATGTTTTTCTCTGCTAGATTGCGAGCTAATTTTTCTTCAAATACTTCACGATCAAGCAAATCTGCGATTCGGATACCGACACGCGCTGCTTTGTCCATATAAGCAGGGCCAATTCCTTTTTTCGTCGTTCCGATTTTATTCGCCCCTTTTCTTTCTTCTTCTACTTCATCAAGCTTTAAATGATAAGGCAAAATGACGTGCGCGCGATTGCTGATGCGTAAATTTTCCGTACTTACGCCACGCTCGTGTAAATATGCTAATTCTTGTACGAGCGCTTTCGGATCGACAACCATCCCATTTCCAATGACACAAATTTTATCTTTATAAAAAATACCAGAAGGGATTAAATGTAATTTATACTTTTCGCCGTTAAATACAATCGTATGTCCGGCGTTATTTCCACCTTGATATCGTGCAATGACTTCTGCATGCTGTGATAAAAAATCTGTAATTTTTCCTTTTCCCTCATCGCCCCATTGTGTTCCAACAACAACAACTGAAGACATAGCGAGCACCTCCGCTTCATCAATTCCAAACATAGTAAGTGTACCAAATCAACTATGAAAAATCAATAAAAAACCGAACATTTATGTGTTCACTCTTTATTTTTATTCGTATAAATTACGCTCCCGGCGGAACGTTTGCATCATCGAAGCGGCGCTCTAAGTTGACAAACTTGTTATACTCTTTTACAAAAGCAAGTTGTACTGTACCAACAGGGCCGTTCCGTTGTTTTGCAATAATAATTTCAATGATGTTTTTGTTTTCTGATTCTTTATCGTAATAATCATCACGATATAAAAAAGCAACAATATCCGCGTCTTGTTCAATACTCCCCGATTCGCGTAAGTCAGACATCATCGGACGTTTATCTTGACGTTGCTCGACACTACGTGAAAGCTGGGATAAAGCAATGACAGGGACATCTAATTCACGAGCTAACGCTTTTAGCGAGCGGGAAATTTCTGATACTTCTTGTTGACGATTTTCACGATTGCGTCCACTTCCTTGAATGAGCTGCAAGTAATCGATTAATATCATACCAAGTCCTTGTTCTTGTTTTAGGCGACGACATTTGGCACGAATTTCACTAACACGAATGTTCGGTGTATCGTCAATAAAAATACCGGCATTTGACAGACTTCCCATCGCCATCGTTAACTTTCCCCAATCTTCTGGCGTCAGTTTACCGGTTCGTAAGCTTTGAGCGTTAATGTTCCCTTCTGCGCAAAGCATACGCATGACGAGTTGTTGCGCTCCCATTTCCAAGCTAAAAATTGCCACATTCTCCCCCGTACGCGTCGCTACATTTTGAGCAATATTTAATGCAAATGCTGTTTTTCCAACAGACGGACGAGCGGCAACAATAATAAAATCGCTTCGTTGAAATCCTGCTGTCATCCGATCAAGTTCAATAAACCCTGTTGGAATTCCGGTAATTTCACCTTTCCGATTATGGAGCATTTCAATGTTGTCGTATGCTTGAACAAGCACATCTTTTATATTTTGGAATCCGCTCGTATTTTTCCGTTGAGATACTTCTAAAATTTTTCGCTCGGCTTCATTTAACACATCTTCTACTTCATCTTCACGCGTATAGCCGTCTTGAGCAATGGATGTAGCCGTACGAATTAAACGGCGCAAAATAGATTTTTCTTCTACAATTTTTGCGTAATAATGCACATTGGCCGCTGTTGGAACGGCATTTGCAAGCTCCGTTAAATACGAAACGCCTCCCACTTCTTCAAGTGCATTTGCATCTGCTAATTCTGATGTAACTGTCACAAGATCAACAGGTTCGCCACGATCAGATAATTGTAACATCGTTCGGAAAATTTTCTGATGGGCCGCTCGATAAAAATCTTCGGGAATTAATATTTCTGAAGCAGTTGTGAGCGCGGATGGCTCCAATAAAATCGCTCCGAGCACAGCTTGTTCAGCTTCAATATTTTGTGGGGGGAGTCGATCAGCAAATATGTCTGTCATGTACGCTCACCGTCCTTTCTCATAAGAAAAATGTGATTATATGCACGGAAAAAAATCCGGCATAAAATCACATTTCATTACTTTTGTTCCTGTACATGTACTTTTAATGTAGCAGTTACCTCTGGGTGAAGTTTAATTGGTACATTTGTATAGCCAAGCGCCCGAATGGCATCATCTAGTTCAATTTTTCGTTTATCAATTTTAATATCATGTTGTTGCTGAAGCGCCTCTGCAATTTGCTTGCTTGTAATTGAACCGAATAGACGACCACCTTCACCAGCTTTTGCAAATAATTCAACAGTTAACGTATCAATTTTTTCTTTCAGTTGCTTCGCTCGAGCTAATTCTTCTTCCGCTTCTTTCTTTTGTTTATTTTTTTGCGCTTCCAATGCTTTTAAGTTGCCTGGTGTTGCTTCAATAGCAAGTCCTTGTTTAAATAAAAAGTTTTGCGCATAACCATCAGCAACGTTTTTTACTTCTCCCTTTTTCCCTTTTCCTTTCACATCTTTTAAGAAAATAACTTTCATGTTTTTGTACCTCCCTCAATATATTCTCGAATTGCTGCCTTCAATCGTTTTTCTGCTTCGTCAATTGTTACATTAGCAAGCTGAGTGGCCGCATTCGTTAAATGACCGCCACCATCAAGCTTTTCCATAATTAACTGCACGTTTACATCTCCTAATGACCGAGCGCTAATTCCGATCGTTTGATCGTTCCGTTTCGAAATAACAAAAGAAGCAACAACACCATGTAAAGATAATAGCGTATCCGCTGCTTGAGCAATTAATACAGGATCATATGCTTCATTAGCATTTCCTTTTGCAATTGCGAAACCATGTTCATCAATGATAGCGTTCTCAATTATTTTAGCACGTTTAATGTAATGCTCAATATTTTCTTTTAACAGTTTCTGGACAAGCGTCGTATCTGCTCCTTGAGCACGTAAATATGAAGCGGCATCAAACGTTCGTGAGCCGGTGCGTAATGTGAAACTTTTCGTATCAACAACAATACCAGCTAATAAAGCTGTCGCCTCAAGCATAGACAATTTCGAGCGCTTCGGTTGATATTCTAACAATTCCGTCACTAACTCTGACGTAGATGATGCATATGGCTCCATGTAAACGAGAATCGGATCTTGAATGAACTCTTCTCCACGGCGGTGATGATCGATCACTACAACCCGATCTAACCGTAACAATAACCGTTCTTCAATGACGAGCGAAGGTTTATGCGTATCTACAACAACGAGCAACGTATCTTCTGTCGCTAACTCCAATGCTTGCTCAGGAGAAATAAATCGTGACCACAATTCCGTCTGTTTTCTCACTTCCTCAACCAATCGCTGTACGCCAGAGTCAATACGGTTTGTATCAATGACAATAAACGCCTCTTTTTGATTCATTTGGGCCACTTTTAAAATACCGATAGCCGAACCGATAGCATCCATATCGGGATATTTATGCCCCATAATAAACACTTGCTCACTTTCTAAAATGAGCTCTTTTAACGCATGCGATATAACACGAGCTCTAACCCTCGTTCGTTTCTCCATCGGATTCGTTTTCCCGCCATAAAATTTTACTTTACCGTTCGGTTGTTTAATCGCTACTTGGTCGCCGCCGCGTCCAAGTGCTAAATCTAAACTAGACTGCGCCAACGCCCCGAGTTCTGGTAAAGACGGAGAGTTTGTTCCTATTCCGATACTTAACGTTAGCGGAACATGATTTTTCGCCGTCTGTTCGCGCACTTCGTCTAGAATAGAAAATTTATTTTTTTCTAGTTGCTGTAAAATATATTCGTTTAACACAGCCACAAATCGATCTGACGACGTACGCTTTAAAAATAAGCCGTATTCACTCGCCCATCGATTTAAAATGGACGTCACTTGGCTGTTGAGCTGACTCTTCGTTTGATCATCCATTCCTTGCGTCACATCGTCGTAATTATCAAGAAAAATGACGCCTACTACGATCTTTTCTTGCTCGTATTTTTTCTCTAGTTCTGCTTGTTCCGTAATATCAAAAAAGTAAAGTAATCGTTCTTCTCGGCGAATAATTACTTTAAATGTTCGATCGTGAAATGTAATGACTTCTTCCGTTTCCTCTGTTTTTATGAGCGGAACAAGTTGTTCAGCAACATCATATAATGATTGTCCAACTAGCGTATCCACTCCAAAACAAGAAGATAAAAAAGAGTTTGTCCACTCAATTTCTAACTCCTCATTAATGAGCATAATGCCAATTGGCATCCCCATTAACGCTTCTTCTCCAACTTTTTTTATCCGATAAGAGAGAGTAGAAATATAATCTTCAATTTCCTCTTTTGCAACTTTATACGATCGAAAGACGTGAAACAACGTAGGGCCAAGGAGCACAGCACCAACTATCCCAATCATCCATTCAAAGTACGTAACAATGATAAGCAATATAAACGTAATACCGATTAAAACATACAAGGGATAGCGATGCCTCGGCTTTTCATACAAACTGGACATGAACGTCAGCTCCTTGCGTCATTAATCTTTCAACTTCTTTCGCAAATCAAATCCTAAATCAATTATACCTAATATTCGCACGAGGTGAAGTAAAAAAGGGAAAAATAGCGATAGAACGACAGTTGCAATAGCGCCTTTGCGCCCCATTTTTTTATGGTACATCCAATAAAAGATGAACGAAAATCCTTGAATAGTCATAAGTAACTGTAAAATTTGAAACAAATTAAGCAACGCAATGTAAAGAAATGAACCGTGCTCGATTGGGAAAAATAACAAAAGCATGACCGCTAAATAGTACCATAGCAAACTTTTCGGTAAAACAAGTTCACGAAATGGTTGCCAATTCCCAATTTCCATATTTAACCGTCTCAAAATAGATACGGCAACTTGTTGAGTAATAAAAGCAAAACATGCAGCTGCAAAGACGAATGCAGTCGGTAACAAATCGATGACAATGTCCATCGTTTGTTTCATTGCTTGTTCAAATTGTCCATTTGTTTGCCCAAGTTTCTCTAATATGTTTTGCGCACTTTGAAACGATTGTTGCATCATTTCTTCAATTTGTTTCCCAATATGAATGTCGAAAAATAAGACAGAACTCGCATAAATGATGATCATGCTCACTAAAAAAGAAAGAGTACCAACAAGCAAAACAGTATATTTTCCACCTTGCTTTCGCCACACATGTCCCATGACAACTCCGCTACTTGCAAACATAAATGTCATCGGAACAGAGAAAAGGGAACCGAACCAAATGGATGGAATAAATGATATAGCAAGCAAAAATAAGCCGTTTTTATATGTGTGGCGCATTGTAAATAAAAGAAACGGAATTGCCAAAAAAAATGTTGTAACCATTCCGAACACCGGCATATATAAACTGAGCAAAAGGAGAACTGTGAAAATAGCAAGTTGCACAGCTCCTTCCGTTAATACCCGAGCGTTTTTCACCTTTTTCCCTCCTTGAAAACAAAAAGCAGTAAGGCTCCGTCCCCCTTACTGCTTTTTCTTTTTATTCGCCCGCAACGTACGGTAATAAAGCCATTTGACGAGCACGTTTGATCGCAATTGTTAATTTGCGTTGATATTTTGCACTCGTACCTGTTACGCGACGAGGTAAAATTTTGCCACGCTCAGAAATAAATTTCTTTAATGTGTCCACATCTTTGTAGTCAATGTGTGTAATTCCGTTTGCTGTAAAGTAGCAAACTTTACGACGTTTTGTACGTCCACCTTTGCGTCCTGCCATTGTATTTCCTCCTTTCTTCAAATCAATATATATTAAAACGGCAAATCATCGTCCGATATGTCGATTGGTTGTCCATCGTTCGCAAATGGATCATCGTCAATTCGACTAAATCCGCTACTACGTCCTTGGTTCGGGTTCTGATTTGATCCAAATGGAAACGGCTCGCCATAGCTGCCTGATGCCATGCCACGTTGCTCACCGCCACCTCGCGGCTCTAAAAACTGCACACTATCGGCGACAACCTCTGTTACGTACACTCGTTTTCCTTCTTGGTTTTCATACGATCTCGTTTGAATTCGACCTTCCACTCCAGCTAAACTACCTTTTTTTAAATAGTTCGCCACATTTTCAGCTTGTCGGCGCCAAACGATACAGTTAATAAAATCTGCTTCACGTTCACCTTGTGGATTCGTATACGTTCGATTCACCGCTAGCGTAAACGTGGCAACAGCAACTCCATTTGGAGTATAGCGTAATTCCGGATCTTTCGTCAGTCTTCCAACGAGAATTACGCGATTAATCATCAGAACCACTCCTATTCATGAGGAAATTATTCTTCTTCCTTCACGACGATATGACGAATAATGTCTTCGCTGATGCGTGCTAAACGGTCAAATTCTTGAACTGCCGCAGGCTTCGCAACAACGTTTAAAATCATGTAGTAACCGTCACGGAATTTTTCAATTTCATAAGCGAGACGACGCTTACCCCATTCCTTCACGTTCGTAATTTCCGCGCCATTTTCAGTTAACACGTTGTTAAAACGCTCAACAACTGCTTTTCTCGCTTCTTCTTCCATGTTTGGACGGATAATGTACATAATTTCGTACTTTCTCATCACAGTCACCTCCTTTTGGTCTACACGGCTCTTTACAGAGCAAGGAGCAATATATCATTACTCACATTTGATGATTATATCATGAACATCGTTCATATGCAATATTAGACGTTAAAGCGGAAATGAATAATATCGCCATCTTGCACTTCATAATCTTTTCCTTCTAATCGCACTTTTCCTGCTTCACGGGCAGCTGCCATCGATCCTGCCGCAACTAAATCGTCATATGATACCGTTTCTGCACGAATAAATCCTCGTTCAAAATCAGAATGAATAATGCCTGCACATTGTGGTGCTTTCATTCCTTTTCGGAACGTCCACGCCCGCACTTCTTGTTCACCCGCTGTGAAATACGTAGCGAGCCCGAGCAAACTATATGATGCACGAATGAGTTGATCTAATCCCGATTGTTCGATGCCGAGTTCTTGTAAAAATAGCTCTTTTTCTTCATCGTCTAACTCTGCCATCTCCGCCTCCACTTTAGCACAAACGACGATGACTTCTGCATTATCTTCTTTGGCAAATGCTTTTACTTTTTGAACGTACTCGTTGTTGTTTGGATCAGCTAAATCTTCTTCACCAACGTTAGCAACATATAACATCGGCTTGATCGTTAATAAATGTAGTTGCTTTACTACTTTCATTTCCTCTTCCGTAAATGAAAGCGTTCTAGCCGGTTTTCCTGCTTCGAATGTTTCTTTTAAGCGGCTTAAAATGTCATATTCAAATACTGCTTCTTTATCTTTTTGCTTCGCCATTTTTCCGACGCGATCTATCCGCTTGTCTACCGTTTCAAGGTCGGCAAAAATAAGCTCCAAGTTTATCGTTTCGATGTCTGCGATCGGATCTACTTTCCCTGCCACATGCGTAATGTTTTCGTCAGCAAAACAACGCACAACTTGACAAATGGCATCAACTTGGCGGATGTGGGATAAAAACTTATTTCCTAACCCTTCACCTTTACTTGCACCTTTCACAATCCCTGCGATATCTGTAAATTCAAATACTGTAGGAACCGTACGTTTCGGATTAAATAATTTCGTCAACGTTTTTAGTCGCTCATCCGGTACTTCCACAATCCCAACGTTTGGTTCGATTGTACAAAACGGATAGTTTGCAGACTCAGCGCCTGCTTTTGTAATCGCATTAAATAACGTTGATTTTCCGACATTCGGAAGACCAACAATTCCTGCTGTTAAACCCATAATGAAACTCCTCTCTTCGTCTATTCCTCGTGCTTTACGAGCACTTTTTTCATTTTTTTCTCAAACTCTTTTCGCGGCAGCAAGACACTATGACCACATCCTTCACATTTGATCCGAATATCCATGCCCATTCGGATAATTTTCCATCGATTTGTACCGCAAGGATGTTCCTTTTTCATTTCGACGATATCATGCATGCCATACTCTTTATTCAATATAGCACACTCCTTTCCGTTGTTTAAGCACGTTCAGCTTGTTGCTCACGACTGTAGAGAACTAAACGAGGAAACGGAATTTCAATTCCCCGCTCATCCAAACGGAGCTTAATCTCTTTTCGCAACGCACGTGCAATATGCCAATGACGCATCGGCTTTGTTTCACACGTAATGCGCATGACAACTTCAGACGGTCCTAAATTTTGTACTCCTAACAATTCCGGTGGACTGACAATGTCTTCATATTTACTTGGCATTTCTTCTAACACTTCGCGAATGACAGCTTCCGCCTTTTCTAAATCACCTTCATAAGCAATACTTACATCAACAACCGCCACACTATTATGCAAAGAAAAGTTCGTTACTTGCGTAATCGTTCCATTCGGTAAAATGTGCACTTCACCCGTGAAACTTTTTAGCTTCGTCGTGCGCAATCCGATTTCTTCAACATGCCCCTCAAATGTGCCGATGCGTACATAGTCTCCAACGGCAAACTGATCTTCAAGGATAATAAAAAATCCCGTAATAATATCGCGGACAAGATTTTGTGCCCCAAATCCGACTGCTAATCCAACGATTCCAGCCCCCGCTAAAATGGCGCGAATATCAACGCCTACAGCGTCTAAAATCATCATAAACGCAATAAAGTAAATAGTATACGTCGCCATATTGTTTAGCAATCGCATTAACGTTGCTTCTCTTCGTTCTGATAGCCGAATCGGCGCTTTCTGACGAACAGCAAAAAACTTCGCAATCGTCAACTTAACAATCTTTAATGAAATTGACGCTAATAAAATAATGGCCACGATTTTAAACAAACTAGCACCTATTGTAACAAGCCAGTCACCTTCAATAATTTTTTCAACGACACGGCCGTATATTTTTTGCACTTTCTCCATTCATCCCACCTCCATCGTAGCAAAATGACCTATACAAGCTCCTTTGCTTGCGCATAAGTTATTGTAACAGTATTTTGCTTACATTTGTAGCGCATGAACTTTCTACGTTGCTCAATGTATATATATTCACATTTTTCCGTATACTGTTACCACGCTACTTCATCGGAGGAGGGAACGGACGTATGCAAAACAAATTTTTTTACGACGAACCAAACGCAACATCCCAACTTGCATCATCACTTTTATATTTACTTCCAACTTCCACACATATCCCAATCGTCATCGTTTGTATCGGCACGGATCGTTCGACTGGCGATTCACTTGGTCCGCTTGTTGGTACGATGCTTGGACAAAAAGGAACATTACCTTTTTATGTGTATGGAACGCTAAAAGATCCGATTCATGCTGTTAATTTAGAAGATAGGCTAAAAGACATTCACCAACAACATAAACACGCATTCATCATCGCTGTCGATGCTTGCCTTGGTCGTGTGAAAAACATCGGGATGGTTGCAATTGAAAAGGGTCCATTAAAACCAGGTGCCGCTGTCAATAAAAATCTTCCTCCTGTTGGTGATGCCCATATTACCGGTATTGTCAATGTGAGCGGATTTATGGAATTTTTCGTATTACAAAACACTCGCCTTCATTTAGTAATGAATATGGCGGAAACGATCGCCACAGGTATTTATGAAGCTGGCATACAACTAAAAAAATACCAGCGGCTTGCGTCATTGCAAACAAACGAACTAAAATATAAACTATCTGAATAACGTATGCATAAAAGCAACGATGAGCGCATTTACTAAAATGCTTGGCAATAAGTTCGCTACACGAACAGATGTAAGATTCAACATGTTCAACCCAATGGCAATAATTAAAATTCCGCCTGTCGCGGTCGATTCAGCAATAAATGCCTCAAGGGCGCTTGGTGGAATGAACTGATCGATTTGCGTAGCCATTAAGGCGATGGATCCTTGATAAACAACAACAGGAATAGCGGAAAAAATAACGCCGATGCCAAACATAGCGGTTAAGATGATGCTCGCAAAACCGTCTAAAATCGATTTTGTATATAGTATGAGATGATCGCCTCTTAACCCGCTATGTAGCGCACCGACAATGGCCATCGAACCGACGACAAACAGAAGTGTGGCACTAACAAACCCTCTAGAAATCGTCCCTTCTGTGCCATATCCTACTCGCCTTTCTACCCATTTTCCTAATCTTTCTAGTTTTTCTTCAATACCCCATATTTCTCCTAATACCCCACCGACAACTAAACTAATAATAACAACTAAAAACTGATCGCTTTCTAACCCCATCTTTACACCGAGAACAACAACGGAAAGTCCAATCCCGTTCATCACCGTCGATTTTATGCGCTCAGGAATATGTCGAAACACAGCACCTAACAGAGCGCCAATAATAATGCATATACCGTTAACAATTGTACCGAGTAAAGCCAATATGTGTCACATCCTATTCATCCCTCAATAAGATTCATCGTATGCATTTAGCAACTGCAAAATACGTGTCAAATCTTCTTCTGAGAAAAATTCGATTTCAATTTTTCCTTTTTTTCGATGTTTTTTAATGGAGACGGACGTTCCTAACCGCTCGCGCAATAACGCTTCGCTTTGCACTAAAAATATATTTTTATCTTCTTTCTTTTTCGATGTTTCACGTGGAACATTTTCGTTCAGTTGTTGAATGAGCGTCTCAAGTTGGCGAACATTGAGCGATTGTTGAATAACTCGTTGAATAACTGCTGAAAGTTTCTGCTTGTTCTTTAAGGCAAGTAATGCTCGACCGTGCCCCATCGATAACGTACCTTCTTCAATCATTTGTTGTACATCACTTGGAAGTGAAAGAAGACGCAGATGATTGGCAATATGCGGACGGCTCTTTCCTAATCGTTTGGCTAGCTCTTCTTGCGTTAATTTGCATTTTGTAAGCAACAACTGATATGCTGTCGCTTCCTCAATAGGGTTTAAATCTTCACGCTGTAAATTTTCAAGCAATGCAATTTCCATCATTTTTTCATCCGAAAGTTCACGTACAACGGCTGGGATAGTTTTCAATCCTGCTAATTGTGCCGCTCGAAAGCGACGTTCACCCACGACAATTTCATATCCCTTGATCGTCTGACGAACGATGAGCGGCTGAACGATTCCGTGTTCCATAATGGATTGCTTTAGTTCTTCTAACGCTTGTTCATGGAACGTTTTGCGCGGTTGATATGGATTAGGGCGAAGTTGTTGAATATCAATTTCTTGAACCGTTTCCCCTTTTTCTGCTTCCAAATTCGTAAAAAGAGCGTGAATGCCTTTCCCGAGCCCTTTAGCCATTTGCGATCACCTCTTTCGCAAAGTCTGCGTATACTTCCGCTCCCCGCGATTTCGCGTCGTACAAAATAATCGGCTTTCCATGGCTTGGCGCCTCACTTAGTCGAACATTGCGCGGTATAATCGTTTCATACACTTTTTCACGAAAATACTTTTTCACTTCTTGAATAACTTGAATACCAAGATTTGTGCGCGCATCAAACATCGTCAGCAACACACCTTCAATACGTAAATGTGAATTTAAATGTTTTTGTACAAGACGAATCGTATTTAATAATTGACTAAGCCCTTCCAATGCGTAATATTCACACTGCACAGGAATTAATACTGTATCTGCTGAGGTTAAAGCGTTAATCGTCAACAATCCGAGTGAAGGCGGACAGTCGATAATAATAAAATCGTACACGTCTTTGATTGGACTTAACGCTTTTTGTAGGCGCACTTCCCTCGAAACAATCGGAACGAGTTCAATCTCAGCACCAGCCAGTTGAATGGTGGCAGGAATAATATGCAATCGTTCGATGTTAGTCGGACGAATGACTTGACGCACATCTACTTCCTCAACTAATAAGTCATATGCGCATTGTTCAATTTCATGTTTTTCCACGCCAATCCCACTTGTCGCATTTCCTTGCGGGTCGATATCGACAAGTAACGTCTTTTTTCCCATATGGGCTAAACATGCCGATAAGTTTACGGCTGTTGTCGTTTTGCCAACACCACCTTTTTGGTTGGCAATCGCAATAATTTTCCCCACAATGCTCCCCATCCTTTACATATAATACTTTTATTGTATCATGAATTTTTCAATATTTTCATATACAAAAAGAAAACCTCATCGTCATTTTAGATGAGGTGTTATTTTTGTTTCTTCGGGATGCGGATTGTAATTTGATAATAGTCTTCAAACTCTTCTTCTTCTGAATCGATGGCGACACCACTATCAGCAACCATCGTTAACGACTGGCGAATCGTATTAACAGCAATGCGCATGTCTTTGCTTAACGATTTTCGTTTCGGTTTCGGGCGCTTTTCATCGTTGTTTTCTTCTAGCATTTTCGCGACTCGATCTTCTGTCTGTTTCACGTTTAGTTGCTTTTGGATAATTTCTTCAAGCAATTTCAACTGTTTATCGTAATCTTTCAGCACAATTAAAGCGCGCGCATGACGTTCTGTAATTTGACGTTGTAACAATGCGTCTTGTACTTCTTGAGGCAGTTTTAATAAACGAAGTTTGTTGGCAATCGTTGATTGTCCTTTTCCAAGTCTTTGCGCTAACGCTTCTTGCGTCAAATGATGCAATTCTAACAAACGAGCATAAGCGATCGCTTCTTCAATCGGAGTTAGCTCTTCCCGCTGTAAGTTTTCAATTAAAGCAACTGAAGCTGTTTCCGTATCATTCAAATTTTTAATAATAGCAGGTATATCGGTCCAGCCGAGTTTTTGTGCTGCTCGCCATCTTCGTTCCCCGGCAATAATTTCGAACTTCCCATCTTCACATTCTCGAACAACAATCGGTTGAATCATCCCATGTGTTCGAATCGTTTGAGCAAGTTCATCAATTTTATCTTCAACAAAAATAGTCCGGGGCTGAAAACGGTTTGGAACAATTTGTGAAATAGCAATTCTTTTTATTTCTTCATTTGGTACGACGATTTCTTCTTGCTCTTTTTCACCAAAGCTAAAAAAACGCGAAAAAGGATGCTTCATTTCCCCCTGACACCACCTTTGAGAACTCAAAACATTCATTCAATCGGAAGTTTGTTTGGTACCCCTGGTTTGCGTGGATATTTCTTCGGTGTTTTTCTTCTCTTTTCAATAAAAACGATTGCCCGTTCACTTTCCTCAATCGGTAATAAAAATTGTTCCACTTTTACTACTTCACCACCTAGCACACGAATCGCTGTTTTTCCTTGTTCAAGCTCTTCCTGCGCCGATGCACCTTTCATCGCAATAAACGTTCCCCCTACTTTCACAAGTGGCAAACAAAGTTCACTTAGCACAGATAAACGCGCAACAGCTCGAGCCGTCACGACATCAAACGTCTCACGGACGCTTTTTTGTCCAAACGTTTCAGCGCGATCGTGATAAAAGGCTACCCCTTCAAGTCCGAGTTGTGCCGCTAAATGATTCAGAAACGTAATTCGTTTTTGTAATGAATCAACAATTGATACATGTAAGTGAGGAAAGCAAATTTTTAATGGTATGCTCGGAAACCCAGCTCCTGCCCCAACATCGCAAATAGATAATGGTTGCAAGAAATTGAAATAAAAAGCAGGTGTAATGGAATCAAAAAAATGCTTCAAGTATACGCCTTCTTTGTCAGTAATCGCTGTTAAATTCATTTTCTCGTTCCATTCAACAAGCAAGTGATAATATGTTTCGAATTGAGTGAGTTGTTGAGGAGAAAGTGAAATTCCTTTCTCCTCTAACATTTGTTGAAATACGTTTACATCCATCATTCATCCCTCTTTATTCATTTGACACACGTGCGATTTTTCCCTGCTCTAAATAAACTAATAAAATCGAAATATCGGCCGGATTGACTCCCGAAATGCGTGAGGCTTGTGCAATTGAAAGCGGACGAACTTGCTTTAGCTTTTGTCGCGCCTCTGTCGCCAATCCTGTAATCGCATCGTAATCAATGTCTTCTGGAATTTTTTTATTTTCCATTTTCTTTAATTTTTCAACTTGTTGTAGCGATTTTTCAATGTATCCTTCGTATTTAATTTGAATTTCTACTTGTTCTGCCACTTCAGGATCAACCAGTTGTTCCGCTGGTGCAATCATTTGAATATGTTCATATGTCATTTCCGGACGCTTTAACAAGTCAGCTGCGCGAATGCCGTCTTTTAATTCACTTCCTCCAACATTTCGAATCAGTTGTTGTACTTGTGGTGTCGGCTTAATGATGTAAGACTTTAAACGTTTCTTTTCCGCTTCGATCGCTTCTTTTTTTGCCACAAACTTTTCATATCGCTCTTGTGAAATTAAGCCGATTTTATATCCAATTTCCGTCAATCGTAAATCAGCATTGTCGTGACGTAATAAAAGACGATATTCTGCACGCGATGTTAACAAGCGGTATGGCTCATTCGTCCCTTTTGTCACAAGGTCGTCAATTAAAACGCCAATATATGCTTCAGAACGACTTAAAATTAACTCCTCTTTTCCGAGCGCTTTACATGCTGCATTAATGCCGGCAATGAGCCCTTGGCCCGCTGCCTCTTCATATCCAGACGTTCCATTAATTTGTCCTGCTGTGTATAAACGTTGAACGACTTTTGTTTCTAACGTTGGCCATAGTTGTGTTGGAACAATGGCATCATACTCAATCGCATAACCAGCACGCATGAGCTGTGCTTTTTCTAATCCTGGTATTGTCGCTAACATTTGACGTTGAATATGCTCCGGCAAGCTTGTCGATAAACCTTGTACATATACTTCTTGCGTATGTCTTCCTTCTGGTTCAAGGAAAATTTGATGACGTGGTTTATCGTGGAAGCGAACGATTTTATCTTCAATTGATGGGCAATAACGCGGACCTGTCCCTTTAATCATCCCCGAATACATCGGCGATAAATGTAAATTTTCATCGATGATTCGATGCGTTTCCTCTGTCGTATAAGTGAGCCAACAAGGAAGTTGGTCGGTAATATATTCCTTCGTTTCATACGAGAACGCCCGTGGCACGTCATCTCCCGGCTGAATTTCTGTTTTGCTGTAATCAATCGTATGACTATTTACGCGCGGTGGCGTTCCTGTTTTAAAACGAACAAGTTCAAATCCGAGCTCCTCTAGATGCTCTGAAAGCTTAATCGACGGCTGTTGATTGTTTGGACCGCTTGAATATTTAATATCTCCAATAATGATTTCACCGCGTAAAAACGTTCCTGTCGTAATAACGACAGCTTTTGCGTAATAATGGGCACCCGTATGCGTAATGACACCTTTACACACACCTTCTTCTACGATCAATTTTTCTACTTTTCCTTGTAATAATGTTAAATTCTCTTGGTTTTCTAACGTTTTTTTCATTTCTTGTTGATATAAAAATTTATCTGCTTGTGCACGTAACGCTCGCACCGCAGGTCCTTTTCCTGTATTCAACATGCGCATTTGAATATGCGTTTTGTCAATGTTTTTCCCCATTTCTCCGCCTAACGCGTCAATTTCCCGAACGACAATCCCTTTTGCAGGTCCGCCGATAGATGGATTACATGGCATAAAAGCAATCATATCGAGATTGAGTGTAATCACTAGCGTACTTGCCCCCATGCGCGCAGCAGCAAGCGCCGCTTCGCATCCAGCATGACCAGCACCGACGACGATGACATCATAAGATCCTGCCTCGTAATGCATAAATACCCTCCTTATTTCCCTAAACAAAATTGTGCAAACAATTGATCAATCAAACTTTCGTGTACCGTATCTCCAACGATTTCACCTAACAATTCCCACGCCCTCGTTAAATCAATTTGCACGATGTCGATCGGCATACCTGCTTCGATGCCGTAAATGGCTTCTTCTATTGCTTTTTTCGCTTGTGTTAATAATGCAATATGGCGTGAGTTTGATACATATGTTAAATCGCGTGCCTCTACATCTCCGCTAAAAAACAATGAAGCAATCGCCTCTTCGAGTTGATCGATTCCTTTTTCTTCTAAAAGCGATGTCGTAATAACTGGTGAGCCTTGCGACAATTGCTTCACTCGATCCATATCAATTCGCTTAGGTAAGTCTGTTTTATTAACAATAACAATGACGTCCATTCCTTTGACAGCTTCAAACAGCTGTTCATCTTCTGTCGTTAATGGCTCATTGTAGTTAAGTACGAGTAAAATTAAATCGGCCTCTTTTAACACCTTCCGTGATCGCTCGACCCCAATACGTTCCACAATGTCTTCTGTTTCACGAATGCCTGCTGTATCTAACAAACGAAGCGGTACACCGCGAACATTTACATATTCCTCAATGACATCGCGTGTTGTACCTGGAATATCGGTGACAATGGCTCGATTTTCATGAGCTAAACTGTTTAATAGCGATGATTTTCCAACGTTTGGACGACCGATAATCACTGTCGCTAGTCCGTCTCGTAACACTTTTCCTTGTTGTGCGGTTTGCAATAACCGTTCAATTTCATTTTTTACTTCCGTTGCCTTCTCAAGCAAAAGTCGATGCGTCATTTCTTCGACGTCATCATATTCTGGATAGTCAATATTTACTTCAACATGTGCCAACGTTTCTAAAATCGTTTGGCGCAAGCGACGAATAAGCTTTGATAAACGCCCTTCCATTTGGTTTAACGCGATAGCCATCGCACGATCTGTTTTGGCGCGAATGAGATCCATTACTGCTTCCGCTTGAGATAAATCAATACGACCGTTTAAAAAAGCTCTTTTAGTAAACTCTCCAGGTTGTGCTAGACGGGCTCCGTATGCTAACACGAGTTGAAGAACGCGGTTGACAGAAACGAGACCCCCATGACAATTAATTTCAACAACATCTTCACGCGTAAACGTCTTTGGAGCCCTCATGACCGTAACCATCACTTCTTCAATCGTTTCTTTCGTCTCCGGATGCACTATGTGTCCATAATGAATGGTGTGAGAAGGTACGTCTTTTAGCTGTTTCCCTCCGACACCAACAAATAGTTGATCGACAATCTTTATCGCTTCATCCCCGCTTAAACGGACGATCGCAATCGCTCCTTCACCCATCGGAGTTGAGATCGCTGCAATTGTATCGAACTCCACGCGATTCACCTTCTTTCATAAACGAAATTATCCACATCTATATCATGCATGTTTTATTCACAATGCTAATCAAATAAATTTTAACTTATCCACATGTGAATAACAACATACACACTACGTTTGAATTTACAAAAAAAATTCTCTAGGAACGACTTCCCCTAGAGAATGTTTACCTTTTTAGTGAAATGACGACATGGCGATGCGGTTCCGTTCCAGCTGAAAACGTTTGTATTCTGTCGTCATCGCTTAACGCCGTATGAATGACTTTCCGCTCCCATGCACTCATCGGTTCTAACGAAATATCTTTTCCCATTTGTATCGCTTTTTTCGCCATATTTTTCGCCAAACGAACAAGTGTTTCTTCTCTTCGTTTTCGATATCCTTCCGCATCAATAACAACGCGAAGCGGGCGATCCGTATAACGATTTAACACTCCCTGCGCCAACAATTGTAACGCATTCAATGTTTGTCCATGTTTTCCAATTACTCGCGCAACATCTGGACCTGAAAGGAAAACGACTAAACGCTCTCCTTCCACTTGGCACGCGAGTTGGACATGGACATTCATTTGTTCAATAACATGTTTTAAAAACGATTCGACAAAATGAAATGGATCCCTTACCGTCACTTCAACGATTGCTTCTTGTCCACCGAACAAGCCAAGAAACGGCTTTTTTTCTTGTTGCACAACAACAATATCGACCGCTTCTTTCGACACATGTAATTGCGCTAACGCTTTTTCCACTGCCTCTTCTACCGTTTGGCCCCTCATCGTGATTCGTTTCACTTTCCTGTTCCCCCAGCCTCTTTCGTCGCTTTTAAGTCTGGCCCTTTAATGAAATACGTTTGTACAATCATAAATAAGTTTCCAACAACCCAATAAAGCGAAAGCGCTGCTGGGAAGTTGATCGCAAAGACGACGACCATAATTGGCATTAACCAAAGCATCATAGCCATTTGTGGATTTTGTTGCTCGGTGCCAGCCATCATCATCTTTTGCTGAATAAATGTTGTGACCCCAGCCACAAGTGGCAAGATAAAAAACGGATCCTTTTCACCTAAGTCAAACCATAAAAAATTATGGCGTGCAATTTCTTCTGTGCGCATAATGGCATGGTAAAATCCAATTAAAATCGGCATTTGAATAAATAGCGGCAAACAACCAGCTAACGGATTGACACCATGCTTTTGGAAAAGTAACATCGTTTCTTGTTGAAGTTTTTGCTGCGTTTGTGCGTCTTTTGAGCTATATTTTTCGCGCAGTTTTTGTAATTCTGGTTGTAGCGCCTGCATCGCTTTCGAATTTCTCGTTTGTTGAACCATGAGCGGCAAAATAGCTAAACGAATCAAAATGGTTACGACGATAATGCCTAAACCGTAATTAGAACCAAATAACTCAGACATGTATGTAATTAACCAAGATAGTGGGTAAACGATATACTCGTTCCAAAAACCTTTACTTTCTGCAGTAATTGGTTGGTTAATTTCTGAACATCCTGCTAGTACAACAGCAAGAAGTAAAAACAGCCATGCGACCTGCCTTTTCTTCACTCGTTTTTCCCCCTTACTTTATACGTTCCATGAAATATTTTAGCATATCGGTCGATCAAACATTTAATGAAAAACGTTTGCTCGTCTTAAAACGTGCAATAAACTTTTTTTCGCCTCTTCATACCCCATCGTAGCTACCGGCATGCGTGCAATAATAACATAATCTTTCCCTGCGTCAATCTGCTCTCTCTCTTCGTGGAACACTTGGCGAATATATCGTTTCACACGATTGCGGACGACTGCTTTCCCTATTTTTTTACTAACGGATAACCCGATCCGAAAATACGGTTGCTCTGGTTTATCGAGAACATATAAGACAAACTGTCGATTCGCCACCGATGTTCCTCGCTTGAATACTTCTTGAAATTCATCATTTTTTTTTATGCGATATTTTTTTTTCATGTGCTCTCATCACACCTCGATCGTAACTCCCGTTAGAAAAAAGACCACTGATCGTTCAGTGGCCTATGCAGATAATACTTTTCTTCCTTTACGACGGCGACGAGCAAGAACTTTTCTTCCGTTTTTTGTGCTCATGCGCGCACGGAAACCGTGTACTTTGCTGCGCTTCCGTTTGTTTGGTTGATACGTTCTTTTCATATATGACACCTCCCTGAGGAATAACTGTTAAAAGACAGTCTTTCTAATTATAGTGAGAAATTTAGAGAAATGTCAACTACTCCGGGAGTATCTTTTTTTGAATATATTGTGATTATGAATGTGGATAAATTTTTTGTCGCTTTTTCTGTATCCACAACATTTATCGACAAGTTTTTCACATCTTATAACCTTGTGGATAAAATTTTTTCACAGCTTTTTCGTTTTGTGGATAATATTTTAAAACCATTGCAACATAAGTATTTATCTGCTATTATATTGTTGTTTTTACTCTGGATAATTATATAAGTTTTTTGTATTATCCACAAAATGTGGATAACGTGTGGACAGTTTCGTCCACATAGTGTGTAAATATTTGTCCACAATCGTTGAAAACTGTCGAAAAAAATTTTTTTATAGACAAACACGGTTATACAAAAGTTAAACACCCGCGCGGAGAAGGAGGGAGAGCGGCGTGGAAAATATTTCGGACTTATGGAATAAAGCATTAGCCGAAATTGAGAAAAAAATCAGCAAACCGAGCTTTGAAACATGGTTAAAATCAACGACTGCGCATTCATTAAAAGGCGACATACTCATTATTACCGTCCCAAATGAATTTACAAAAGACTGGCTCGAATCACGTTACACCCGGCTGATTGAACAGACACTTTATGACATTACCGGAGAAGAGTTAAAAATTAAATGCACAATTCCTAATCATCAAACATTGGAAGAATTCGATCTAAAACCAACAAGTAAACCGCGGAAGCATGATGACGAACAAGCAGAATTTCCACAAAGTATGCTGAATCCAAAATACACGTTTGACACTTTTGTCATCGGATCTGGAAATCGCTTCGCTCATGCTGCATCTTTAGCGGTGGCAGAAGCACCGGCCAAAGCATACAACCCCCTCTTCATTTACGGTGGTGTAGGCCTAGGCAAGACGCACCTCATGCATGCAATCGGTCATTACGTTCTTGAACATAACCCATCAGCAAAAGTCGTCTATTTATCTTCGGAAAAGTTTACAAATGAATTTATTAATGCCATTCGCGATAACCGTCCAGATGATTTTCGTAACAAATATCGCAATGTGGACGTGCTGTTAATAGATGATATTCAATTTTTAGCTGGAAAAGAACAAACACAAGAAGAGTTTTTCCATACGTTTAATACACTACACGAAGAAAGTAAGCAAATTGTCATATCGAGTGACCGACCTCCAAAAGAAATCCCGACGTTAGAAGACCGCCTGCGTTCTCGCTTTGAATGGGGCTTAATTACAGACATCACTCCTCCTGACTTAGAAACGAGAATTGCCATTTTGCGTAAAAAAGCAAAAGCCGAAGGGTTCGATATACCAAACGAAGTGATGTTGTATATTGCTAATCAAATTGATTCGAATATTCGAGAATTAGAAGGGGCGCTCATTCGTGTCGTTGCTTACTCTTCTTTAATTAACAAAGAAATTAACGCAGATTTGGCAGCAGAGGCACTAAAAGATATTATTCCAAGTTCCAAACCAAAAGTAATTACGATTCAAGACATTCAACGTGTTGTCGGGGAGCATTTTAACGTGAAACTTGAAGATTTTAAAGCAAAAAAACGAACGAAATCCGTTGCTTTTCCGCGTCAAATTGCTATGTATCTTTCACGAGAGTTAACCGACTGTTCGCTCCCTAAAATTGGGGAGGAATTTGGAGGGCGTGACCATACAACAGTCATCCATGCTCACGAAAAAATTTCAGCTCTCATTCAAACCGACGTTCAACTACAGAAACAATTGAAAGAAATTATGGAGAAGCTGAAATAATGTGAATAACTGTTTGGTGTTTGTGCACAGACTGTCCACATGTGGATAGTCTGTGCTTCCTTTGTTTTATTCACTTATCCACATAATCACAGCGCCTAGTACTATGATTAATAGTTTTTTAAAAAAATATAATAAATAAATTAGGGAGGTTTTCTTTGTGAAAGTTATTATCGATCGCGATCACTTAGTGAGAAGTGTACAAGATGTAATGAAGGCTGTATCATCTCGCACGACAATTCCTATTTTGACTGGAATTAAAATCGTTGCTTCTGAGCAAGGTGTTACATTGACAGGAAGTGATTCAGATATTTCGATTGAATCGTTTATTCCAGCAGAGGAAAAGGATCGCGTTATTGTTGACGTCATTAAACAAGGAAGTGTGGTTCTACAAGCACGATTTTTTAGTGAAATTGTTCGTAAGTTACCAAGAGAAACCGTAGAAATCGAAGTAAAGGATCAATTTGTCACAACAATTCGCTCTGGAAAAACGGAATTTCACTTAAACGGATTGGATCCGGAAGAATATCCACGCTTACCACAAATTCAAGAGGAAAATATGTTTCAAATACCAGCGGATTTGTTAAAACATGTGATTCGCCAAACAGTATTTGCAGTGTCCACCTCAGAAACACGTCCAATCTTGACAGGTGTAAACTGGCGAATTGAAAATAATGAGCTTACGTGCATTGCAACAGATAGCCACCGACTGGCTATGAGAAAAGCAAAAGTAGAAACAGAATCAGAAGCATACTACAATATCGTCATTCCAGGAAAGAGCTTAAACGAGCTAAATAAAATTCTCGAAGAATCCAATGAGCCTGTTCACATCGTTGTAACAGAAAATCAAGTATTATTTAAGACAAAACATTTGTTGTTTTTCTCACGTTTGTTAGATGGGAACTATCCAGATACATCTCGACTTATTCCAACAGATAGCCAAACAGATATGATCGTAAAAACGAAGGAGTTTCTACAAGCAATCGACCGTGCGTCATTACTAGCACGTGAAGGAAGAAATAACGTTGTTCGTTTATCCACGCTGTCTGACAAAGTCGTTGAGATTTCTTCAAACTCACCTGAGATCGGAAAAGTTGTAGAGGAAGTACAGTGTGAACAAGTAGACGGAGAAGAATTAAAAATTTCTTTCAGTGCAAAATATATGATGGATGCATTAAAGGCGTTAGAAGGAGCAGAAATTAAAATTAGTTTTACTGGTGCAATGCGCCCATTTTTAATTCGACCACTTCATGACGATTCCATGCTCCAATTAATTTTACCTGTGCGCACATACTAAAAGCTGCTAGATCACCTAGCAGCTTTCCTTTTCTTCACCCTTCTTTTTTAGTACAATGAAAGAATGGACACTTTTTATAAGAAAGTGAGCGGATGAGAAATGAAAGAAATAAAAATTTCAACAGAAACCATTACACTTGGACAATTTTTAAAACTAGCGAACGTCATTTCAACAGGCGGAATGGCGAAATGGTTTTTACAAACAAACGATGTACTTGTTAACGGGGAACGAGAACAACGTCGTGGTCGCAAACTAAGAGCAGGAGACGTTGTCGACATTCAAACAATCGGTACATTTACGATTTGTTCGTAAAGGTGGGGGGCACCTTTGTTTTTAGAACAGTTAACTTTAAAAAATTACCGCAATTATGAACAAGGTTGTTGGCAATTTCAAAACAAAGTAAATGTCATTTTAGGGGAAAACGCTCAAGGTAAGACGAACATCATGGAATCAATTTATGTCTTGTCGATGGCAAAATCACATCGAACGACGAATGATAAAGATTTAATTCGTTGGGACAAAGATTATGCTAAAATAGAAGGTAAAGTAGGAAAGAAAAACGGCCCAATTTTTTTACAGTTAACCGTGTCGAAAAAAGGGAAAAAAGCAAAACTAAATTATATCGAGCAGGCAAAATTAAGCAGTTACGTCGGGCATATGAACGTTGTCATGTTTGCCCCAGAAGATTTAAACCTTGTAAAAGGAAGCCCACAAATTCGAAGACGTTTTATCGATATGGAAATCGGTCAAGTATCTCCTGTTTATATGCATGAACTTGGTCAGTATCAAAAAGTGTTGCAACAAAGAAATCAATATTTGAAACTACTCCAGTCAAAAAAACAGACAGACGAAACGTTTCTTGATGTGCTCACAGAACAACTTGTGGAACTCGCAGTAAAAATCACACTCAAAAGATATGAGTTTATCGAATTATTACAAACATGGGCGAAACCGATTCATGCCGAAATTAGTCGAGGTCATGAACAATTGGCCATTCATTATTGTCCTTCGGTTGATGTATTAGACAAACAACAATGGTCGAGAATAGTAGAAGTGTATAACGATAAGTTTACACAAATAAAAACCAAAGAAATCGAACGAGGTACAACGCTCATCGGTCCGCATCGAGATGATTTATCGTTTACGATTAACGGAAAAGATGTACAGACGTTCGGTTCCCAAGGTCAACAACGAACGACGGCCCTTTCATTGAAACTAGCTGAAATTGATTTAATTTTTTCGGAAATCGGCGAGTATCCTATCCTTTTACTCGATGATGTTCTATCAGAGCTAGATGATTTTCGTCAAACACATTTGTTAAATGCTATACAAGGCAAAGTGCAAACATTTGTAACAACAACAAGTATAGATGGGATTGAACATCGCGTCGTTCGAGACGCAGATGTGTATGAAGTTGTCTCGGGACAAATGATGAGACGATAGTTGTTCATAAACCTCGAACATATTGTTCGAAAAGGAAAGCGTAGGTGATCAATAGTGGCGATGGAACAAAGAGATCAAATTGTTTATGATGAAAGTCAAATCCAAGTTCTCGAAGGGTTAGAAGCAGTACGAAAAAGACCGGGGATGTATATCGGATCAACCGGACCGAAAGGATTGCATCATCTCGTTTGGGAAATTGTTGATAACAGCATTGATGAAGCGTTAGCTGGATTTTGTACGGAAATTAACGTCATTGTTGAAGAAGACAACAGCATTACAGTAATAGATAACGGTCGAGGGATTCCTGTTGGTATTCACGAAAAAATGGGGAGACCAGCTGTTGAAGTAATTATGACTGTGTTGCACGCCGGTGGAAAATTTGGTGGCGGCGGATATAAAGTGTCTGGGGGATTGCATGGAGTCGGTGCATCCGTTGTTAACGCGTTGTCCGAAGAGCTAGAAGTATATGTGCATCGCGATGGGAAAATTCACTATCAAAAATATAAGCGTGGCGTACCTTGTGCAGATTTGCAGGTTGTAGGTGAGACAGATCGGACAGGTACAACCATTCATTTTAGACCAGATCCAGAAATTTTCACAGAAACGACGGAGTATGATTACGACACACTTGCGCATCGCTTGCGAGAGCTTGCTTTTTTAAACAAAGGCATTCGTATTACCTTAGAAGATCGACGTGATGAAAAGCGACGTAACGAATACTACTATGAAGGTGGAATTTCTTCATACGTTAAACATTTAAATCGGACAAAAGAAACGCTTCACGAGGAACCCATTTACATTGAAGGGGAAAAAGAAGGAATTCAAGTCGAAATCGCCTTACAATATAACGATGGTTATACAAGTAATATATACTCATTCGCTAATAACATTCATACGCATGAAGGTGGTACGCATGAGCTAGGGTTTAAAACAGCTCTGACGCGAATTATTAATGATTATGGTCGTAAAAACAATATGTTTAAAGAACAAGATGCCAATTTAACGGGTGAAGATGTACGGGAAGGATTAACGGCCATCATATCAGTAAAACACCCGGCACCGCAGTTTGAAGGACAGACGAAAACGAAACTTGGCAATAGTGATGCTCGTACGGCGACAGAGTCTATTTTTGCTGAACAATTTGAAAAGTTTTTACTCGAAAACCCAGCAGTTGCCAAAAAAATTGTTGAAAAAGGAATTTTAGCTTCTAGGGCACGTCTAGCAGCGAAGCGAGCGCGGGAATTAACGAGAAGAAAAAATGCCCTCGAAGTATCGAGTTTGCCTGGGAAATTAGCTGATTGTTCATCGAAAGATCCAGCGATATGTGAACTATATGTCGTTGAGGGGGATTCAGCAGGCGGTTCTGCAAAACAAGGACGCGATCGTCATTTCCAAGCGATTTTACCGTTGCGTGGAAAAATTATTAACGTTGAGAAATCAAGATTAGATAAAATTTTATCCAACAATGAAGTACGTGCAATTATTACAGCTCTTGGTACGGGAATCGGAGAAGATTTTGATATTACAAAAGCTCGTTATCATAAGATCATTATTATGACCGACGCGGATGTCGATGGTGCTCACATTCGCACATTGTTATTAACATTTTTCTATCGCTATATGCGCGAGGTAATCGAACAAGGTTATGTTTATATCGCTCAGCCACCTTTATATAAAATTCAGCAAGGAAAACGAATTGAATACGCATATAGTGATCGACAACTTGAAGAAATATTAGCTCGGTTACCTGAACAACCGAAACCAATTATTCAACGTTACAAGGGTCTTGGAGAGATGAATCCAGAGCAACTTTGGGAGACGACGATGAACCCTGAGACGCGTACATTGTTAAAAGTGAGTTTGCAAGATGCCATGGAGGCGGACGAAACATTCGAAATTTTAATGGGGGACAAAGTCGAACCGCGTAGGCAGTTTATCGAGGAAAACGCGAAATATGTAAAAAATCTAGATATTTAAACATGTCGGAGAGTGTTTGTTCACCCTCCCCTTGTTTTATTATTTTGTTAGGTAAGGGAGGTTCGTTGCTGTATGTCTGAAAGAGTAAAGGAAGTGAGTATTAGTCAAGAAATGCGTGCATCGTTTCTCGACTATGCGATGAGCGTCATTGTATCCCGTGCGCTCCCTGATGTGCGTGACGGACTAAAGCCAGTACATCGTCGTATTTTATATGCAATGCACGATTTAGGAATGACGGCGGACAAGCCTTACAAAAAGTCGGCACGTATTGTTGGTGAAGTGATCGGTAAGTACCATCCGCATGGTGATGCAGCGGTATACGATACGATGGTGCGGATGGCACAAGATTTTAACTATCGATATATGCTTGTGGATGGACACGGAAACTTTGGATCAATTGATGGTGATGCCGCAGCAGCAATGCGTTATACAGAAGCAAGAATGTCGAAAATTTCAATGGAGCTGTTGCGTGATATTAACAAAGACACGATCGATTACCAAGATAATTATGATGGTTCAGAACGTGAGCCAATTGTTTTGCCTGCCCGTTTTCCGAATTTACTTGTGAACGGATCTTCAGGGATTGCGGTTGGGATGGCAACGAATATTCCCCCGCATCAACTTGGAGAAGTCATTGACGCTTTATTGGAACTGATGAAAGATCCCGACATGACGGTTGCTGAATTGATGGAATATTTGCCGGGCCCTGATTTTCCGACAGGTGCGCAAATTATTGGAAGAGGCGGGATAAGAAAAGCGTATGAAACAGGACGTGGTTCGATCACATTACGTGCGAAAGCTGAGATTGAGCAAAAAGAGAACGGAAAAGAAATGATTATCGTCCGTGAATTACCTTACCAAGTCAATAAAGCCAAGTTAATTGAAAAAATTGCTGAACTTGTCCGTGAAAAGAAAATCGATGGCATTACAGATTTACGTGATGAATCTGATCGGAGCGGTATGCGCATTGTCATTGAAGTAAGAAGAGATGTAAGTGCACATGTAGTGCTCAACAATTTGTACAAACAAACAGCTTTACAAACGAGTTTTGGGATCAATATGCTTGCGCTTGTTGATGGACAACCGAAAGTATTAAATTTAAAACAATGTTTACAACATTATTTAGACCATCAAAAAATTGTTATTCGTCGTCGCACTCAATTTGAGCTAAACAAAGCAGAAGCTCGCGCACATATTTTAGAAGGTTTACGCATTGCCCTTGATCACCTAGACGAGGTAATTGAGCTTATTCGTCAATCTGCAACTGTAGACATAGCGAAAGAAGGATTGATGACAAAGTTTCAGTTAAGTGAAAAGCAAGCACAAGCTATTTTAGATATGCGTCTACAACGTTTAACGGGACTAGAGCGTGAAAAAATTGAACAAGAGTATGGAGAGCTAGTGAAGCTCATCGCACATTTAAAAGCCATTCTAGCTGATGAGCAAAAAGTTTTACAAATCATTCGTGACGAATTGCTTGAAATTAAAGAGAAGTTCAATGACTATCGTCGCACAGAAATAGTAAATGGCGGTTTAGAAACAATCGATGATGAAGATTTAATTACTCGTGAAAATATCGTTGTTACATTAACACACAGGGGATATATAAAACGTCTTCCTGTTTCAACGTACCGGAGCCAACGACGTGGAGGTCGTGGTATTCAAGGTATGAATACGAATGAGGACGATTTTGTCGAGCATTTAGTCATTACATCGACACATGATATCGTTTTATTTTTTACAAATAAAGGAAAAGTATACAAAGCAAAAGGATATGAAATTCCAGAGTTCAGTCGCACAGCAAAAGGTATTCCAATAGTTAACTTATTAAACATTGAAAAAGATGAAGTAATTAACACGGTGATTGCAATCGAACAATTCCATGAAGATGCATTTTTATTTTTTACAACAAAGCAAGGAATTGCTAAAAGATCCCCTTTATCATCGTTTGCTAACATTCGTAACCATGGTTTAATTGCTATTCATTTACATGAAGGCGATGAATTAATATCCGTAAAACTGACAGATGGTCATAAACATATGATTGTGGGGACGAAAAAAGGAATGTTAATTCGTTTTCCTGAGACAGATGTTCGCTCAATGGGACGCACAGCTGCAGGTGTAAAAGCAATTACATTATGTCCAGGCGACGAAGTGGTCGGTATGGAAAGCTTGGATGGTGATGAGGAAATTTTAATTGTAACGCGAAATGGTTATGGAAAACGAACACCAGCTTCAGAGTATCGTATTCAAAGCCGTGGTGGAAAAGGAATTAAGACATGTAATATTACTGAAAAAAACGGCGATGTTGTTGCTGTTAAAACAGTTACAGGTGAAGAAGACTTAATGTTAATGACCGCAAGCGGTGTAATGATTCGTATGGCAGTGAGCGATATTTCCGTTATGGGACGAAACACACAAGGTGTTAAGCTCATTCGTCTAGATGAAGAAAACGAACAGGAGTATGTCGCGACAGTAGCGAAGGTACCAAAAGAAGAAGAAAAAGAACAACTGCAAGAAGCATAGAGGGGAGTTTTTCCCCTCTATGCTTTACAAAGGGGGGGAGAAGACATGTTGTTAGTAAAAACAGCTCAATTACAAGAAGGTTGCATTTTAGCTGAAGATATTATCGGAAAATCGCATCGCGTTATTGTTCCAAAAAATACGGTATTAAATGCGAAACTATTAACTGTATTGCAAAAGTTTCTTGTTGATCAAGTACGTGTACAGTCAGTTCTTGTTGACGGTAGTACATTTCGACCGAGTGAAGTCATTCAAGAAGATGTACCGAAGCCAAAAATAACGGAAAACAAAGATATATTGACCTTATATTTAGAAGTTGTCCAACAATATAAACAAATGTTTCAAGGATGGCAGGCTGGGTTACCTGTGGATATTGGCAAAGTGCGTAAAATGTTTATGCCTTTGTTTGAAAAAGTATTGGAATCGGAAAAGGAGCTACTCTTCTTTCATCATTACTCTACCAAATCAGAGTACTTATTTCATCATGCAGTAACAGTCGGCCTTCTTTCAGGTGTATTAGCGAAAAAATTACAATATGCAAAAGGGGATTACATGCAAGTCGCCATCGCTGGGCTATTAAGCGATTGTGGTATGTCAAAAGTTGACCCGAAAATACTTAACAAAAGTACGGCTCTTACTCCAATGGAATATAAAGATATGCGCCAACATACCGTTTACGGTTATAAAATGGTTCAAAAAATTACTGCATTACAAGAAGGAGTAAAGCTCGCTGTTTTGCAACATCATGAGCGAAATGATGGCAGCGGATATTTACTTAGTGTTCAAGAAGAAAAAATTCACCCTTATAGTAAAATTGTTGCGGTCGCAGATGTTTATCATGCGATGATTTCTGAGCGTCCTTATCGCAATAAGCAATCACCTTTTAAAGTGTTTGAACAAATTCATAAAGATTGTTTCGGAAAATTCGATCTTTCTGTTGTTCAAGCGCTGGCTTCTCTTTTGATGAACCTTTCTTTAGGAGCAAAAGTAAAATTATCGAATGAACAAGTTGGGGAAATTATCTTTTTTGAACAAGATTCACCGTCCTGCCCAATGATTAAGATAATGAATACAAACCAAATCATTTCACTAAAAAACGAAAAAGATTTGTGCATTGAAGAGATTATAAAATGAAATGACAATGGCGATTGTCCATGTCATTTCATTTTTTTATAAAAAAGTGTTGACATTAACAAAGTGCTCTTGTATGATATATCTTGTGCTTGATGTTCTTTGAAAACTGAACAAAACAGCAGTGTAAAAGCTAGAGATATAAACTTTCTATGGAGAGTTTGATCCTGGCTCAGGACGAACGCTGGCGGCGTGCCTAATACATGCAAGTCGAGCGGACGAATCAAAAGCTTGCTTTTGAT